>DATAVF010000098.1:0-4461 GCA_036267835.1 Caulobacteraceae bacterium | reverse complement strand
GAAGTCGTCGTAGAGGTCGTAGTAGGCGCCCAGTTGGGTGCGCACGTGGCCGTCCAGCAGGGTGGCCTTCCAGCCCAGCTCGTAGTCAGTGACGTTCTCGGCGTGGATGTGCGGCGGCAGGCTGAGCAGCGCCGTGGCGTTCGCGCCGCCGGGCTTATTGCCGGTGGCCACGAAGGCGTAGAGGAAGTTGTTCGGGTTGACCGTCCAGTTCAGCGCGAGCTTGCCGGTGACCGCGTTTTCCTCGTCGACCTGCACCTGATGGCTGCCTGCCGGCGCTGGCAGGCCGGGGATCAGGCCGAAGTACGGATCGACGATCTGCGAGGTCACGTCGGAGGGCTCGCGGGTGTGGCTGTAGCGCAGGCCGGCCTGAATCTGGAAGCCGTTGTCGAAGTTGAAGCTGACCTGGCCGAAGGCGGCCGTGGTTTCACGCGCATAGTCGGCCGCGATGGTGCCGTAGACGACGCCTGGGACGACTTCGTCATCGAAGCCGCCGTTGGGCGGGATCAGGGTGTGGTCGTACTGGTAGTAGAGGCCGCCGATCCAGCGGAAGAAGCCGGTGTCGGGCGAGATCAGGTTCAGCTCTTCGGAGTAGATGTCCTCGTAGGCGCGGTCCTGGAAGGTCGCGCCGTTGGCCAGCCCCGTGCCGTTGGTCCCGTCGAGATCGGTCGCTAGCACGCCGCGGGCGTGCTGGTAGCCCGAGATCGAGCGCAGATCGATGCCGTCCTTGAAGGTGTAGTCGGCCGTCAGCACCGAGCGGACGATCGTATCCAGCTGCCGGTTGGCCGCGTTGTTGCCGATGGTGAATTCGTCGTAGGTCGCCGTCTGCGGGCTGGTGATGTAGCCGCCCTGGTTGATGTAGCTGTATTCGTTCTTGAAATTGAACTTCAGCTGATCCGTCGGCTCCCACAGCATGCCGAGGCGAATGTTGGATTCCTCCAGCCGGCCCGGATGGCCGGTGTAGGGCCCGGTGATGTTGGCGAAGGTGTCGTGGTACTCGTCGTTGAAGGCGATGCGCGCGGCGAAGGTGTCGCCCACCGGCAGGTTGACCGCGCCGCGCACCTGGGCGTCGTTGTAGTTGCCGTACTGGCCTTGCAGATAGCCGCTGGTCGGACCGCCCAGCGTGGGCGAGTTGGTGTTGACGATCACCGCGCCGCCGGTGGCGTTCTGACCCTCGAAGGTGCCTTGCGGGCCGCGCAGCACCTCGATGCTGGAGATGTCGTAGAACGGCTCGTCCTGGAAGAAGCCAGGGAAGGTGGCGAGGCCATCGCGGTAGATGATCACGCCCACCACCGTGGTGCTGGCCGTCTCCGACTTGCCGATGCCACGGATGTTGAGGTTGTTGCTCTGGCCGGAGTTCTCGAGGTTGGCCGACGGCGTGGCGAACTGCAGCTGGTCCTCGGTGGTGACGCCGCGCACTTCCAGGTCATGCCCGGTGAGCACGGTGGCGGCGACGGCGGTGCGCTGCAGGTTGGTGGTGCGGTGTTCGGCGGTGATCACCAGTTCGCTGACGGTCGCGTCGGCGGGGCTGGGGTTGGCGCCTTGCGCCGTGGCCGGGGCGTCGGCGGCGAAGGCCGCGCCGGCCACGGTGAGGCCGGCGGCCGAGGCGGAAATCAGCAAGGTGGTGCGGGCAATCGAGGCGCGCGGCGCACGCTTGGGCGCGCGGAGTGAAAATCGCATCTGGTCGTTCCCCCGGAAGGCGTTTGGGTCGCCACAAGCGACTTCGGCGGGGGGTAACAGGGGCGCCGGGTTCCATATAATTCATTCTGTGGCCGTCCCATTCCCTACGGGCATGGATCGACAGATCACGAATGATCGGCAAGGCCCTCTTTTCTGGGCCACGGGTAGCCGGTGTCGTCGCCCTGCATGGCGCTGATGAAGGCCCGCACCGCGGGCTTGGACTCCCAGCGTCCCCTTACGGCGCAACACATTCGGGTCGAGTCGAACAACACGAGGTGTTCGAGCAGTTCGAAGTCGCGCTGGAAGCGCAGGGTCGAGGCGTGGGTGTAGGAAACCACGCCCACGGCGTCCGACGTGGCGACAATGCGCCGCACGATCGGGAAGTAGTCGATGAAGTGTAGCCGCGTGCGCCATTCCACGCCCTGGCTCTCGAAGACATGGCGGATGACCGAGCTGAACGGCCGCGAGTCGGACGGCGCGACGAAATCGTGCTGCGCCAGGTCGGCGAACGTGGCCGGAACCTTGGCGAGGGCCGGGTGCCCGCGCCGCACGAAGAGGGTGGTCTCCAGGTCCGGCACGCGTTCGCGGCGCAGGTCCGGCCACTCGCTAAAGGCCGCATCCAGGCCCACGGCCACATCGACGGCGCCGTTGCGCAGCAACTGCACCATGCGCTCGAAGGACCCGCCGCTGACGTCGAAGCGGATGCTCGGGTGGCGCGCCAGCAGGTTCGCCAGCGGTCCGATCAGCCGCCACTCCAGCGATGCCGGGCAGACGCCGATGCGCAGCGGCCCGGCATAGGCATCGGTCGTGCCCGAAGGCGCCTCCAGCAAGGCGCGGGCGTCGTCGAGCAGCCGCGCCGCGCGTTCGACGAAGTCGCTGCCTTTTTCGGTCAGCAGGGCGCCGCGAGCGGTGCGGTGAAAGATCGCGTAGCCAAGCTGACGCTCGAGGTCGGCGACCCCCTTGGTCACCGCCGACTGGGTGAGGCCGATCGTCTGCGCCGCCGCCGTGAACGAGCCGGTGCGCGCCACCGCCACGACGTGGTTGAGCCTGGGGTCCAGCATCTGCCATTCCTATCGGGCATGTGAGCGGCTCACAATGAATTTGACCCTCCGCCGGTCCGGATGGAATGGCTCGCCTCGCAACATTCGAGGATGCGATGACCAACGAAGTGCGAGTGGCCGGTGTGGGCATGATCCCCTTCACCAAGCCCGGGCAGAGCGAGACCTACGACGTGATGGGCCAGAAGGCGGCGGCCGCGGCCTTCGCCGACGCCGGCCTGCCCTACTCGGCCGCCCAGCAGGTCTACGTCGGGTACGTCTATGGCGACTCCACTGCCGGCCAGGCTGCGGTCTATGGGCTCGGCCTCTCCGGCGTGCCGATCATCAATGTCAACAACAACTGCTCGACCGGCTCGTCGGCCCTCTTCCTGGCGCGCCAGGCGGTGGCGGCCGGCATCGTGGAATGCGCCCTGGCGCTGGGCTTCGAAGAGATGCGCCCGGGCGCCCTTGGCTCGACCTTCACCGATCGCCCCAACCCGATGCTGCGGCAGACGGCGGTAATGAACAGCCTGCAGGCGATCGACCCGAAGGCGCCGTTCGCGGCCCAGTTCTTCGGCGGCGCCGGCCAGGAATACGCCGACAAGTACGGGACCCGCCGCGAGACCTTCGCGAAGATTGCCTCCAAGGCCCGCGATCACGCCAAGCACAACCCCTACGCCATTTTCAAGGACCCGTTGAACGTCGAGGAAGTGCTGGGCTCGCCGCAGATCTACGGCCCCCTGACCCGCTTCCAGTGCTGCCCGCCAACCTGCGGCGCGGCCGCGGCGGTGGTCTGCACGCCAGAGTTCGCCCGCCGCCGCGGCATCAAGGCCGAGGTGGTGATCAAGGCCCAGGCGATGACCACCGACACGCCCAGCACCTTCGAAGACCGCTCGATGATCAAGGTCATCGGCTACGACATGTCGAAGGCCGCCGCGAAGCAGGTCTACGAGGCGGCCGGAATCGGCCCCGAAGACGTGCAGGTGGTCGAGCTGCACGACTGTTTCACCGCCAACGAGCTCCTCACTTACGAGGCCCTCGGCCTGACGCCGGAAGGCACGGCCGAGAAGTTCATCTGGGACGGCGACAACACCTATGGCGGCAAGTACGTGACCAATCCGTCCGGCGGCCTGCTCTCCAAGGGCCATCCGCTGGGCGCTACGGGCCTGGCCCAGTGCGCCGAATTGGTCTGGCAGCTGCGCGGACAGGCCGACCAGCGGCAGGTCGCGGGCGCCACCCACGCCCTGCAGCACAACCTCGGCCTCGGCGGGGCCTGCGTGGTCACCCTCTACGGCAAGGCCTGACGTGCTCGACCGCGCGTTCGTCGGCCACCAGACCGCTCCGCGCGCCATCGCGGTGGAAGCCGGCCAGCTGCGCGCCTTCGCCAACGCTACGGGCGAGACCAACCCGGTCTACTTCGACGACGCGGCGGCGCGCGCGGCCGGCCATCCCGACCTGCCGGCGCCGCCGACCTTCCTCTTCTGCCTGGAGAGCCTGGCGCCCGAGGCTGAGGACGTGCTGGGCCTGCTGGGCGTCGACAAGGGCCGCATGCTGCACGGCGAGCAGTCGTTCACCTGCGGCGAGGCGATCCATGCCGGCGACGTCGTCACCCTGACCAGCCGGATCAGCGACATCTACGACAAGCGCGGCGGCGCGCTCGACTTCATCGTCCGCGACACCGAAGCGACCAACCAGGCCGGCGCGTCCGTGGGCGCCGGCCGCACCGTCATCGTCGTGCGCAATGGCT
>DATAVF010000097.1:0-1796 GCA_036267835.1 Caulobacteraceae bacterium | reverse complement strand
GACGGCAGGAACCAGTCGCTCACGCCGTTGAAGCTGAGCGTGGTGCAAAGGCGGGCGGCACTGGCCGGCTCGGAACAGCCCTGCAGCATTTCGGCAGTGTTGCGCTTTCCGGTGCCGATCGCCGTGCCCTTCGCGCCCGCGACGTCGTGGCGGAAGCAACCCCATTTCGCGCTCTGGCTCTGGTCGAACGGCATCGCCTCCAGATAGCGCCAGCCGTCGCGCGCGGCCTCGGGGTTCTTGTAGAAGATCAGGCCGCCGGACGGGCCGACGTCGCCCACCTCGTAGTCCGCCGCCAGCAGCCAGGTGGTCATCTCGCCCGCGCCGCGATTGGCCCAGAGGTGGTAGGGAATCAGGGTAAGCCTGGAGGCCTTGACCGCCGCATCGGCGGCGTGGTGCGCCATGGTATCGATCAGCATCGCGCCGTCCATGAAACCGGCGTCGAAACGCGGGGTCAGCGGCGCGTCGGGCGCCACCACCAGGTCGAGCGCCTTGCGGCCAGGCGCCTCCGGCCATTCCGCGCAATAGACAATCGGCCCGAGCGAGATGGCCACGCGCCGCGACGTCTCGCGCACACTCTCCTCGGCGACGATGCGGCGTGGCGCCATCGGCAGGTCGATCACCACCGTGTCGCCGTTGCGCCATGCGCGGTCGATGGCCACGTAACCCAGTCGATCCGGTTGCGCGGATACCGCTGCTCCGTTCACGGTGATCGTCACCGGGCCCGCCCGATCCATGTAGCGATAGAGGCCGCCCGGCGCCGGTTGGTCGCGCGCCCAGCCGGGGATGCGCAAGCGTATGGCCGTCTTCAGCGGTGCGGCGGCGCCGACTTTGATCTGCGTGCGGCCGCGCCAGGGCATCTGGCTGTCCACAGCCAGATGCAGCGTGCCGGCGCCTACGGCGAAGCTGACCTCGCTCGAGACGTAGAGATTGACGTGGATCGCGCCGGCCTGGTCCTGTGCGTAGATCATCCCCGGCATCGAGGCGAGGAAGCGCACCAGGTTGGGCGGGCAGCATTCAAGCGAGGCGTGCTGCCAGCGCTCGTCGCGTCCGTCGCCGGCGCTGGCGAGGCGATTGACGTAGAAGAAGTGGTCGCCGGAATGGGATATGCCGTCGAGCATGTTGTTGTACATGCCACGCTCGAGCAGGTCGATGTAGCGCGCGTCGCCCGTCGCCATGAACCAGCGATGGTTGAGGTTCTGGAACATCAGGGTCGCGCAAGTTTCGGTGTAGGACGACACATTGGGCAGCACATGCGGCCGGCCGAAGCCTTCGTTGCCGGTCTGCCCGATGCCGCCGGAGACGTACAGCTTGTTGGTGACGGCGTCGGTCCATATCGCATGGGCGGCGTCGAAATAGCGCCGGTCGCCGCTGTAGACGCCGACATCGAGCATCGACAGGATCAGCGTGGCGCCGTTCACGGCATGGCCGGCCGCCTCGCGCTGGTCGAGCACGGGGAGCCAGCTCTGGGTGTGGCGGCTACGCCCCGGCGCGTCGGCGCGCCCGCGGATGTCGAGATAGTGTTTGGCGAGCGCGAGGTGGCCCGGATCGCGCGTCACGCGATAGAGATGCGTGCAGCTCATCGACGGGCGCTCGCCGCCGGGGTAGGGCAGGTCTTTCTCGCGGAATTCGCGCTCCAGAGTGGCGGCCTCGGGCAGGCACTTGTCGATCAGCCGGCGGTCGCCGAGGGTGAACCAGAGCGCCGCGCCGAGCTCGAACTGCCGGTTTTCGAGGCCGGCGGTCGGTGACGCGAGCATCGGCTGCAGGCAGCGTTCGACATAATCCTTCATGTTCAGGTC
>DATAVF010000096.1:0-39633 GCA_036267835.1 Caulobacteraceae bacterium | reverse complement strand
GTGAGATGGGCGCCCGGCTTTCGCCGGGTGGGGCGGGCCGCTAGATAGGCGCGATGAGCGATGACATCCTCGATGCGGCCGAAGCCGCCGCCCTGGCGCTGGCGGCCGAGCGGCCGTGGCGGGACGTGTCGCTGCGGCAGATCGCCGAGCAGGCCGGGGTGGATTTCGCTGATCTTTACGCCAAGGCGCCCGGCAAATCGATGCTGGTGCTGCGGCTCAGCCAGAAGCTCGACCGCGCCGCCCTCGCCACCGCGGCCACCGCGTCCGACGACCTGCACGACCGCCTGTTCGACGCCACCATGGCCCGCGTCGAGGCGATGGAGCCGAGCCGCGAGGCGCTGCGCTCGATGGCCAAGGGCGAGAACGCGGTGGCGCTGGCGAGCCTCTTCCCGCTCACCGCCCGCGCCATCCTGGAAGCGGCGGGAGTCAGCGCCACGCCGGCGCGGCTGGCGGCCATGACCTTCGTCTGGGGCCGCATCGTCCAGGTCTGGCGCGACGACGAAGGCGCCCTCAACCGCACCATGGCCGAGATCGACAAACGCCTGAAGCAGATGCGCCAGCGGCTGGGACGGATCGGGGCGGGGTTTTAAGGCCCACACCCTCCCTTACCCGAATCTCCGTCATCGCCGGGCGAAGTCCCGGCGACCCACGACCACGATTTTCGCCATGGCCGTGCCAGAGCAAGGCCACTCGTCCCGCGGTGTTCATGGGCGGCCGGCACTGACGGCCGGCCATGACGGACATTTGGGGTGGTGCGGAGGGAAGTGGGCTGCCTAACCCGGCAACCTCACCACGGCCCTGAGCCCGCCCAGTGGCGACCTGTCCAGGGTCACCTCGCCGCCGTGGCCACGGGCGACGTCGCGGGCGATGGCGAGGCCGAGGCCGACGCCTTTTTCGTTCTGGTTGCGCGAGGGGTCGAGGCGGCCGAACGGGGTGAAGGCTTCCTCGAAGCGCTCGGGCGGGATGCCGGGGCCATCGTCGTCGATAACGAACTCGACCCCGCCGGAGGGCGTCGCATGGGCCGCCACCTCGATGTGCTCGCCGTGCGCCGCGGCGTTCATCACCAGGTTGGAGAGCGCCCGCTTCATCGCGTTAGGCCGCATGGTGGCCGCCAGCCCCGCGTCGGCTGCGACGTGCACTTCGGCGCCCGCCCGCACCGCCCCTTCGCTGACTTCGCCCAGCAGCGGCGCCACGTCGATCCGCTCCAGCGCCTCGCCGCCCTCGCCGCGGGCGAAGGCCAGGTACTCGTCGATCATGTGCTCCATCTCGGCGAGGTCGCGCTTCATCGCCTCGTTGCGCTTGCCGGGCTCGGCCAGGGCCAGTTCCAGCTTCAGCCGGGTCAAGGGGGTGCGCAGGTCGTGGCTGACCGAGGCCAGCAGGGTGGTGCGCTGCTCGACGTGGCGCTGGATGCGGGTCTTCATCGCCAGGAAGGCCTGCGCCGCCTGGCGCACCTCCTTGGCGCCATAAGGCTTGAAGGCGACGTCCGCGCCCTTGCCGAACGCCTCGGCGGCGGCGGCCAGCCGCTCGATGGCGCGCACCTGGTTACGGATGAACAGCACCGAGAGCGCCGTCAGCACCATGGTGGCCAGCGCCATGTAGAAGATGAAGTTGTAGGCCTGGGTGGCGAAGGCCCGGTCGCGCGGCGCGATGACGCGCAGCACCCCGCCCTTCACCTGCACGCGGATCTCGACGTAGGCCGGGTAGCGGTTGGCGTCGAACCAGAAGGGCGCATCGATGCGGTCGGAGAGGGCGCGGTTGAGCGCCGCGTCGATGCCGAAGAGCGCCACCGTGCGGCTGGTCGGCAAGGTGGCGCCCGGGACCGGGATGATCGACAGGTCCAGCGACTGCTCGGCCTGGTCCGAGAGCCGCTTCAGGCCGGCCGGCGAGGGGTCGGCGGCGTAGTCCCTCAGCACCCAGGCGACCTCGCCGGCCAGACCCTCGGTCAGGTGGCTGTTCACCTGCTGCCAGTAGGCGTCGAAGAAGAACCAGATCACGAAGATCTGCATCAGCGCGATCGGCAGCACGATGATCAGCAGGCTGCGGCCGAAGAGCGAGGTCGGCGCGCGGCGCTTCAGCATGCGCAGGATGTGCGGCGCCTGCAGCCTCATCCGTCGGGCGCCAGCATGTAGCCCACGCCGCGCACCGTCTGCAGATATCGCGGGTTCTTCGGGTCGTCCTCGATCTTGCGGCGCAGGCGCGTGACCTGGATGTCGACCGCGCGGCCGGCGGCCTCGGCGCTCTCGCGGGCCAGTTCGAAGCGGTCGACCGGGGCGTTGGCCGCGCTGGCCAGCTGGCGCAGCAGCTGCGCCTCGCCCTCGGTGAGGCGCACCGGCGCATCATCGCGCCAAAGCTCGCCCCGCGCCGGGTCGAAGCTGAAACGGCCCAGCTGCAGGCGGGCGCCGGCCGGGGCGCGCGGCGCGGCGCGGCGCAGGATCGCCTCGATGCGCAGCACCAGTTCCTCCGGCTCGAACGGCTTGGCCAGGTAGTCGTCGGCGCCCAGCGCCAGGCCCTCGATGCGGTCTTCGCTGAGCCCGCGCGCGGTGAGGATCAGCATCGGCGTCTTGCCGACATCGCCCGGACGCCCGCGCAGCCAGCGCCCGAAAGCAAAGCCGTCCTCGCCCGGCATCATCACGTCCAGCACCAGCAGGTCGAAGGCCAGCTGCTCGACCAGCCGCCGCGCCGCGGCCGCATCCGGCGCGGTGGAGACGCGGAAGCCGGCCCGCGCCAGGTATTCCTTGATCAGGTCGCGGATGCGGTCGTCGTCGTCAACGACCAGCAGGTGGCGCGCCTCGGGGTCGGGTTGGCGGATCATTTCAGGCAGGCATTTTGTTTGACGCCCGGCGGCCGGCGCCGTCTAACCTCCGGCCCCGCACGAAAGGAGACTTTGGGTCCTATGTCACTGACGCCCATGGACGACCGCGATGGATGGATCTGGCTCGACGGCCAGTTCACGCCCTGGCGCGAGGCCAAGGTGCACGTATTGACCCATGCCCTGCACTATGGCTCGGCCGTCTTCGAGGGAGAACGGATGTACGGCGGCGAGGTCTTCAAACTGACCGAGCATACCGAGCGCCTCTTCAAGTCTGCGGAAATCCTCGACTTTTCGATCCCATACACGGTGGCGCAGATCGAGGAGGCGTGCAAGGCGACCTGCGCCAAAAACAATCTTTCGGATTGTTACATCCGGCCCATCGCCTGGCGCGGGTCGGAGGCCATGGGCGTCTCGGCGCAGAACAACACAATCCACGTCGCCATCGCCGCCTGGGACTGGCCGAGCTACTTCAAGCCGGAGGAGAAGGCCAAGGGCATCCACCTGACCTGGGCCAAGTACAAACGCCCTTCGCCGGAGACCGCGCCGACCCACTCCAAGGCCGCCGGCCTCTACATGATCTGCACCCTCTCCAAGCATGCCGCCGAGCGCGACGGCTTCGCCGACGCGATGATGCTCGACTGGCGCGGCTACGTCGCCGAGGCGACCGGGGCCAATGTGTTCTTCGTGCAGAACGGCGTCATCCACACGCCGACGCCCGATTGCTTCCTGGACGGCATCACCCGCCGCGCGGTGATGGCGCTGGCAAGGTCGAAGGGCATCGAGATCGTCGAGCGCCACATCAAGCCGGAGGAGCTGGCCGGCTTCACCGAATGCTTCATCACCGGCACTGCCGCCGAGGTGACCCCGGTGGCGCAGATCGGCGAATACCGGTTCACCCCGGGCGCGGTCTCGCTGCCATTGATGGAAGACTTCGCCAAGCTGGTCCGCCGCGAGCTGCAGGCGGCCTGACCCCTCCCCGACGGCGGAGAGGGGTCGCGTTAGCGTCCGCTTACTCGGAGTTGCTCGACGACGAGTCGGCCGAGTTGCCGGCGGGCTGACCCGCGTCCGGCGCTGGCGCGGCCGGCGTCGTGGCGTTGCCGCCGCTCGCATCCCCGCCGCCCTGCAGCGCCGGGCTCTTGAAGTTGATGCCGGCCAGCTTAGCGTCGCCGTTGCGCAGGATGATGGTGACGCTCTCGTCCAGCTTGCCGTTGGCGCAGGTGCTGCTCCAGCCCTGGGTGGCGAGGTAGCCCTTGTCGTCCGAATTGAAGTGGTAGTCCGCCGCTTTCACCGGGGCCTGGCAGGCGCCCATCCGCTCATCGACCGCCTGCAGCATGGCGACGAAGGCGTCCTTGGTGACCGCGCCGGTCAGCTCAGGCGCCGCGCCGTCGTAGATGGGGCCGTACTGCTTGGCCTGCCACTGGGTGAAGAATTGCGCCTCCGCCGCATCGACCTTGGCGGTGTCCGCCGAGTTGAGGCAGCCAGCCAAGGGCACGAGTGCGAGCCCGATCCATGCGTATCGCCAGTTCAAGAGTTCTCTCCCCACTCTCGCGGCCGCTCAGGCGACCACATTGCACGACATCGCAATGGTTAAAGCGAAGCTTGGGAAAGACCTAGCGACATTTGGCGGGCGCCTCGCGGACGCCAAGCCCGCGCTAGGGCGAAAGCCGGTAGCCGCCCGCCTCGGTGATCAGGATCTTCGGCCCGGTCGGGTCGGGCTCGATCTTCTGGCGCAGGCGGTAGACGTGGGTTTCCAGCGTGTGGGTGGTGACGCCGGCGTTATAGCCCCACACCTCGGTCAGGAGCTCCTCGCGCGAGATCACCTTCTGCCCGGCGCGATAGAGATACTTGAGGATGTTGGTTTCCTTGTCGGTCAGCCTGATCTTCTTGCCCTTGGCGTCGAGCAGCATCTTGCTGGCGGGGCGGAACTCATAGGGGCCGATGCGGAAGACCGCGTCCTCGGACTGCTCGTGGCTGCGCAGCTGGGCGCGGATGTGGGCCAGGAGCACGTTGAACTTGAACGGCTTGGTCACATAGGCGTTGGCGCCGGATTCGAGGCCGAGGATGGTGTCGGAATCGCCGGAGGCCGCGGTCAGCATGACCACGGGGGCCGAGACGCCGGCGCCGCGCATCAGCTTCAGCGCCTCGCGGCCGTCCATGTCGGGCAGGTCGACGTCGAGCAGAATCAGGTCCGGCCGGCGTTCCTTGGCGGCCCTCAGCCCCTCGGCCGCCGTGGCGGAATCGGTGGCGGAGAATTCTTCATGCAATTCAAGCTGCTCGCGGAGCTGCTCACGCAAGTCCGTGTCGTCGTCGATGATGAGGATACTCTTCGCCCGGGCCATGCGCCTCCACCATGCACCACCGCCCCCCTTACCCGCTAGTGCCTTGGAGGTTAGGGTTTTTCAATGACCTTCACCGCCCATGCCGACGGCCGCTTCGATCGGGCCGGACATTGGACCCGCTGCGCCCTCGGGCCGGCCGGCGTCGTGCCGGCTGAAGACAAGCGCGAAGGCGATGGCGCCAGCCCCGCCGGTTTCTGGCCGCTGCGCCGCGTGCTCTACCGCCCCGACCGCCGCGCGGCGCCCGAGACCGGATTGCCGGTGGCGGCGCTGGACCCGGCCGACGGCTGGTGCGACGCGCCGGACGATCCCGCCTACAACCGCCAGGTCCGCCTACCCTACCCGGCCAGCGCCGAGCCCCTCTGGCGCGACGACGGCGTCTACGACCTGATCGTGATCCTGGGCCACAACGACGACCCGGTGGTCCCCGGCGCCGGCTCGGCCATCTTCCTGCACCTGGCCCGCCCCGACTTCGCCCCTACGCAGGGCTGCATCGCCCTGGCCGCGGACGATCTCGAAGCGCTGCTGCGGGTGGCGTGGCCAGGCGATGCGCTGCGGATATCGCCCGGGCGGGCGCTCTAGTGCCGAGATCGGCCGCGAAGCGGCGAAAAAGATTTGACCACGAACCTTACGAACAACACGAACGGGTCCGGACTGGCTCGGGCGGCGCCGCTTCGGTTCGTGCTGTTCGTGAGGTTCGTGGTCAAGAACTTCACTGCCTGCGGCCGCCCTCAGCGCGAGCCGAAGAGCGCGGTCCCTACGCGCACCGAGGTGGCGCCGAAGCGGATGGCGGTTTCGAAGTCGGCGCTCATGCCCATCGAGAGGTGGGTCAGGCCGTTGCGTTCGGCGAGCTTGGCGGTCAGGGCGAAGTGCGGGCCGGCGGGCTCGTCCGCCGGCGGGATGCACATCAGGCCCTCGAGGGTCAGGCCGAACTCGCCGCGGCAGCGGGCGATAAAGGCGTCGGCCTCAGGCGGCGTGACGCCGGCCTTCTGCGGCTCCTCGCCGACGTTGATCTCGACGTAGAGTCGGGGGCAGCGGCCGGCGCGCTGGGCCTCGCGGGCCAGGGTTTCGGCCAGGCGCGGCCGGTCGAGCGTCTCGATGACGTCGAAGAAGCCCACCGCCTCGCGCGCCTTGTTGGTCTGCAGCGGGCCGATCAGGCGCAGTTCCAGACCTTCGCGGCGATCGCTCCAGCGTCCAAGCGCTTCCTGCACCCGGTTCTCGCCGAACACCCGCTGGCCGGTCGCCAGCACGGCGGCGATCCGGTCCTCAGGCTGCAGCTTGGAGACGGCGGTGAGGCTCACTTCCGAGGGATCGCGCCCGGCGGCCAGCGCGGCGGCGGCGATGCGTGCCAGCAGGTGGTCGCGCGCCGCGGCGGCGTCGAAGGCGAATGAGGGGGCGTGGGTCACGGTCGATCGAAGCTGTCTGGCGTTGGGCGCGGACGCTAAGGCCGGCCAGGGCGCGGGGGAAGGCCCTTCCCCGCTTGCTCTTCTTCACCGACCCTGCCCGCACCCCGGATATCGCGGCGGTGATGCGCCGCCTGCCCCGCGGCGCCGGCGTCGTCTGGCGCGCCTTCGGCGACCCGCGAGCCGTGGCGGAGGGCCGGCGCCTGACGCTGATCGCGCGGCGCCAGGGTCTGACGCTGCTGGTGGGCGCCGACGCGGCGCTCGCCGCGCGCATCGGCGCGGATGGGGTGCATCTGCCGGAGCGGGGCGCGGCGCGGGCCGGCGCCGTTCGCCGCGCCCGGCCCGGCTGGATCGTCACCTCAGCGGCCCATTCCGTGCCCGCGGTGGTGCGGGCGCGGCGGACCGGCGCGGATGCGGTGGTGGTCTCGCCGGTGTTCCCCAGCGCCAGCCCGTCGGCGGCGCGTCCGCTCGGGCCGCTGCGGCTGGCGCAAATCGTCACAGGCGCCGGCCTGCCGGTCTATGCGCTGGGCGGGGTGAACGCCGCGACGGCGCGTCGGCTGATTCGTTCAGGCATTGCCGGAATGGCGGCGGTGGAGGCGCTGAGCGCCCAGAACCCGACTTAGAACTTGAAAGAGGTCTGCAGCCGCACGCGCGGCGTCGGGCCGGTGTTGTCGATCTGGCGGCCGGGCGTGAATTCCGGCCCGAGCGAAACGCCGACGCCGGTGGAGAGGCCCTTGCCGAGGCGGTAGTTGACCCCGATGCGGGTGTCGCGCCATTGCACGTCACGATCCGACGGCTCGGCCATGTCGAAGTCGAGGCCCCAGCGGCCCGTGTGGCTGTCCCACTGCAGGCTGCGATGCGGCGGCTGCGGCCCGATCTGGTTGGGTTGCGGCGCGAAATCGTTCTGCTGGGTGAAGAGGTCCGAGGCGGTGCCGGCATGCGCGACGGCGGCAAGGCTCGCGGCCGCGAACGCCGCAGCCCCGATCATCGCCAGCCTTGTCGGCCGCATCGCCACCTTGAATACGCCCCTTCCAAACCTGCGGAGAAGACTACGCCCGCTTTGTACAAGTTTGATTAAGGTCGGGCGACTTCCAACGTCAACCTCCCACGCTGTCGCCGCGCCATTTCAGCGCGGTTTGCCTCTTTTGCTGTGGCTGACCCGCCACGTGATTCCTGTTTGGCGACGCTGGGGTGATGTTATAGACGCGTCGGGCGCTGGGTGGCGCTATGCGCAGTCGCCGATGCGATGCGAAGCTTGGAGTAGAGAATTCATGCCCTTCCAGAACGGGTCCCTGGCGCGCGCCGCCCTTGTCGGCGTAGCCGCGCTCGGCCTTTCCGGGCTTGCCGCTTGCGGCGGGGGCGCCGGCATGCACCACGGCCAGGCAGCGGCGGTTCCGGCCAACGCCATCGGGGTCAACAGCTACCTGTGGCGCGCCTCCCTCGACACACTCGCCTTCATGCCCCTGGCGGCCGCCGACCCCTACGGCGGCGTGATCATCACCGACTGGTACGTGAATCCGGCCAAGCCGGACGAGCGCTTCAAGTGCACGGTCTACATCCTCGACACCCGCCTGCGCGGCGACGCGCTGAAGGTCACGGTGTTCAAGGAAGTCAGCAACGGCGCCGGCGGCTGGGTCGCCTCCCAGGCCTCCGACCAGACCTCGATCGACGTCGAGAACGCGATTTTGACGCGGGCCCGGCAACTGCGCCTGTCGAACATCAGCGGCTGAGAACTCCCGGCCCCTCGATGGGACGGGGTTTTGGTGCGCTGGAGCGGACCTTACATCCGCCTGAAGCGGCTCGCCTGGGTGCGCATCAGGGCCATGCCCCATTCGTCGGGGATCAGCTTGGAGAGGGCGGCGATGGCCTTGTTGGGGGCGCCGGTGACGCAGATCGGGCGGTTGGCTTCGGTGGCTTCGTAGCCGGCCTGGGCCACCTCGTCGGCGCCCAGCCACATCCAGTGCGGGGTCTGGTCGGTCACCTGGCCGCGCGTGCCGGCGACGTCGTGGAACTCCGAGTAGGTGAGGCCCGGGCAGAGCGCGCTGACGTGCACGCCCGTGCCCTGCATCTCCAGCCGCAGCGCCTCGGAGAAGCGGATGATCAGCGCCTTGGCCGGGCCGTAGAGGGTGTGGCCGGGCGAGGCGGGGGTCAGGCCGGCCAGCGAGGCGACGTTGACGATGCGCCCGAACCGCCGCTCCAGCATGCCCGGCAGCACCTTGTGGGCGAGAGCGCAGGGCGCCGTCACCAGCACTTGCAGGAAGGCCTGCTGGTCGCTCCAGCTGGTATTGGCGTAGCTGCCAGGCTGGCCATAGCCGGCGTTATTGACCAGGGCGTCGACGATGCGACCCTGGGCGGCGATCTCGCCCAGGATCTGGTCCGGCGCGTCCGGCGCCGCGAGGTCCGCGGGGATCACCAGGCTCTCGACCCCGTGGCGCAGCCGCACCTCGTCGGCGAGCTGGTGCAGGCGGTCGCCGCGCCGCGCGGTGAGGGCAAGGTCATAGCCGTGGCCGGCGTAGACGCGGGCCAGCGCCGCCCCGATGCCGGACGACGCGCCGGTGACAAGGGCGAGTCTGGCGCTCAAGCTTTCATCCCGCGACGATCTGCTCCACCCGGATGGATCGAAACCTAAGCACCCACGCTTTAGGTTGAAAGGGAATGTTCAGTCGCCGCGCGGTTAATGGCCATGATTGAATGCCGCGTGGAACCGGTGTATCGCGCCGCGCCGCTGCATCAAGGGACCGCCCGGCGAAGCGCCTGAGCGGCCCCTCGGAGGAAGAAGGATTGGCTCTCGAAGCCTCGACGCCAGCGGCCGCATCGGACGTGGGCGCAAGCGCCCCGGATGCACGCGCCCCGGGTGAACGCAGGGGAGGCGCGCCTCCCGCCCCTCCCACAGGGCCGGCCGCGGCCACGTCGCGCGCCCAGCAGCGCGGCGCATTCCTGGCGCTGGCGGTCGGCTCCCTGGGCGTCGTCTTCGGCGACATCGGCACCAGCCCCATCTACGCGATGCGTGAAGCCCTGGCCCACGCCCGCCCGGTCGGCACGCCGCAGGACGCGGTGCTCGGCGTCGTCTCCCTGGTGATCTGGGCCCTGACCCTCATCGTGACGGTCAAATACGTCATCTTCCTGATGCGCGCCGACAACAAGGGCGAGGGCGGCACCCTGGCGTTGATGGCCTTGGCGCAGAGGGCGCTCGGGCGCCGCTCCGTGGTGATCTTCGTGCTCGGGATGGTCGGCGCCTCGCTGTTCTACGGCGACGGCATGATCACGCCGGCAATCTCCGTGCTGTCGGCCGTGGAGGGTGTCCGCGACGCGCCCGGCATGGGCCACATGTTCGAACCTTACGCCCTGCCCGGCGCGGCGATCATTCTCGTGATCCTGTTTCTGGTTCAGTCGCGGGGCACCCACCGCGTCGCCGCCCTGTTCGGCCCGGTGACCGCGGTCTGGTTCATCGTGCTTGGCGCGCTCGGCCTCTATCACCTGAAGGACGATCTCTCGATCTTCCTCGCCTTGAGCCCCTATTATGGCATCAAGTTCTTGATCGAGAACGGCTTTGTCGGCTTCGTCATCCTGGGCAGCGTGTTCCTCGCGGTGACCGGGGCCGAGGCGCTCTACGCCGACATGGGCCATTTCGGTAAGCAGCCCATCCGCGCAGCCTGGCTCTGTCTGGTGTTCCCATGCCTGGCCCTGAACTACCTTGGTCAGGGCGCCCTGGTGCTTCACGAGCCGCACGCGCGGTTCGACCCCTTCTGGCACATGGCGCCCGCCGTGCTCTACTGGCCCATCCTCATTCTGGCGACGCTGGCGACCGTGATCGCCAGCCAGGCCGTCATCACCGGCGCGTTCTCGATGACGCAGCAGGCGGTGCAGCTGGGCCTGGTGCCGCGGCTGGACATCAAGCGCACCTCAGAGACGCAGGCCGGCCAGATCTTCGTGCCGATGGTCAACAGCTTCCTGATGGTCGGCGTGCTGGTGCTGCTGGTGGTGTTCCGCGACTCCCACCGCCTGGCTTCGGCCTACGGCATCGCCGTCACCGGCGCGATGTTCGTCGATACCCTGATCGCCTACGTCATCGCCCGCCGGGTGTGGAAGTGGAACCGGCTGCAGACGGCGCTGCTGGTGGTCCCGCTGGCCTTGATCGACATCACCTTCATTTCGTCGAATCTGCTCAAGATTCCGGACGGGGCCTGGCTGCCGCTGGCGTTCGGCGTGGCGTTGGTCGCCGTGATGCTCACCTGGAACCGCGGCACCCACCTTCTGGCCGACAAGACCCGCCGTGACAGCGTGCCCCTGGCCGATCTCGCCGACATCCTCCGAGACCGCGCCCCGCACCGGGTGGCCGGCACCGCCGTCTTCCTGACCTCCGACCCGGACGTCGCCCCGGTGGCGCTGATGCACAACCTCAAGCACAACAAGGTGCTGCACGAGAAGAACGTCATCCTCACCGTCGTCACCGGCGAAACGCCGCGCGTAAGGGACGAGGACCGGGTGAAGATCGAGCCGGTGAGCAGCGATTTCACCAAGGTGACCATCACCTACGGCTTCATGGAGAGCCCCAACCTGCCCGCCGCCCTGGCGCTCTGCCGCAAGCAGGGGCTGAAGTTCGACATCATGACCACCAGCTTCTTCCTCGGTCGCCGCTCGGTGGTGCCGGCGGCGCAGTCGGGCATGCCGCTCTGGCAGGACAAGCTCTTCATCTTCCTGATGAAGAACGCCACCAACCCCACCGACTTCTTCAACATCCCCCCCGGCCGCGTGGTCGAGATGGGCGCCCAGGTGACGGTCTAAGTCTCCCCTCCCCCTTGAGGGGAGGGGAGTAGGGCTTGCACTCCCGCCCGCGACGCCCTTTAAGGCGCCCCTCGCTCTACCCCCGGGAATCCGCCATGGCCGACCTGCCGCCACCGAAGAAAGTCGTGCTCGCCTACTCCGGCGGCCTCGACACCTCGATCATCCTGAAGTGGTTGCAGACCGAGTACGGCTGCGAGGTGGTGACCTTCACCGCCGACCTCGGCCAGGGCGAGGAGCTGGGCCCGGCGCGCGAGAAGGCGCTGAACGCCGGCATCAAGCCCGAGAACATCTTCATCATCGACCTGCGCGAGGAGTTCGTCCGCGATTACGTGTTCCCGATGTTCCGGGCCAACACGGTCTACGAGGGCCAGTATCTGCTCGGCACCTCGATCGCCCGGCCGCTGATCGCCAAGACTCAGATCGACATCGCCCGAAAAGTCGGGGCCGACGCGGTCAGCCACGGCTCGACCGGCAAGGGCAACGATCAGGTCCGCTACGAGGTCAGCTACTACGCGCTGGAGCCCGACATCCGGGTGATCGCGCCATGGCGCGAGGAGGGCTTTTTCAAGAGTCGCGAGGCCATGCTCGAATACGCCGAGCAGCACCAGATTCCGATCGCCAAGGACAAGCGCGGCGAGGCGCCGTTCTCGGTCGACGCCAACCTGCTGCACTCCTCGTCCGAAGGGAAGGTGCTGGAGGACCCGTCGCTCGAGGCCCCCGAGTTCGTCCACCAGCGCACGATCGCGCCGGAAGACGCGCCGGACCGGCCGCACGTCTTCACCATGGACTTCGAGAAGGGCGACCCCGTCGCCGTCGACGGCGAGCGGCTGTCGCCCGCCGCCCTGCTGACCAAGCTCAATGAACTCGGCTACGAGAACGGCGTCGGCCGCCTCGACCTGGTCGAGAACCGCTACGTCGGCATGAAGTCGCGCGGCGTCTACGAGACCCCGGGCGGCACGATCCTGCTCGGCGCGCACCGGGGCATCGAATCCATCACCCTCGACCGCGGCGCCATGCACCTGAAGGATGAGCTGATGCCCCGCTATGCGGAGCTGATCTACAACGGTTTCTGGTTCACCCCGGAGCGGGAGATGCTGCAGGCCGCGATCGACCATTCGCAGGGCCACGTCACCGGCCAGGTGCGGGTGAAGCTCTACAAGGGCAACGTCAGCATCACCGGCCGCTCCAGCCCCTATTCGCTCTACGACCAGGACCTCGTCACCTTCGAGGAAGGCGCCGTCGCCTACGACCACCGCGACGCCTCGGGCTTCATCCGCCTCAACGCGCTGCGCCTGCAGGTGAAAGCGCGAAGAGACAGGCGCTCCCCTCCCCCTTGAGGGGAGGGGCCGGGGGTGGGGGGAACTCTCCGGCCGAA
This sequence comes from Caulobacteraceae bacterium, assembly GCA_036267835.1. GTDB lineage: Bacteria > Pseudomonadota > Alphaproteobacteria > Caulobacterales > Caulobacteraceae > Acaudatibacter. Next base: position 26,922 of record DATAVF010000096.1, on the reverse strand, counting down.
CTGGATCGCGGGGACGGGTATCTCCGTGTCCTTGCCTGCGACAGACCCCCACCCCAGCCCTGCCCTCAAGGGGGAGGGGAGTCAGGTGAGCTTGTTGTACGGATACCGCCCCCGGATCTTGTCGGCGAAGAAGCGGCCCTTGGAATCGGCGTCGGCGAAGGAGCGGTGCACTTCGCCCGGCACGCCGACATAGGCGTACTCGTCGCCGTCGATGAACCGCACGACGAGGCGCTGACGCTCCTCGTCGTAGCGGATGCCGCGGATGGCGGTGGAGTCGGTCAGGTCCATGCCGTTACAACGCCGAAACAGCCCCGATCGTTTCGCGCCGGGCCTCCGCAGCGGCGGATAAGCAAGTCAGCGCCTGTTGACCTTCGCGGGGTTCAGATTGACACTGATAACCTAGCCAGAAACGATAATCGGGAGCGCGCCGTGGCCGACGGGAACATCACCAAGGACTCCATGTACGGCGCGGTGCGCCCGGATGACTTCGAGTCGATGCTGCAGCTCGATCGCTACGGCCAGCGGTGCGACGCCTTCGACAAGATCATCTCCGCCACCCACGACCACTTCTGGGATCCGCTCGACAAGCGCTACATCGACTTCGACACGCCGTTCGACATGGAAAACGAGCCGATGATGCCGCTGGAGATGAGCCCCATGCTCAGCCTCCCCTACGTGGCCGAGACGCTCGCCGACCCGAAGGAGAAGATCCGCTTCGTCAACACGACGCAGCTGGCCAGCTTCTCCTCGATCCTGCACGGCGAGCAGGGGGCGCTGAACCTGTCGGCCAGCCTCTGCCACGTGCTCTACGACCAGGGCGCGCAGGAATACGCCGCCAACCAGACCCGCGAAGAAGCCCGCCACGTCACCGCCTTCGCCAAGTACATCAAGGTGCGCTGGGGCCGGCCTGGGCCCTGCGGCGCGGCGCTGAAGCGGCTGCTGATCGAGATCATCGAGGCGCCGGAGGTCTACAAGAAGATCATCGGCATGCAGATGCTGGTCGAGGGCCTGGCGATGGGCGCCTTCGCGCACGGCTTCCGCCACAACCGCGACCCGTTGGCCAAGAAGCTGTTCCAGCTGGTGATGACCGACGAGGCCTTCCACCACAAGTTCGGGAAGATCTGGGCCGACCGCACGGTGCCGCAGCTCAGCGAAGCAGAGCGCAACATCGTCGAGGACTGGTCGGCCCACTGCGCCCAGAGCCTGCTTTTCGACCGCGGCTCGCCGACCCAGCAGATCGCGCTGTTCGAGAGCTTCGGCCTCGATCCGCAGCGGGTGATGGAAGAGATGATGAAGCGCCGCGCCGAGCGCGATCCGACCCGCCGCTTCAAGGGGGAGACCAATATCTTCCGGGTGTTGATCAAGACGCTCAACAACGCCGGCCTGATCACGGCGCGCACCCGGCCCTTCTACGCCGCCTATGTCGACATGGACGAGCTGGCGGCCGAGGGCGAGCACATGCCCGGCGACGCCATCGCCGAAGAGGGCATCCGCTACCTGCAGACCATCAACTTCAAGGAAAGCGCCGAACGCGGCGCCGCGCGGCTGGTGGCGGCGGAGTAAACCTCCCTCCCCACAGGCTTAGGCATGCACACATCCAGAGAAGTTTCGTAAAATCAAAGAGTTATGGCATCTTCACTCAATGTCCTTCTCCCCTCGCGGGAGAAGGTGGCGGTCGGAGACCGCCGGATGAGGGGCCGCACAGACTCTCCGATGAGTCTCTGAGATTATTCGGCATTCATCGCGTGGCCCCTCATCCGTCGCCTACGGCGACACCTTCTCCCGCGAGGGGAGAAGGGACGAAAGACGCCTGCTCAGTGAGATGTGTGCATGCCTAAGTCCCCACAGGGGGGGGGGATGAGAATGGTGACGCCCCCGTCATTTTCCTTGACGGACGCGGCCTCCGAGGGCATGTGTCTGAACACTGCTCACATTGGAGAACGCTGCCGTGGCTGACGGAAACATCACCAAGGACGAAGTCTATCGCGCCATTGCGCCCACCGACTTCGAGTCGATGCTGGAGCTTGACCGGTACAACAACCGCTCGACCGCGTTCGACAAGATCATCTCCGCCACCCACGACCACTTCTGGGATCCGCTCTCCAAGGACTACATCGATTTCGATGAGCCCTTCGACATGGAGAACGAGGCGATCCTGCCCGAGGAGATGATCGGCGTCCTGCAGACTAACTACGGCAAGGAGATGCTGGCCGACCCGAAGAAGCGGATCGCCTTCATCAACGCCTCCACCCTGCGCTCGTTCTCCTCGATCCTGCACGGCGAACAAGGCGCGCTGAACCTCAGCGCCAGCCTCTGTCACGTGCTCTACGACCAGGGCGCGCAGGAATACGCCGCCAACCAGACCCGCGAAGAAGCCCGCCACGTCACGGCCTTCGCCAAGTACATCAAGGCCCGCTGGGGCCGCCCGGTCGACGCCAGCCCGGTGCTGCAGAACCTGCTGGTCGAGATCATCTCCTCGCCGGAAGTCTACAAGAAGATCATCGGCATGCAGATGCTGGTCGAGGGCCTGGCCATGGGCGCCTTCGCCACCTTCTACCAGAAGCTCAACGACCCGCTGGGCCGCAAGCTGATGCAACTGGTGATGACCGACGAGGCCTTCCACCACAAGTTCGGGAAGATCTGGGCCGACCGCACCATCCCGAAGCTCACCGCCGAAGAGCACATCCTCATCGAGGACTGGGCGGCGCACTGCTTCCAGACCCTGCTGTTCAACCTCGTGGCCCCCTCCGAGCAGCGCGACCTCTACGAAGAATTCGGCATGGACCCGGACCGGGTGATCGCCGAGTTCGCCGAGATCGCCACCGACGAGAACCGCCGCGAGGACATGAAGGAAGCCACCAACATCTTCCGCGTGCTGATCAAGACGCTGCTCAACGCCGGCATCATCACCGACCGCACCCGCGCCTTCTACGGCATGTACGTGGACATGGATGAGCTGAAGGCCGAAGGCGACCGCATGGTCGGCGACGACATTGCCGAGGAAGGCATCGTCTACCTGAAGGCCATCAACTTCCGCGACCGGGCCCCGGCCCTGCGACTCGCCGCCGCGGAATAAGGCTCAGTTCTCAATTTTGTCGTGAAATCAGGTTACGCGCCCCGCCAGCAATGGCGGGGCGTTTTCCTTTGCGCCGGCAACGGCGGAGTTCGCGAGGGATTGAGACATGAAGCTAGTTGCCGCTCTCTGCGCTTTGGCGCTCACCGCCTGGGCTCTGCCCGCTGGCGCCACCGCCCAGCTGCAGCCCGCCAGCCCCGTGCCCGAGAACCTCTACTCCGGCCGCTGGTACGAGATCGCCCGCACGCCCAACCACATGCAGGAGGGCTGCCAGGCCTCGACCACCGACTTCGCCCGCTGGTCGGCCGGCGCGTTCCAGGCGGTGCAGACCTGCCACCAGGGCGCGCGCACCGGCCCGGCGAAGACGGTTACGGTCAGCGGCCGGGTGCTGCCGGCCAGCAACAACGCCAAGATGCAGCTGGCCATGCTGGGCGGTCTGATCACCCAGCAGTACTGGATCCTCGACCACGCCGCCGACGGCGGCTGGCTGATCATGACCACCCCCAACGACCACTACGTCTGGCTGATGTCCCGCCAGCCCGCCCTCACCGCCGCCGACCGCGCCACGGCGCTGGCCCGCATGCAGCAACTCGGCCTCGACCTGACGCGGCTGGCGTTCCAGTAGGCGCCGCCTCGCGCCGACTGTTGACGGGCGGAACGAAGATGGAACAGGATGGGGCGTGGAGACGCTCGTCCTTGCCCTCAGCCGGCCGGAGACCACCGACGCGGTGACCCGCGGCGCGGCGCGGCTGATGGCGGCGCTGGGTTATGCGCCACTCTTGGAGGTGACCCTGCCCAATGGCCGCCGCGCCGACATCATGGCGCTGGGCCCGCGCGGCGAGATCGCCATCGCCGAGGTGAAATCGGGGCTGGAGGACTTCCGCACCGACCGCAAGTGGGCCGAGTACGCGCCCTATTGCGACGCGTTCTACTTCGCGGTCGCGCCGGAGTTTCCGCGCGAGATCCTGCCCGAGGCGCCCGGCCTGATTGTCGCCGACGGCTTCGGCGGCGCGATCCTGCGCGAATCGCCGCTCACGCCGCTGGCCGGGGCGCGGCGCAAGGCGCTGACCATCGCATTCGCCCGGCTCGCCGTCCTGCGCATCTCCCCTCCCCCTTGAGGGGAGGGGCTGGGGGTGGGGGTCTGTTTCCGCAAAGGGCGCGGCGTGGGTGGCGGCCGCGATCCGGACTTCTCCGGAGAGCACCCCCCACCCCCGACCCCTCCCCTCGAGGGGAGGGGAGTTAACGCGGCGCTCTTTTCGCCAAAATGCGCTGCAAGGTGCGGCGGTGCATGTTGAGGCGTCTCGCGGTTTCCGAGACGTTGTGGCCGCAGAGTTCGTAGACGCGCTGGATGTGCTCCCAGCGCACCCGGTCGGCGCTCATCGGGTTTTCCGGCGGCGCGGGGGCGGAGCCGGCCTGGGCCAGCAGGGCCTTGGCGACATCGTCGGCGTCGGCGGGCTTGGAGAGGTAGTCGACCGCGCCGGCCTTCACCGCGGCCACCGCCGTGGCGATGTTGCCATAGCCGGTCAGCATGATGATGCGTGCGTCGGGGCGGGCCTCGCGCAGCGCCTCCACCACCTTCAGGCCGGTGCCGTCTTCCAGGCGCATGTCCAGCACCGCGAAGGCGGGCGGGCGGCTGCGCACGGCGACCAGCGCCTCGGCGACCGATTCCACCAGGGTGGTGGTGAAGCCGCGGCTCTCCAAAGCCCGGCCCAGCCGGTTGCGCAACGGCCCGTCGTCGTCGAGCAACAGCAGGGTCTTGTCGGGCAGGTTGGCGATCGCCGCCTCGATGGTGCTCATCTACTCGCTCTCGTTTATTTCGAACACGATAGTCAACCTAGGCAGTCACGATGATTGCTGCCAGGCAATTCATATTTCAAGTCCGTTAGCTACCTCATCCAATTGGGGTAGCCTCAATCCGGGTCCTTTGCCACCGGGCGGCGACGATAGCGCCCCCGCGCCGGCCGTTGCGAAATTCCACCACGGCGCCGGTGCGCTCCAGCAGCGTCTTGGCGATGAAGAAGCCCAGCCCCATGCCGATGTGGCCGGTGCGCGAGCCTTCGGCGCCCGGCCGGCTGGTCACATAGGGCTCGCCGAGCTTGGCCAGCACGGCGGGCGAGAAGCCCGGGCCGTCGTCGCGCACCTCCACCTGCACGGTCTCGGCGTCGAAACGGGCGGTGACCAGGATTTCCTTGCGGGCGAAGTCGAAGGCGTTTTCCACGATCGAGGTCATGGCGTGCAGCACTTCGGGCCAGCGCCAGACGTCCGGTGCGCTGACGCCCGACGCGCCGGAGACCACCGCCTCCACCCGCACCGCTTCGGCGTCGGCGTAGGGCTGCACCACCTCGCTGACGAATTGCAGCAGGCTCATGCGCTCGTGCACCTCGTCGGTGGCTTCGGGCATCTCGGCCAGGCGGCGCAGGATGTCGCGGCAGCGCTGGGCCTGGGCGATCAGCAGGAAGGCGTCCTCGCGCAGCGGCCCGTCCGGCACTTCGCGGGCCATCTCCTTGGCGACGACGGCGATGGTGGCGAGCGGCGTGCCCAGTTCGTGCGCAGCGGCGGCGGCCAGGGCGCCCAGGGCCGACATGCGCTGCTCGCGCGCCAGCACCGTCTCGGTAACGTTCAGCGCCAGCTCCATCCGCGCCGCCTCGGCCGCCGCCTGATGGGCGTAGGCGGCCGCGAAGGCGATGCCGGCGACCAGCGCCACCGCCAGGCCCGCCCGGTACACCACGGGCAGCTCGAGGGCGTGACCGGCGATCCAGGGCAGGGGCATGGACGCCACCGCCAGCCCCAGGATCGCCACGATGGCCAGCAGCGCCAGTCCGGCGGCATAGCGCGTCGGCAGGCTGGCGCTGCCCAGGATCACCGGCGCGATGATCAGCAGCGAGAACGGGTTGGCAAGGCCGCCGGTGAGGTAGAGCAGGGCGGCCAGCTGCACCACGTCGAATGCCAGCTGCGCCCCGGCTTCCCAATCCAGCGCGGTGCGGCGGGCGGCGGGGGTCAGCGAGAGCGCCAGGTTGAGACAGGCGCCGATCCCGACAATCACCGCGCAGGCGAGGTAGGGCGCGGGGAACCGCAGGCCCTCGCCCACCACCACCAGGGTCAGCGCCTGGCCGGCCAGCGCCAGCCAGCGCAGGGTGATCAGGGTGCGCGTGCGCAGGCGGCCAGGGCGCCGGATGGGGCCGGTCGCCGCAGCTTGCGCGGCAGCCGACCCGGGCGTATCCGACCCCGACTTCGCGGGGGCGGGCGTCACTTTCGAAGGCACGGTTGCGATGACCATCAGGACTGCCGAGATTGGGCGCGGTTGCGAAACGCGTCAAACGCGTTTTCGTACTGTTTGCTCGCGTTTCGCGTGCGGCTTGGCGTTAACGCTCGCCCTGGCCGCAGCCGGTTGCGCCCCTCGGGCCAACACGGCGGCGAACCAGACCAGCGCCGCCAGCGACGGTCCGGGCGGTCCCTTCACCCTGGTCAACCAGGACGGCCAGGCCGTGGATCAGCGGGTGCTGAACGGCAAGTGGAGCATCGTCTTCTTCGGCTACACCTTCTGTCCGGATTTCTGCCCGACCACCCTGACCACCCTCGGCTCGGCGATGACCCAGCTGGGGACGGACGCGCAGAAGGTGCAGGTGGTGTTCATCACCGTCGATCCGGACCGCGACTCGCCGAAGGAGCTGAAGACCTACCTCTCCAGCCGCGTCTTCCCGAAGAACATCATGGGCCTCACCGGCACGCCGGCTGAGATCGCCCAGGCGGCCAAGGCCTACGGGGTCTACTACCAGAAGGACGGGACGGGCAGCGGCTACACGGTCGACCACTCCACCGCGATCTACGTGATGGATCCCTCCGGCCACTTCCACGGCGTCATCGCCGATGGCCTGACCCCGCAGGAGGAAGCGCGGCAGATCTCTGCCGATATCGACGGCGCCGCCTGAGCTGCGGCGATCCGCGTGGCGAACGGGTGGACTTCCTTTACGTTGATGCCGATATTGTTGCAGCGCACAACGGCAGGACTCGGATGCTCTATTCCCTGAATGAAGCGGCCTACCACTCGGCGACGCCCTTGAGGTTCGCCGCCCGGGCGGCGCGGGAGTTCTGGGGCTCGCCGCTGAATCCGGCCTCCAGCACCAAATTCGGGCGCACCCTCTACGCCTCGGCCGACGTCGTCGCCAACCTCACCCGCCGCTATGGCCGCCCGGCCTGGAACATCGACACGGTGACCGTGAAGGGCCGCCCGGTGGGCGTCCGCAACGACGTGATCTGGTCGTCGCCCTGGGTGAAGCTGCGGCGCTTCTCGCGCGAGCCGCTGGATCTGCGCCGGGCCCGGGCGCCGCTGGCCTCGCCGCCGCTGCTGATCGTGGCCCCGCTCAGCGGCCACTACGCCACCCTGCTTCGCGGCACGGTCGAGGGCTTCCTGCAGGACTTCGACGTCTACGTCACCGACTGGGCCAACGCCCGCGACGTGCCGCTGCTGGAGGGCCGCTTCGACTTCCACGACTACATCGACCAGATTCGCGACATCCTCTCGCACATCGGCGAGCGGGCGCACGTCGTCGCCGTCTGCCAGCCGGGCCCGCCGGTGCTCGCCGCCGCCGCGCTGATGGCCGAGGACAACGACCCGCACCGCCCCGCCAGCGTCAGCTTCCTGGGCTCGCCGATCGACGCGCGCTTCGCGCCCACCGCCACCAACAAGCTGGCCGAGGACAAGCCCTTCTCCTGGTTCCAGGAGGCGATGATCTACACGGTGCCGCCGCCCTATCCGGGCATGCTGCGGCGCGTCTATCCGGGCTTCGTGCAGCTCTACAGCTTCATGTCGATGAACGCCCAGCGCCACCAGGCGGCGCACGAGCGCTATTTCGGCAACCTGGTCAGCGGCGACGGCGACTCGGCCGAGAAGCACCGCGAGTTCTACGACGAGTACCTGTCGGTGCTGGACCTGACCGAGGAGTTCTACCTGCAGACGGTGGACACGGTGTTCCAGCGCTACCTGCTGCCCAAGGGCGAGCTCGAGCACCGCGGCCGGCATGTGAACCTGGGCGCGATCACCGACATCGCCCTGATGAGCGTCGAGGGCGAGAACGACGACATCTCCGGCGTCGGCCAGACCCAGGCGGTGCACGCCCTGACGCCGAACCTGCCGGCCGAGTTGCACGAGCTCTACGTGCAGCCCAAGGTCGGCCACTACGGCGTCTTCAACGGGCGCCGCTTCACCGATGAGATCTATCCGCGAATCCGCGCCTTCATGGAGCGGGCGGAAGCCGCGGTGGCGGGCTAACCGGCCCTTGCCCCGCCGCTCCGCGCTGCTAGAAGCCGCGACGGGCGGGACCAACCGATGAGCGGGCGATCGATGAAGCTGCTGGCGGGCAATTCCAACCCGCGCCTGGCGACGGCGATCGCCAAGGTGCTCGACCTGCCGCTGACCAAGGCCAACATCCGCCGCTTCTCCGACAACGAAGTCTTCGTCGTCATCGAGGAGAACGTCCGCGGCGAGGACGTGTTCGTCGTCCAGTCGACCAGCTACCCGGCCAACGACAACCTGATGGAGCTGCTCATCTGCATCGACGCGCTGAAGCGGGCGTCGGCGCGGCGGATCACGGCGGTGATGCCCTATTTCGGTTACGCCCGGCAGGACCGCAAGACCGGCGGCCGCACCCCCATCTCGGCCAAGCTGGTGGCCAACCTGATCACCCGGGCCGGCGCCGATCGGGTGCTGACCATGGACATGCACTCCGGCCAGATCCAGGGCTTCTTCGACATCCCGACCGACAATCTCTTGGCGACCCCGCTGATCGACGGCGATGTCCGCCGCCATGAGGCGGCCGTCGGTGAGCTGATGATCGTCTCGCCGGACGTCGGCGGCGTGGCGCGGGCCCGCAGCCTGGCCGAGCGCCTGAACGCCGACCTCGCCATCGTCGACAAGCGCCGCTCCGGGCCGGGTGTGTCGGAAGTGATGAACATCATCGGCGACGTGAAGGACCGGCGCTGCATCCTCTTCGACGACATCGTCGATTCGGCCGGCACCCTCTGCAACGCCGCCGAGGCGCTGAAGAGCGCCGGCGCGGCCAGCGTCGCGGCCTACGTCACGCATGGCGTGCTCTCCGGCGCGGCGGTGGAGCGGGTGGGCAATTCGGTGCTGACGGAACTCGTCACCACCGACTCGATCGAGGCCACCGATCCGGTCGCCGCCTCGAAGAATATCCGCCAGATCACTTGCGCCAACCTGATCGGCGAGGCGATCCGCCGCATCGCCAACGAAGAGTCGGTCTCCAAGCTTTTCGACTGAGCCATGCGGCAGCTGCGGGCCGCGTGCTAAAAACCTGGCCTTGACGACGAATCGCCGCGCGAGGAAACACCCGCAGATGCCCTTGCTTCGCCCCGTCCGGCTGGCGCTGATGCTGGCCCTCGCCCTGACCGTCGGCGCCGCCGCCGTCCCGGACGCCTTCGCCAAGCCGCGCGATCCGCCGACGCTGTACCCGCCGCCGCCACCCCCGCCGCCGACGCCGGGTGTCGGCCTGGGCGCCCGGTTCGTGCAGGATGCGGCCGCCTACATGGGCTACATGCGCGACACCTCGGCGATCTCGCCGGCCTTCACCGACGCCTCCGACGTGGCGCGCTCGCTGCGGCAGGGCGTGGCCTACGAGCCGGGGCAGCTGCGGCGCGGGGCCGTGGCCTACGCGGCGATCGCGGCGCTGGACGACCCGGTGTTCGTGGCCGACCTGCGCCGCGCCGGCTCGACCGCCGAGAACCGCTACGCCATCATTGCGCGCATCTACGCCAACCCGGCCTACGCCATGCAGTTCGCTGACGGCGCTAACGCGGCGGGCCTTGCCAAGCAGGCGCTGGCCACCACCGGCATGCTGCTCTTCAACGACGGCGATGCGGTGACCAGCGAGGCTTACAGCATGCAGCACCAGCCGTGGTCGCTGGTCGCGGTCGTGGGCCTGGCCGAGCGCGAGGCGGCGGCCAAGGGTCTCTCGGCGACGCCGCGCCTGCCCGCCGACGCCGACGACGCCGCGCTGGCCCGGCGGGTGCTGGGCGACACCAGCGGCGCGCCGCCGCTCAGTCCGGCGGCCGGGCCCTACTCGCCCCTGGTGGTTCGCGCCGTGGCCCTGGCGGCCCTGGCCGCCATCGGCCAGGCGGGCGACGCCCAGGCCGGCAACCTTGGCTGGCTCACCGACGATTACTTCATGGATCACTGCCTCTCGGAGACGAAGCTCTCGCTGTTCGAGTGCCTGGCCGTCGCCAAGCCCAACTACGAGGACGCCTTCTGCCTGGGCCAGCACGCGATGAAGGACACCGGCTCGTGCCTGGTCCGCGCCGCCGGAGCGGCCGTGCCGCTGGTGATCCTGACCAACCCGATCAAAATCCCGCCGGCCCACATCGGCGAGCACGCGCCGGTGCGGCGGCGCAGGTAGTCAGAAGCCCGCGCGCGCCATCGCCAGCCGCGTCCAGCGCAGGTCTTCTGCGAGGGTGCGGCCGGCCGGGCGTTCCGCCGGCGCGGCGCCGGCCCGGAAGGCGAGGAAGGTCACCGCCGAGGCGGCGTTGAGCAGGCGGATGCGGGCGCGGTCGAGCGCGGCGCCGGCCGCGGGCTCGTAGGCGGCGATGGCCGCTTCGAGCAGGGTCTCGTCCTCGTCGTCGAGCAGCATGTACTTGAAGTCGTGCGCCGGGTCCGCGAGGGCGGCGCCGTCGTAGTCGAAGACGCCGTGCAGGCGGCCCGACCGCGGGTCGATGACCAGGTTGTGGAAGCCGAAGTCGGCATGCACCAGCACTCGGTCGACACTCCCCGCCTCGGCCGCGAGATATGCCTCGGTGACCGCCAGGGCGCGTGCGGTGAGGGGCGCGTCATCGGTGACCTGCGGCAGGCGGCGGCGCACATAGGCGCGGCTCTCGGGCCATCCAGGGCGCGTTGGCAGCCGGTTGACCAGCGAGTGCGTGGGGACCCCGTGCTGCGCGGCCAGCACCGCGCCCATCTGAGCGCCCAAACGGCGCGCGAAACCCGGGTCCGCCTTCACCCGCTCATAGACCGCGCCCGGCTCGAACGGCCCGGCGACCAGGTCGCGCACGTCCCAACCCTCCGGCGCCTCGTGGGTCACAACGGGGACCCGGAAGTCGCAGGTCGCCGCCAGCAGCCGCAGCACCCGCCGCTCGCGGCGCAGGCGCTTCAGCCCGCGCGGGCCTGCCGGGAACCAGGCCATGCGCTCGCCGGGCAGGCGCGCGGCGAAGCGGTCGTCGCGCGGCAGGATGTCCAGCACCGCGCCCGCGACGCCGGCCGCCGCCAGCGCCCGCGCCACCGCGCCAGGCTCGGGCGCGACCCAGCCGGCGGCTGTCTGGTCGATCTTGCGCATCGGTGCTTCTATAGCCGCGCCGGCGCCGTTGCATCGAGGGGCCGAGCCGTGTATCTAGCCGCGCTCTTTTTGACCCCTCCCGCAGGAGGGGATCGTCGCCGTGTGGTTCGCCCACGCGGCGGTTTCGCATTTTGAGGCGAGCCGATGGCCGAGATCGTTCTGAACGTTGAAGTGCGCGAGCGCCCGGGTTCCGGTGGCGCGCGTGCGGTGCGCCGCGAAGGCAAGGTGCCGGGCGTGCTCTATGGCGGCAAGGAGGGCCCGGTGGCCATCGCCGTGCGGCAGAACGAGTTCCGCAAGGCGCTCTACACCGGCAAGCTGCTGGGCCACCTGGTGACCCTGCGCCATGGTGAGGAGACCCAGCCGGTCATCGCCAAGGACGTGCAGTTCCACCCTGTGACCGACGCGCCGGTGCACTTCGACCTCTACCGCGTCGACGCGCACCAGCTGATCCGCATCGCGGTGCCCGTGCACTTCCGCAACCAGGAAGCCTCGCCCGGCATCAAGCGCGGCGGCACGCTCAACATCAACCTCCACGAACTGGAGCTGATGGCGCCGGCCGACCGCATCCCCGAAGAGCTGATCATCGACCTGACCGGTCTCGACATCGGCGACTCGATCCGCGCCGTCGACGTGCCGCTGCCGACCGGCGTCGAGCTGACCATCCACATGCGCGAAGCCACCGTGGCCTCCATCGCCAGCTCGTCGGCCCTGCAGTCCGAAGAAGCCGGCGGCGGCGAAACCGGCGAAACCGGCGAGGCGGCCGCCAGCTAGGCGTCCGCCGGGCGCGCCGAGGCGGCCATGCTGATCCTGGTCGGGCTCGGCAACCCCGAGCCCAAGTACGCCAAGAACCGCCACAACTTCGGCTTCGGCGCGGTCCAGATGATCGGCGAGCGCTGGAGCTTCGGGCCGGAGCGCGCGCGCTTCTCGGGCCTCGTCCGCGAGGGCCAGATCGCCACGCCCGGCGGGCCGGTGAAGGCGATGACCCTGCGCCCGCAGACCTATTACAACGACAGCGGCACGGCCGTGGCCGCCGCTATGCGCTTCTACAAGGCCGCCCCCGCCGACGTGGTGGTGTTCTACGACGAGATCGACCTCGCGCCCGGCCGCTTCCGCATGAAGACCGGCGGCGGGGCGGCGGGCAACAACGGGGTGCGCTCGATTGCCGCCCACATCGGGGTGGAGTTCCGCCGCGCCCGGCTCGGCACCGGCCACCCGGGGCACAAGGACCTGGTGATGAACCACGTGCTCTCCGACTTCAGCAAGGCGGAGGTCGCCTGGGCCAGGCCGCTGCTGGAAGCCTGCGCCGACGCCCTGCCGATGCTGGCCGAGGGCGCGGACGAGCGCTACCAGGCCGAGGTGCTGCGCCTGGCCCCCGCGCCCAAGCTCGACCCGCGCGCCGGCCCCCGCGGCGAAGATTGACCGGCCGCTTGCGGCCATGAGATAGCCGCGCGTCCTTCGGAGACATCGGATGCCCTTATACGGGGGTGGATTTCTCTACCTGCTGATCACCGTGGCGCTCTGCGTGCACGTGGTCAGGACCAATCAGCAGATCTTCTGGCTCTTCATCATCGTGCTCTTGGGGCCGATCGGCTGGCTGATCTATGGCGTGGCCGTGCTCGCGCCCGACCTCCTGGGCGGCACGCGGGCCAAGCGCATGGGCATGGCGGCGCGCGACGCCCTGGACCCCGGCCGCGAGTACCGCCAGGCCAAGGCCGCGATGGACGACACGCCGACCGTGCACAACCGCATGCGCCTCGCCCACGCCGCCGCCGAGCTCGGCCGCTGGGCCGAGTCCGAGGCGCTCTACGCCGAGGCCGCGCAGGGCATCCACGCGGACGACCCTGCCCTGCTGCTGGGCCGCGCCAACGCCCTGATCGAACTCGGCCGCGCGCCGCAAGCCGAGCCGCTGCTCACCAATCTGGCCGCCGAGCAAGGCGCCCGCAGCCCCGCCACCGCCCTCGCCCAGGCCCGCGTCTTCGAGGCGCTGGGCCGCTTCGCCGAGGCCGACGAGGCCTATCAGTTCGCCGCCGGCCGCCTGCCCGGCCTGGAGGCGCTGGCCCGCTACGCCGCCTTCCTTGCCACCACGGGAAAGCGCCAGGAGGCCGCCGACAATCTCGCCGAGATCGATCGCCGCCTCGACCGCTCCAACCCGCAGTTCCGCCGCGAAGGCCGCGCCTGGCGCGATCTGGCGGCGCAGGCGATGGCGAAAGCTTGACACGAGGTCCGCGAGACACGAAGTTCGTGTCATGCGAAATGTCACGATCAGCATGGACGACGACACACTTCGCTGGGTTCGGATCGAGGCGGCCAAGCAAGGTCTGAGCGTATCGCGATGGATCGGGCGAGAGCTGTCTGCATCGCGCCAGGCCGATATCGACCAGGCGGCGGCGAGTGCACGCATCGAGCGGTTTCTGGAGGAGTTCCCTGGCCTTCCCTTGAGCGAAAACGGCAAGATCACCATCGACAGGGATGAACTCTATGACGACGGCCGTTTTCGTCGATTCGACCACGATGATCTATCCGCTGGACCTTCGGGAGCCAGCGAAGAGAGCGCGTTGCGCGGCGTGGCTGAAGGTCCTGAGGGACAGACGCCTTTTGACCCTTAGCCCGCAGGTTCTGAACGAGACTTATTGGGTCGTTCGCCGCAAACCGGAGTTCGCGCCTCTGCGCCTCGGCATCCGGGCCTACCTTCAGGACTACAGCCGCTGGACAACCGCGCCACTGAAGTCGGACACCCTGGCCGATTCGTTCCTGATAGAAGATCGGTTCGGCGCGCGCTTTTGGGACGCCCTGCTGCTCGCCTCCGCGAATGCCGCTGGCTGTGACTACTTCCTGAGCGAAGACTTGAACGACGGCCAGTCCTACGGGGGCGTCGTTGTCGTCAATCCCTTTCGCCATGCGCCGGAGGACGTGCTAGGGGCCGCGCCTCGCCCCTGACCGCTGGAATCCCATGGCCCTCAAAGTCGCCATCGTCGGCCTGCCGAATGTCGGCAAATCGACCCTGTTCAATGCCCTCACCCAGACCGCGGCCGCGCAGGCCGCCAACTATCCGTTCTGCACCATCGAGCCCAATGTCGGCGACGTGGCCGTGCCGGAGCCGCGGCTGGACGAGCTGGCCCGCATCGCCAAGTCGAAGGAGATCATCCCGGCGCGGATCAACTTCGTCGATGTGGCAGGCCTGGTGCGCGGCGCCTCGAAGGGCGAAGGCCTGGGCAACCAGTTCCTGGCCAACATCCGCGACTGCGACGCCGTCGCCTTCGTCGCCCGCTGCTTCGAGGACAGCGACGTCACCCACGTCGAGGGCCGCGTCGATCCGCTCGACGACCTCGACATCATCGAGACCGAGCTGATGCTGGCCGACCTGGAGAGCCTGGAAAAGCGCGTCTCGGGCCTGGAGAAGCGCGCCAAGGGCGGCGACAAGGAAAGCGCCGCGACGCTGCGGCTGGTCAACCTGGCGCTGGTCGAGCTGAACGCCGGCCGCCCGGCCCGCGCCGCCAAGGTGTCGGACGACGACGAGAAGGCCTGGCGCATGCTGCAGCTGCTGACCTCGAAGCCGGCGCTCTACGTGTGCAATGTCGACGAGGAGTCGGCGGAGAACGGCAATGCCCTGTCGGCGCAGGTTGCCGAACGGGCGAGGCGCGACAATGCCAACTCGGTGGTCATCTCGGCGAAGATCGAGGCGGAGATCGCGCTGCTGGACCCCGACGAGCGAGCGGAGTTCCTGGAGACACTCGGCCTCTCCGAGCCCGGCCTCAACCGGATGATCCGCCAGGCCTATGCCCTCCTCGGCCTGCAGACCTACTTCACCGCCGGCCCCAAGGAGTCGCGCGCCTGGACCATCCCGGTGGGCGTCACCGCGCCGCAGGCGGCCGGGGTGATCCACACCGATTTCGAGAAGGGCTTCATCCGCGCCGAGACCATCGCCTACGACGACTACGTGCGCCTGAACGGCGAAGCCGGCGCCCGCGATGCCGGCAAGCTGCGCGCCGAGGGCAAGGAATACGTGGTCCGCGACGGCGACGTGATGCACTTCCGCTTCAACGTGTAGGGGCTACCCCACCAGCTTGGCGATGGCCGCGAGGTAGGCCGAGAAGGCGGCCTTGCCGGCGGCGGTCAGGCGGGCGCGGGTCAGGGGCTTGCGGCCGAGGAAGCTCTTTTCGATGGCGATGTAGCCGGCGTCCTCCAGCTTGCGAAGGTGGACCGAGAGGTTGCCCTGGGTCGCCTGCAGTAGCGCCTTCAGCTCGTTGAATTCCGCCACTTCGGCGTCGGCGAGGTAGGCCATCACGCCCAGGCGCAGGCGGCCGTGGATGACGTCGTCGATGCCGTTGATGTCGAAGGCGGTCATCGCGCGGCGACGGCGGCGGCAGGCGCCGCGTCGGTGCGGGCCATCCGCGTCATCAGCCAGCCTGGAAGCGCCATGCAGCCCCAGATGCCGAGGCCGGCGAAAAGGATGTAGTAGCCGAACGCCTGCACGTTGAAGGCCATGGCGATCGCCGCCGCGCCCCATCCGGCCGCGACCGCCGCCATCCAGCCGCGGCGCCGCAGCAGGGCCGCCACCAGCCACGCCGCGCCCTGCAGCACGAAGACCGCGCAGGGGTAGATCAGCCAGGTGGTGACGCTATGCTCGCGCCAGGCGACCGACCCGATCACCCCGACCAGGACAAGGTTGGCCAGCCCCACGGCGCCGAAGACCGCCCCGACCGCGCGGGTCACGGCGGCTGGCGGCTTCTGCGTGCGGTGGCGCCAGAGGATCCAGATCAGGATCGGGATGAAGGCGAGCGTCGGCCCGAACCCGATCAGCAGCGCCAGCCCGGGCGCATTGGAGATCCAGCCCAGCGCCTGGCCCGCATGCAGCAGCATCTGCAGGCCATAGGTGACACCGGCGGCGAGGTAGGTCTCGCCGAAGCCGGGCAGGCCAGCGTCGCTGGTGTCCACCAGTTGGCGCAGGAAGGCGAGGTCCTCGCGGGCGGTTTGCATATCGGTAGGGGCGCTGGGGGCGCTCATTTCAGGCAGCTCCGTCTGGCCGCGAAAGCGCGGCGTCAGGGCCACCATTAGCAGACTAGTTTGAAATGTAAACTAGTCTCAATCGATCGCTGCGTTGCGCCGGCGCCGGCCGCTCAGGTAGGGGTGGGCAAAACACGGGAGCAGGCGTCATGGGTGAAATGATCCGGATCAAGTCGACGGCCGAGGACGGGTTCGACTTCCCCGCCTACCACGCGGCGCCTGCGGGCGATCGCAAGGGCGGGGTGATCGTCATCCAGGAGATCTTCGGCATCGACGAGCACGTGCGCCGCGACGTCGACCGCTGGGCCTCGCTCGGTTTCGAGGCGGTGGCGCCCGCCCTCTACGACCGGCGCGAGCCCGGCTTCACCGCCGGCCACGACGAGCCGGGCCTCAAGGCGGGCATCGCCCACGCCATGGCGACGCCCCGCGAGCAGGCCCTGGCCGACATCGCCGCCTGCCGCGATTTCCTCGCCCCGCGCGGCAAGGTGATGGTGGTCGGCTACTGCTATGGCGGCTCGTTCGCCTGGCTGACCGCCGGCACGCTGGACGGCATCGCCGCCGCCTCCAGCTACTACGGCAGCATGGTGCAGGCGAACGCGACGCTGGCCCCGAAGTGCCCGACCATCGTCCACCTCGGCCGCATGGACGCCGGCATCCCGGCCGATGCGGTGAAGGCCGCGGTCGAGGCGGCCAACCCGAGCGTGCCGGTCTACATTTACGAAGACGCCGGCCACGGCTTCAACAATGAGGACCCGGCGCGGCACTCGCAGGCCGCGGCGGACCTCGCCCGCAAACGCACCCTGGAGCTGTTCGAGGCGGCCTGATGGGCCGCGAGACCACGCTGACCAGCCCCAAGGACGGCTTCGGCTTCGCCGCCTACCACGTCCTCCAGGAGGATGCGCGGCGCGGCGGCCTCGTCTTGATCCAGGAGATCTTCGGCGTCACCGATCATATCCGCGAACTGGCCGACGGCTTCGCCGCCGACGGCTATGAGACGCTGGCGCCCTCGCTCTACGACCGACAGCAGGCGGGCTTCGCGGCGGGCTACGACCGCGAGAGCATCGACCTGGGCCGGCGCTACTCCGAGGCCGCGCCGTGGGACGAGGTGGCGGCCGACCTGCAGGCGTGCGTGGCGGCGCTGGCCCCGCCGGTGTTCGTCGCCGGCTACTGCTGGGGCGGCGCGGCGACCTGGCTGGCGGCGTGCCGCTGCGAAGGCGTGGCGGCGGCCTCCAGCTTCTACGGCCGGCGCATTCCGGAGCTGATCGCCGAGACCCCACGCTGCCCGATCATCCTGCACTTCGGCCGGCGCGACGCCAGCATCCCACCCGAGACCGTCGAAGCGATCGGCGCGGCGCATCCGGACATCCCGATCTACCTCTACGACGCGGGCCACGGCTTCTTCTCCGATCGCCGCGCCGACTACGACGCGGACGCATCCCGGCTAGCGCGCCTGCGCACCTTGCAGATCTTCGCGATGAACGGCGGCGGGCGCGGCGACATGTGACCGCCACGGGCCGGTCGGTCAGGCCGTCTCCTCGATGCTGGCCCGCAGCATCGGGTCACGCTCGATCAGGCGCACCAGCAGCGCCTGCGCCAACAGCACGCCGACGCCGGCCGCGTAGGCCGCGAAGGCGCTGGATGGGAAGCGCCCGCCATGGGTGGCCCCGGTGGTGTCGATGTAGATGAAGGCGGCGAAGACGCCCAACACCAGCACGACGGCCAGCACCGACACCACGCTCTGGCCGAAGCCGGTGCGGAAGCTGATCCAGATGTGGGTCTTCAGCAGTCGCCGCAGCGGCGGGATGGCCAGCGGCAGCACCAGCGTGCCGAGGAAGTAACAGCCCGGATAGAGCACCAGCCAGTACAGCTTGAACGCCGGCGACCACGGCAGCACGCTCCAGGCGTAGGTCCCGCCCGCCGCGTAGAGCAGCGCCGCGGCCGCGAAGGCCGAGTCCTGCATGCGTCGGAATAGCCGCCAGGAAGGGGTGACACCCATCACCCCCAATGTGGCGAAGGAATGCGGTGAGGGAAGGGCTTTTTCGCCCGCCTCAATGCCCCTCGAACGCCACCAGCGTCGAAACCGCGACGCCCGCGTCCCGCAGCCGCGCGGCGCCGCCGAGTTCGGGCAGGTCGACCACGAAGGCGGCGGCGATGATCTGCGCTTTCGCGGCGCGCAGCAGCTGGACGGCGGCCAGCGCGGTGCCGCCGGTGGCGATCAGGTCGTCGACCAGCATCACCTTCTCGCCCTCGCTCACCGCATCGAGGTGCATCTCCATCGCGTCCGAGCCGTACTCGAGAGCGTACTCCACCGCGCGGGTCTGGTGGGGCAGCTTGCCCTTCTTGCGCAACGGCACGAAGCCGGCGGAGAGCTGGTGCGCCACCGCGCCGCCCAGGATGAAGCCGCGCGCCTCGATGCCGGCCACCTTGTCGATCTTCATGCCGGCGAAGGGCTGCACCAGTTCGTCCACGGCGCGGCGGAAGGCGCGGGCATTGCCCAGGAGGGTGGTGATGTCGCGGAACATGATCCCCGGCTTCGGATAGTCGGGGATGGTGCGGATGATCTCGGCGAGGTTCATGCGGGGCCGGGGCTTGCTGGAGGGCGCGGCCTTATCGCCGACGCGGGGCGACTTGGCTATGGTCGCCCGGCCGATGCGCCGCGCCGCCGCCCTTGCCTGCTGCCTCGCCAGCCTCGCCGCGCGGCCCGCGCTGGCGGGAACGACTCAGTGCTGGGTCGACCACGGCGTGGTGGTGGCGCCGGCCGCGTTCGGCGACATCGCCGGGGACTTCATCTTCGACCTGTCGTCGCCAAGGAGCGTGCTGCACCTCGACGTCGCCGAGCTCAACGACGTCGAGGGCGACAGCGCCCGCCGGGTG
The DNA here is from genome assembly GCA_036267835.1 of Caulobacteraceae bacterium. Taxonomy (GTDB): domain Bacteria; phylum Pseudomonadota; class Alphaproteobacteria; order Caulobacterales; family Caulobacteraceae; genus Acaudatibacter. The sequence continues at coordinate 7,632 of DATAVF010000096.1, read as the reverse complement.
CTGCGCCTGGCGGGGGAACGCATCCCGGCCACCGTTGCCATCGCCCCGATCGACGACCGCGCCTACGGCCTTCCCAGCACCATCAGCGGCCTGATCGGCGCCGACGTGCTGGCGGGCTATGTGGTGGACATCGAATTCGCGCCCTGCCGGATCAGCCTGTGGCGCCGCCGCGCGCCGAAGTTCCGGGCGACCGCGGTGCTGCCCGTCCAGATGGTGGCGGGCGCCCCCGCCATCGCGGCCGCGGTCGCGGACGGGCGCACCGTCCTGTCGGGGCTCTTCGCCATCGACACCGGCTCGCTGGGCGTGCGCCTGGCGGCGACCGACGCCCGGCTCAGCCGCACGCCGCAAGGCCTCGATGCGGGGTCACGCCAGCATCCGCCGGCGCGGCTAGGCGCGCTCAGCCTGGCGGACGATCTCTACGAGGCAACGCCGGCGGCCGTCGCATCCGACATCGCGCCGGGCCTCCTGGGCGGCGTCGGCACGGAAGTGTTGTCACATTACCGGCTGCGGCTCGACGTGCGCCGACGCGAGCTGCTGCTCGCGCCGGCCACACGTCAGTGGGCGACGTTGCGCCAGATGGTGCGGTAGCTGCCGTAGAGCACGCCGGCGAAGACCAGCAGGTAGATCATCACCGCGAAGCCGAGTTGCTTGCGCTCTTCCATCTTCGGGTCCGAGGCCCAGGACAGGAACGCGGCGACGTCCTTGGCTTCCTGATCGACGGTGCAGGGCGTGCCGTCGTCGTAGGTCACCTTGCAGTTGCTCAGGGGCGGCGGCATGCCGATGAAGCCGCCGACCGGCACATGCTTCGGATCGCCCGACCAGTTGCCGCTGACGTCGCCCGAGAAATAGGGGTTGTAGTACTTGCCGGGCGGCGGGGTCAGGCCGGCCGGGTTGGTCGCGGGAAAGCCGGTGGCGATCGAGTAGACATAGTTCGGGCCGCCCTCGCGCGCCGCGACCAGCAGCGACATATCGGGCGGCAGGGCGCCGCCGTTGCTGGCCCGCGCGGCCGCCTCGTTCGGGAACGGCGGCACCAGCACGTCGGCCGTGGTGGCCGGCCGGTGGATGGGGTCGCCGGTGTCGGCGTTGATGTCCGGCACCTGCCGTGGCCACGCGGCCGCGATCGCCTTCACCACCGGGTTGTCGTTGGAGTTCGGGTACTTGGGATTCCAGAACGGAGCGCCCGGATCGCCGAGATTGTGGAATGCGATATAGTTGATCGAGTGGCAGGCCGAGCAGACCTGCTCGTAGACCTTGAAGCCACGCTGCAGCTGCTGCTGGTCATAGCCGCTGAAGGGGCCGTTGAACGACCAGGTTTGCTCCTTCAGCGGGGCCTGGGTGGTCGCGGCGAACGCCGGCGCGGCAAGCGCGCCGAGGACTGCGGCCAGAGCTAGGACTTTGCGAAGCATCGGCCGATCAACCCTTCTTCTCAGGCGAAGCCGCGGCCCGGGCGGGCGTGGCGGCCGGGTGTGACAGCACGGGGGTCGAGATCGACTCCGGCGCCGGCAGCGGCGTCTCGGTGAACGGCAGCACGAACGGGGTGATGACCAGGAAGTAGAGGAAGTAGTACGCCGCGCAGATGCGGCTGGCCCACAGATAGCTGTTGAGGTCGCCATCGACGAGGTTGAAGGTCGTCAGGCCCGGGATCACCTGCTGGTCCGGCTCGTGGTGGCCGCAGATGCCCAGGAAGAAGCAGTCGACCACGAAGATGAAGAAGTAGATCCGCGCCTGCGGCCGATAGCGCATCGAGCGCACCTTCGAACGGTCGAGCCAGGGCAGGGCGAAGATGCAGCCCATGGCCGCCGCCAGGGCGATGACCCCGCTCAGCTTGTCCGGAATGGCGCGCAGGATGGCGTAATAGGGCAGCAGGTACCACTCGGGCACGATGGCCGCGGGCGTCGCCAGCGGGTTGGCCGGGATGTTGTTGGAGACGTCCATCAGCGACGTCGGCAGGTAGAAGACGAACACCGCGAACAGGATCAGGAACACCGAAATCGCGAAGCCGTCCTTGACCGTATAGTAAGGGTGGAAGGGCACGGTGTCGGACTTGCTCTTCACGTCGACGCCGGTCGGGTTGGAGTTGCCCGGCACGTGCAGGGCCCAGATGTGCAGGCCGACGAGGCCGGCGATCACGAACGGCATCAGGTAGTGCAGCGAGAAGAAGCGGTTCAGCGTCGGCGCATCGACGGTGAAGCCGCCGGTCAGCAGGGTGACGATCGGCGGGCCCAGCACCGGGATCGCGCCGAAGATGTTGGTGATCACCTTCGCGCCCCAGAAGCTCATCTGGCCCCAGGGCAGCACGTAGCCGAAGAAGGCGGTGGCCATCATGGCCACGTAGATCGCCGCCCCGATCAGCCACAGCACCTCGCGCGGCGCCTTGAACGAGCCGTAGTAGAGGCCGCGGAACATGTGGATGTAGACCGCCATGAAGAACATGGAGGCGCCGCTGGCGTGCATGTAGCGGATCAGCCAGCCGTAGTTCACATCGCGCATGATGTGCTGGATGGAGTTGAAGGCGCCGGCGCCTGACGGGTCGTAGTGCATCGCCAGGATGATGCCGGTGACGATCTGGGCCCCGAGGCAGAAAGCCAGGATGCCGCCGAAGGTCCACCAGTAGTTCAGGTTCTTCGGCGTCGGGAAGTCCATCAGATCGACGCCAAACCGGATGATCGGCAGGCGGGTATCGAGCCAGCGCTCGATTCCGGTCTTCGGCTCGTAGGTCGAGTGTCCGCTCATGCTCTCTCTCAGCCGACCTTGATCTTGGTGTCGGTCTCGAAGACGTAGGTCGGCACCGCCAGGTTCAGCGGCGCCGGGCCTTTGCGAATGCGGCCCGAGGTGTCGTACTGCGAGCCGTGGCAGGGGCAGAACCAGCCCCCCCAGTCGCCGCCGCCGAAGGTGGGCGTGCAGCCGAGGTGGGTGCAGACGCCGATCAGGATCAGCCACTCCGACTTGCCGGGCTTGACCCGCGAGGCGTCGGTGGCCGGGTCGCGCAACTGAGCGTGGTCATCGGCGACCGCGGCAGCGATTTCCTTGGGCGTGCGGTGGCGCACGAACAGCGGCTGCTTGCGGTAGAGCACCGTCACCTGCTGGCCGAGCGGCACCTTGGCGACGTCGTACTCGATCGAGGAGAGCGCCAGGGTGTCGGCCGACGGATTCAGCTGGTCGATGAACGGCCACGCCACCGCGGCGACCCCGCCGACGGTCGCAACGACCGCGGCGATATTGATAAAGTCGCGCCGGCTGGGATCCGGCGCCTCGTGGGTTACGCTCTCGGCCACGTTCGGCTCACCTCGCGCTCCGGCCGCGCCCGGATGGGCAGATGGCCGCTTCAGGTTCTACGCCCGATCCACTCCGCCGGAACGGCGCACGTCGCAAGAACCAACTGGACCAGCGTCCAGGTCGCAACCTGCGTCAGAGCGCCGCAAATCGTCGCCCTGCCCCCGGTCGCCTGCCCCGCCCCAGCAAGCTCTTGTGGCGGTTCCCCTAGAATGCGTCTTAGGACTTTTCAACCAGCCAATCCCGATTTCACGGATACTGCCCGTTCGATGACCGCGCTCGCCCCTGAAATTATAGATCGACGCACGCGAGCCAAAGCCTGGTTCGAGGCTCTGCAGCAGCGCGTCTGCGCCGAGCTGGAGCGGCTGGACGAGGCGGCGCCGCCGGAACTCTACCCTGATCCGCCGGGTGCGTTCGATTTCCGCCCCTGGAAGCGCGAGACCGGCGAAGGCGGCGGCATCGGCGGGTTCTTCGCCGGCCGCCTGTTCGAAAAGGCCGGGGTGCACACCTCGGCGGCGCTGGCGCGCTTCTCGCCCGAGCTGGCCAAGACCATGCCCGGCGCCGACCTCGACCCCACCTACGTTTCGGCCTCGATCAGCCTGATCGTGCACCCAGTGTCGCCACGCGTGCCGGCGGTGCACATGAACACCCGCTTCCTGTCGACCGCCGAGAGCTGGTTCGGCGGTGGCGCCGACCTGACGCCCCTGATCAGCGAGCAGCGCAGCCAGCAGGCCGACGACGCGGTGCTGTTCCACGCCGCCCTCCAGGGCGCCTGCGATGCGTTCGATCCCGAGTGGTACCCGCGCTTCAAGGCCGAGTGCGACGAGTACTTCTTCCTGCCGCATCGCAATGAGCCGCGCGGCGTTGGCGGCATCTTCTACGACCGCCTGAGCACCGGCGACTTCGAGCGCGACTTCGCCTTCACCCAGGCGGTCGGCGAGGCCTTCCTCGATGTCTACCCCAAGATCGTCCGCCACCGGATGGACGAGCCCTGGACCGAGGCCGACCGCGAGGAACAGCTGGTGCGCCGCGGCCGCTACGTCGAGTTCAACCTGCTCTACGACCGCGGCACAATGTTTGGCTTCCGGCAGGGCGCCAACATCGAGACCATGCTCTCCTCGATGCCGCCCCTGGTGAGGTGGCCCTGACGGCGTAACGCTGGGTCAGCCTCGACAACCCCCGTTCCTCGGGGGACTGTCGGCAAACGCCGGAGGAAACCCATGCCGCACGTGAAGGCCAATGGCCTCGACATCTACTGCGAGAGCCACGGCGATGACGCCGCCGAGCCGATCCTGCTGATCATGGGGCTGGGCGCGCAGATGACGCGCTGGTCGCCGGACTTCATCGCCGCCCTGGTCGCCGCCGGCCACCGGGTCGTGGTGTTCGACAACCGCGATGTCGGCCTCTCGGAGAAGCTCGACGCCGCTGGCGCGCCCGACATGAAGGCGGTCGCCGCGGCGCTGATGGGCGGCACGGCCCCGCGGGTGGCCTACACTCTGCAGGACATGGCGGCCGACGCGGCCGGCGTGCTGGACGCGCTCGGCATCGAGCGGGCGCACATCGTCGGCGCCTCGATGGGCGGGATGATCGCCCAGCTGGTCGCGGCCGACCATCCGGGCAAGACCCTGTCGCTGACCTCGGTGATGTCCTCGACCGGCAACCCGAACCTGCCCCGCGCCACGCCCGAGGCCATGGCCCGGCTCAACACCCCCGCCCCCGATCCCAACACCGACCTCGAGGGCTACCTCGCCAGCGCGGTGACGGGCGCCAAGGTGATGTCGCAGAAGTATCCGCCGGACGAGGCGGCGGTGCGCGCCGGCTCGCTGGCCGACTTCAAGCGCTGCTACTACCCGGTCGGCTTCCAGCGCCAGTACGCCGGCATCATGGCCTCGCCTGACCGCCGCCCGAAGCTGAAGACCATCGCCGCCCCCACCGTGGTCATCCACGGCGACGCCGACCCGCTGGTGCCGCTGGCCGGCGGCCGCGACACGGCGGAGAACATCCCGGGCGCCGAGCTGATCATCGTCGAGGGCGTCGGCCACGAGATGCCGGCCGCGGTGCAGGACCAGTTCGTGGCCGGGATATTGTCGGCGGTGGCGCGGGCGAGGGTCGCGGCCTAGCCCGCCGGCAGCGATGACGGACGTTGGCGGTCACGCGGTAGCTTGACGCGCCCTCATACTGTGTGGCACACACTGTGTAGAACACACTATGTGGCGCATACCCGATGCCCGTTGAAGACGACACCTACGAGAAGCTGCGACTGGAGCTGCGGCGCGGCAGCCTGGTGCTCGCGGTGCTCGCGGCGCTGAAGGTCGAGCGCTACGGCTACACCCTGCGCAAGGAGCTGGCGGACGCGGGCCTCGAGATCGACGAAGGCGCGCTCTACCCGATGCTGCGCCGGCTGGAGACTCAAGGCCTGCTGACCAGCGAGTGGCGCGAAGAAGACAAGCGCAACAAGCGCTTCTACCGGCTCTCCGACGACGGCGCCGACCTCCTGGCCGAGCTCACCGCCGAGTGGCGCGCCATCAATTCATCCCTCAACCGCCTGATCTGAAGGGGACCTGACCCATGGACCTCATCGAGCGCTATCTGGACGCCGTCCGGTTCTTCCTTTCCCGCGCCCAGCGCGACGACATCCTCGACGAGCTGCGCGATCTGCTGATGACGCGCCGCGAGGCCAGGGAGGCCGAGCTTGGCCGGCCGCTGAACCGCATGGAAGACGAGGCGCTGCTCCAGGCCTTCGGCCACCCGCTGGCGGTGGCGGCGCGCTACGGCGCCCAGCAGTACCTGATCGGGCCCGAACTCTATCCGATCTACGCGTTCGTGGTGAAGGTCGTGCTGGCCTGCGTCGCCCTGGGCGCGGTGATTGCCGGCATCGTCGGCGCCGCGATCGGCGGCCTCGGTCACGGCGTCGGGGTGACCATGAGCGTGATCTGGACCGGTCTCTTCGTCTCCGTCGGCGCGGTGACCGTGGTCTTCGCCACCGCCCAGCGCACCGGGGCGGGCCGCCGGATGCTGAGCCGCTGGAGCGTCGCCGACCTGCCCAGTCTCACCCGCCGGCGGCGGCGCAAGTCGCAGCCGCAGTGGTACGAGAATGTGGCCGGCATCGTGGTGCAGACCATCTTCATCCTCTGGTGGGTGGGGCTGATCCAGCTGTGGCGCCCGGACATCCCGGTCACCGGCGGCGGGACGCTGCACTTCGCCTTCGCGCCGGCCTTGCAGGTGCTCTACTACCCGGTGCTGGCCGCTGCGGCGGGGGCCATCGCGGTCAACGGCTTGAAGCTGGCGAGCGAAACGCGCCCCATCGGCCACGTCCTCGACATGATGGTGCAGGTCGCGCTGGTCGCCCTCGCCGGCTACGCGCTGCACACGACGCCGCAAGTGCTGGTGACGGGTGTGGGCCTGCCGCCGCTGGTGGCGGCGAAGGTGGCTTACGGGGTCGGTATCGGGGCTGAGGTGACCCTGATCGTCATCATCTGCAGCGCGGTTCTCTCGCTCGGCCTCGATGGCTGGCGGCTCTTCCGCGCCTTGCCGACGACGCGGCGCGCGACGAACGGCGCCTAGCCATTTCAGCCGCTTCGGCCTATAGAGCAGCCGTCTGCGTGACTGGCGAAAGGTGGATTACCACCGGGGAGCGCGGGCCAAGCTTTGAAGCCGCACGCCTGGGCGCCCCTCTCATTTTGGAGAACGCCATGACTGCGCCTGCCTTCCCGCCATCCCCCGATCTCGTCCCGCTGCGCCGCGCCCTGATCTCGGTCTCCGACAAGACCGGACTGATCGACGCCGCCACAGCCCTCGCCGCCGCCGGGGTGGAGCTGGTCTCCACCGGCGGCACCCGCGCCGCCATCGCCGCCGCCGGCATAGCGGTGAAAGACGTCGCCGACCTGACCGGCTTCCCCGAGATGATGGACGGGCGGGTGAAGACCCTGCACCCCGTCGTCCACGGTGGCCTGCTGGGGGTTCGTGACGCCCCCGAGCACGCCCAAGCAATGAGCGACCACGGCATCGGCGGCATCGACCTGCTCTACGTCAACCTCTACCCGTTCGAGGCCACGGTGGCCCGCGGCGCGGGCTTCGCCGAGTGCATCGAGAACATCGACATCGGCGGCCCGGCGATGATCCGCTCAGGCGCGAAGAACCACGGCTATGTCGCGGTCTGCACCGGGCCGGAGGACATGGCCGAGGTGCTGGAAGCGCTCGCGGCCGGCGGCACGACGTTGGCGCTGCGCAAGCGCCTCGCCGCCCGCGCCTATGCCCGCACCGCCGCCTACGACGCGGCGATCTCCACCTGGTTCGCCGGTCAACTCGGCGAGGAATGGCCGAAGCGCAAAGCCATCGCCGGCGAGCTGCGCCAGGCCA
>DATAVF010000095.1:0-7352 GCA_036267835.1 Caulobacteraceae bacterium | reverse complement strand
GAACAGCGCCAGCAGCTCCGGCCCATCCTCGACGACGATGGCCGCGCTCGCATGGGTGATCCTGCCGCGCAGCGGGCCGCCCTGCTTGATGTCGCGGATGACGACCGTGTCGCCAGGCGACCACGAGGTCGCCACTTCCTTGCGTCGCCCGTCCGACCCCTGCTGCATGCCCCGCAGGATGCAGGGCGGAGACGCAGATGGGAAGCTCGCCGCTGGGTCGAAAGCGATCGGCCGCCTTACAGGCCTTCAGGCGCCCGGCTTGCCCAGCTCGCGCGAGCGCTGCTCGGCCGCGGCGGCGGCGTGCTTCAGCAGCGGGCCCAGGCCGTGCTCGCCTTGCAGCACCTTCAGCGCCGCTTCGGTGGTGCCGTTCGGGGAGGTGACCTGGCGGCGCAGGTCGGCGGCGTCCGCGCCGGTCTCGGCCATCAGGGCAGCGGCGCCGGACATGGTGGCGCGGGCGAGGTCGCGGGCGGCGGCGGGCGGCAGGCCGAGGGAGACGCCGGCGGCTTCGAGAGCTTCGACCAGGGCGTAGAGGTAGGCGGGCGCCGAGCCGGAAACGGCGGTGGCCGCGTGCATCTGATCCTCGTCGCCCAAATCGACGACCGTGCCCAGCGGCGCGAAGAGGGCGTGGGCGGCGGCCTTGGCCTGCGGGTCGGTGGCGAAGACGCTGGCCGTCCCCTGGCCGATCTGCGCGGCGGTGGTCGGCATCACCCGGGCGACCTTGCGGCCGCCAAGCGCCGCGGCGACGTCGACGCTGGCGACGCCGGCCGGGATGGAGACGATCACCGCATCCGCCGCCAGGTGCGGCGCGACCTCGGCCATCGCCTCGCGCCAGATCTGCGGCTTGACCAGGATGACCACCGTGCGCGCCCGGCCCATCGCGGCGGCATCCGGGTTCAGCAAGGCGCCGGACGCCGTCGCCTGCGGTCCTGGCGCGGGATCGCGGATCATCAGGTCGGAGGGTTGGAACGCGCCGGCGAGCCGCCAGCCGGCGAGCATCGCGCCGCCCATGCGGCCCGCGCCGATGAGCAGGATCGGCGTCATCGCAGCGCTGGCGCCTCAGGCCGAGCCGACGGTCTCGAACATGCAGGCCGCGATCGCCTCTTCGGGCGATTTCTTGGCCGACAAGAGGAAGTCGAACGCCGGGTAGAACCGGTCCGCCGCTTCCATCGCCGCGTCGATCATCGAGGCGGCCTGGGCCAGCGTCGGGCGCTCGCCCTCGGGCAGGGCCATGGCGTGGCGGAACACCACTTCGCCATCGTCGCTCCACACCTCGAAGTGGCCGACCCAGACGCGCTGGTTGACCAGGTTGGCGAGCTCGCAGGCGCCGCCGCGCTGGGTCTTGCCGACGCGGCGATCGATCGACAGGCACAGCTGCAGACAGTCGGCCTCCGGTCGCCAGGCGAACCAGAGCTCGTAGTCCTTCCAGTCGCCCGCGAGGGTGAAGGCGAGATCGCCGTCCTCGGTGCGGTCGAAAGTCAGGTTCTCCGCCGTCAGCACGCGCTCGACGACGTCGAGCGGGTCGAGGGCGATCATCACGTCGTCGTCTTCTTCCGGGTGGGGCGTGTCCATGGAACCTCGGGTCAAGACGTCCAGTCGCGGGCGGAGCGCCCGCGCCGGGAGGTCAGCCTAATCTGCTTCGAGGGAGTCGTCTCAAGCCGCTTCATCTCGGACGCGAACAAAAGCGCTTCAGTTCCGGCTCGTCGGACGCAGAGCCGCCAGCTCGGCGCGCAAGGCTTCGACCTCGGCCTTCAGCGCCTCGAATTCCTCGCGGCGAATCAGGTCCATGTCGGCGGCCATGCGGTCGACGCCGGACCGGAACGCCGCCTTGGCTTCCTCGCCGGCGGCCTGCGCGAGGCTGGCGGCGGCGTTGGCGGCCTTCGCCAGCTCATCCAGGAACGGATTTTGGCTCTGCATCACGCCCCTATATGGGAAAGGACAGGTGAAAGCGAAGGACTTGTCGGCTAGGGGTCACCGTGTCGCGTCCCCGGAGCCTTTCAAGACTTGGCCTTGCAGTTTCCTGACTTCGATCCGGTCGCCGTGCCGATCCCGGCCTTTCCGGTCGGCTGGCTGGGCCAGGAACTCATCTCCGTGGCCGCCGCGGGCGTCGCCGCGGTCGCGATCGGAGCGCTGTTCTGGCATGCCCGAGGGCTGCCGGCGCGCGGCGCCGGCGACCCCGAGTCGCCGGCAGAGTCGACCGCCGCGGTCGTGCTCTGGAACACGGTGCGCACCCTCTTGGGCGTCGCGCTCGCCGTGCTCGCGGCGTCGTTCGCCGTGCGGATGTTCCATGTCGACATCATCGGCCCGTTCCCAGTGCGCTGGTACGCGCTGGGCTATATCGCCGGCATCCTGCTGGGTTGGCGCTACGGCGTCTCGCTGGTCAGGAACCTCAAGCTCTGGGGGCCGAAGACGCCCACCGCGACCGTGCCCCAGATCGACGACCTGATCCTCTGGATCACTCTCGGCATCATCCTGGGCGGGCGGATCGGCTACATCCTCTTCTACATGCTGGTCGATCCGACCCAGCGCGATCACCTGCTCTCCCATCCGCTCGAGGCGTTCGAGGTCTGGAACGGCGGCATGAGCTTCCACGGCGGCTTCCTGGGCGCGGCGCTGGCGATCATCGTCTTCGCGCGGGTCAACCGCATCGACCTGCTGTTGCTGGGCGACCTTGCCGCGCCGTGCGAGCCGATCGGCCACTTCTTCGTGCGCATCGCCAACTTCGTGAACGGCGAGCTCTGGGGCCGGGTCACCCACGTGCCGTGGGGCATGGTGTTCTGCAGCCCGCACATCGAGCAGAGCAACGGCGGGACCTGCCCGGCCGACATCCCAGTCCCCGGTCATCCCGACATCATGGAGCACGTCGCCCGCCACCCCAGCCAGCTCTACGAGGCGGCGCTGGAGGGGCTGGTGATGTTCATCGTGCTGCGGCTGGCCACCCACCACTTCAAGTGGCTGCAGCGCAAGGGCGCGATCCTCGGGCTTTGGCTGGCCGGCTACGGCATCGCGCGCACCGCGCTGGAGACGGTGCGCAATCCCGACGTGGGCATGCCCGACTTCCCCTTCGGCCTAACCATGGGGATGATGCTGTCGCTGCCGATGCTGGTCCTCGGGCTCTGGCTGCTCTGGCGCGCCTTCCATGAGAAAGCGCCGGCCGAGCCCGCTGCCCCCGCCAGCCCTTGACCCGATGAGCCTGAAGTCGCGCCTCCAGGCCGAGATCGCGGCCAGCGGCCCGATCAGCATCGCCGACTACATGCTGCGCTGCCTGCACGACCCGCAGGCCGGCTACTACGCCACGCGGCCGGCCATCGGCGCGGCCGGCGACTTCCTCACCGCTTCGCAAGTCTCGCAGATGTTCGGCGAGCTGATCGGCCTCTGGCTGATCGAGACCTGGCGCGGCCTCGGGGCGCCACCGCGGGTGCTGCTGGCCGAGGCGGGGCCCGGCGACGGGACGCTAATGGCCGACGTGCTGCGCGCCGCCCGCCTCGACCCGGCCTTTGTGACAGCCTGCGAGGTCTGGCTGGTCGAGACGTCCGCCCCGCTGCGCCGGCTGCAGGCGGAGCGGCTGGCCGGGACTCGGGTGCGGTGGGCTGAATCGCTGGAGGGGTTGCCCGTCGATGCGCCGCTGCTGCTGGTGGCCAACGAACTGCTCGACTGCCTGCCGGCCCGCCAGTTCCAGCGCACGGCCCGCGGCTGGGCCGAGCGCGTGGTCGGGCTGGACGCGGACGGCGCCCTGGCGTTCGGGCTGCGGCCGGCCGCGCCGCTGTGCGCCGACGCGCCGGTGGGCGCGGTGGTCGAGGTGTCGGCGGCGCAGGCGGCGTTCGCGGCGGAATTGGCGGCGCGGGTGGTCCAGCAGGGCGGCGCGGCGCTGCTGATCGACTACGGGCGCGCCGAGCCAGGGCCGGGCGACACGCTGCAGGCGCTGGCGCGGCACGAGAAAGTGGACCCGTTGGCGTCGCCGGGGGAGGCGGACCTCACGGTGCATGCGGACTTCCCGGCGGTGCTGGCGGCGGCGCGCGGCGCGGGCGCCCAGGCGTCGCTGATCACCCAGCGCGACCTCCTGCTGTCCCTTGGCGTCGAGACCCGCGCCGCGGTGCTGGCAAAGTCGCGGCCGGACCGCGCCGAGGCGATCGCCCGCCAGCTGGACCGGCTCATCGGCGCGGACCAGATGGGCGAGCTCTTCAAGGCCGCCGCGATCTGGAACGGGCCGACACCGCCGCCTTGCTTCGAGGCGGCCGCGTGAGTCAGCTGCCCATCGTCACCTCGCCGTTGCTCGATGCGCTGCCGGGCGTCCGCCACGCCTTCTTCACCCGCCAGGGCGGCGTCTCCGAGGGCCTCTACGCCAGCCTCAACGTCGGCCATGGGTCCAGCGACGATGCCGCCGACGTCACCGAGAACCGCCGCCGCGCCGCCGCTCACTTCGGCCTCGAAGCGGGCGCCTTGGCCATCTGCTACCAGGTCCATTCCGCGCGCGTCGAAGTCCGCCACCGGCCGTTCGGAGCCTATCGTCCCGAGGCGGACGGCGTCGCCACGGCCGCCCCAGGCGTGATCTGCGGCGCGCTGGCGGCCGATTGCGCCCCCGTATTGATCGCCGACCCCGCGGCGCGCGTCGTCGCCGCCGTGCATGCCGGTTGGCGCGGGGCGCTGGCGGGGGTGGTCGAGGCTGGCGTCGCGGCGATGGTGGAACTGGGCGCCGAGCCCGGCCGCCTGGTCGCCGCGATCGGGCCGTGCATCGGCCCGGCGTCCTACGAGGTCGGGCTGGAGTTCGAGGCGCGGTTCGCCGACGCCGACGCGGCCAACGCGCGCTTCTTCGTCCCGGGCGCGGCGGCGGACAAGCGGCTGTTCGACCTGCCGGCCTATGTGCTGGGTCGCCTCGCGGCGGCCGGCGTCGGGCGCGCCGAATGGGTCGGCCGCGACACGCTTACCGAAGAGGCCTGGTTCTTCTCCAACCGCCGCGCCGTCCATCGCGGCGAAGGCGACTACGGGCGACTGCTCTCGGCGATCACCCTCGCGCCCTAGCTGACGGCCTCGAGCTCGCGCGCCAGCCGTTCGACCAGGGGATGGGCGGGGCGCGCCTCGCCCAGGTGCGCCGGCCGCACGCCGATCAGGCTGTTGGTCAGGAAGATCGCCTCCGCCGTCGCCAGCGCCGTCAGCGGCGCGTGCGCCTCGCGCACTTCCAGTCCGAGCGCCAGCGCCGCGCCGCGCACCTGCCGCGCCATGATCCCGTCCAGCACGCCGCAATCGGCAGCCGGGGTGAAAAGCGCGCCGGCCTCGATCCAGAACAGGTTGGCCGCCGCCGCGCAGGCGACGTGGTCGGTGGTGTTCAGCATCACCGCCTCGTCCGCCCCGGCGTCGGTCGCCTCGCGGCGCGCCAGCACGTTGTCGAGGTAGGCGAGCGTCTTCAGCTGGCTGGCGGCCGAGGCCTGGTTGCGGCGCGTGCTGGCGATCGCGAGCTTCGCCGGCGTCTGCGGCCGCGTGGACGGCGCGGCGGTGGCGAAGAGGCGCGGCTGCGGCTCTGCCGGCCGGTCGAGGCCGCGGCCGCCGGCGCCAGCGGTGAAGGTGACCCGGACGGCGGCGCGGCCGCGAGTGAGACCGGCCTCGTGCACCGCGCCCGCGGCGGCGTCCATGAACGCACTCATATCCGGCGGGGGCAAGCCGAGCGTGGCGGCGCCCGCGACCATCCGTTGGGCGTGGGCTTCGGCCAGCACCAGCTCGCCGTCCCGCCAGAGCAGGGTCTCGAAGAGGCCGTCGCCGAGCAGCAGGCCGCGGTCGTCGAGGGGGATGGCGCTCATGACGCGAAGTCGCGGTTGCCCTTCTTCAGGAACAGCAGGCCCACGAAGCCCACGGCCAGCAGCACCGTGATCATGGCAAAGCCGCCCTGCTGGCTCTTGAAGAGGTGGGTGCCGATGTTGACCATCAGGGGGGCCAGCCACACCGTCGCCGTGCCCGAGACCGCGTAGGCGCCGAAGAAGGCGCCGGTCTGGTCGGGCGGCGTCAGCCGGGTCAGCAGGGTGCGGCTCGAGGCATAGTGCGCGGTGATGAAGACCGCGTTGGAGAAGCCGATCAGGGTGAAGATCCACTCCGGCAGGGTGCGGAAGAACGGCCCGTTCCACATCGGCGCGTGCGCCGCCGGATCGTAATGCCAGAAGAAGAAGATGCGGTCGGGCGCCATGCCCAGCAGGGCGATGATGCCCACCAGCGACATCAGGATCTCCATCTGCACCGCCCGGCGCGGGCCCAGCACAGCGTCGAAGAAGCGCGCCAGCACCCCGCCCAGCACGGCCAGCACGGTCAGGATGATGCCGATCACCAGCATCTCCAGCCCGCCCCAGTGCATCACCCCGGTGGCGTAGATGCCGAAGAAGGTCAGCACCGCGGTCATGCCGTCGACATAGAAGCTGCGCGCCACCAGGAAGATCGCCGCGTCGCGGAAGTTGCCGACGGTGCGCACCATGGTCCAGAGCGAGCGGGCGCCGTCGGCGAAGGCCTTCACGACGCCGACGCCCGAGCGCGGCGCGTCCGGCGTGAACAGCAGGATCGGGATCGTGCCCAGCACCAGCAGGATCGCGGTCATCGGGCCGACCAGGCGCTCAGGCTCGTGCGTCGCCTGGTTGAGGCCGAAGAGCGGCGTCTTCGGCACCCACGACCAGTCGGTCTTGCCGGGCAGCATGAAGCCCCAGGCCAGGAACAGGAAAAGCGCCAGCGCGCAGGCGTTGCCCAGCGCCAGCGCCAGGCTGGAGGCCTTGTGCGCCGCGCCCATGCCGGCGGCGCGCACCAGCAGCGAGTTGTGGATCACCTCGGTGTAACTGAAGAGGATGGCGATCACCGCCGTCATCAGCATCACCGCGACGATGGGCAGGCCGGAGCCGTCCGGCTTGGCCCACCACAGCGAGAACATCAGCGGCGCCATCAGGATGACGCCCAGCGCCAGCCAGCCCTTGCGCCGGCCCAGCTGGTCGATCGAGGCGCCCAGGAAGGGCGCGGTCGCCATGGTCAGCCAGCCGGAATACTGGCTCCACTGCGAGATCACTTCCTGGCCGGCCGTGGGGTTCGACTTGGGATAGCCGACCATCACCGAGCCCACGTAGGGCATGAAGATGTAGATGATGATCAGGATCACATAGGGGTCGCGCGCCCCTTCGAAGATCGACCAGCTGATCGCCCCGCGCGTGAGCTTGGCCGACGGCACGTCGGCCGAAGCCGGCACGGCCACGAGGTCGGCTTCCGGAATTACCTGGCTCAAACGACGCGCCTCCCCTCGGACGCCGTGGCCGCAGTTGTCGCGACCTTGCAGCGCCCGAGAAGCAACCTAGCGGCGTTGAGGGGAAAGAGAAGAAGTCCTTCTCCCCTTGCGG
>DATAVF010000094.1:0-4322 GCA_036267835.1 Caulobacteraceae bacterium | reverse complement strand
GACGCGCACGCGCCGCAGAAAATATCGCGTGTCAGGGACGGGGGTGGGGTCGTATTCAGGACCCGTCGTTCAGCGCCGCCGCGCTGCCCCCCACAACACCCCCTGAAAGGCGATGATCATGCGCTATCGTCAGCTTGGCCGTTCCGGCCTCTATGTTTCCGAAATCTGTCTCGGCGCCATGACCTTCGGCGGCGGCTCGGGCGGCATCTGGTCGATGATCGGCGACCTGGACCAGCAGGCGGTGAACGCCGTGGTCGGCAAGGCGCTGGAGCACGGCGTCAACTTCATCGACACGGCCGATGTCTATTCGGCCGGCGTCTCCGAGCGGCTGGTCGGCCAGTCGCTGAAGGACCTCGGCGTCAAGCGCTCGGACGTGGTGATCGCCACCAAGTTCTTTGGCGAGACCGGTCCCGGCCCCAACGACCGCGGCGCCTCGCGGGGCCACATCATGGACGCGGTGAAGGCCAGCCTGGAGCGGCTCGGCCTCGACCACATCGACCTCTATCAGATCCACGGCACGGACCCGGTGACGCCCGTCGACGAGACCCTGCGGGCGCTCGACGACCTCGTGAGCCAGGGCCTGGTGCGCTACATCGGCTGCTCCAACTGGGCGGCCTGGAAGATCGCCAAGTCGGTCGGCGTCAGCGACCACAAGGGCTACGCCCGCTTCGAGACCGTGCAGGCCTATTACTCGATCGCCGGGCGCGACCTGGAGCGCGAGATCGTGCCGATGATGCAGAGCGAAGGCGTCGGCCTGATGGTGTGGTCGCCGCTGGCCGGGGGCCTGCTCTCGGGCAAGTTCGACCGCGAGAGCGCCGGCCCACAAGGCGCGCGCCGCACCACGTTCGACTTCCCGCCGGTGGACAAGGAACGCGCCTGGCCAATCATCGACGTGATGCGCGAAGTGGGCGCCGCGCACGGCGTCTCGGTGGCGCGCGTCGCGCTGGCTTACGTGCTGGCCAAGCCGTGGGTCACCACGGTGATCATCGGCGCGCGCAACACCGAGCAGCTCGAGGACAATATCGCCGCCTCGAGCCTGAAGCTGACCGAGGCGGACATGAAGCGCCTCGACGACGCCTCGGCCCTGGCCCCGGAATACCCCGGCTGGATGCTGGGCCGGCAGGGCGGCGGGCGCATTCCCCGCGACTTCGTGAAGGCGTAACCTCATCCGCATGACTCGCCTCGCAGCCGCCGCCCTCCTCGCGGCGATCGTCTCATCGATCGCCATGGCCACTGCCTCCGCCGCCCCCGCGCCAGATGGCTCGTGGCGCGCTATCTCCGACGTCGACGGCAAGCCGGCGGCGATGATCCGGGTGAAGACGGGGCCGGGCGGCGTGCTGCAGGGCTGGCTGACCGCTTCGCTGCGCGGCGACGACCCCAACCGGGTCTGCGACAAGTGCCAGCCGCCGCGCCAGAACCAGCGCATCGTCGGCATGCAGGTGCTGTGGGGCGTCGCGCCCGACCCGGCCAACCCGCTGCACTGGCAGAACGGCCAGATCCTCGACCCCGACAGCGGCGGCATCTACAGCGCCGACGTCGTCGAAAGCCCGGACGGCAAGTCGTTGACCGTGCGCGGCTATTTCGGGGTGATCACGCTGGGGCGCACGCAGATGTGGTACCGCGCGGGGGCGTAGCGAACTCCCCTCCCCCTTGAGGGGAGGGGTCGGGGGTGGGGGTCTGCCTGCCGACCGCTTGCAGCGGAGGGAGACCCCCACCCCGGACCTTCGGTCCGACCCTCCTCTCAAGGGGAACTATCCGGTTGACGTACCATGATACCAGGGCTAGATAAGGGTCAGTTTCAAGGACTGAACCGATGCCCTCTTCCAAGACCACTCTCAAGGCCAAGCGCGAAAGCGCGAAGCTCAACGGCTCGGGTCGCAAGACGAACCTGCAGGACCCGATCTATCACGATGACGACGCGGCCAGGCTGCACCTGGAAACGCTGCTGTGGCCGCATGGCCCGGTGTGCCCCCGCTGCGGCGTCATGGAAGACCGCATCACCAAGCTCCAAGGGGCCTCCACGCGCCCCGGCGTCTACAAGTGCAAGGACTGCCGCAAGCCCTTCACCGTGACCGTGGGGACGGTCATGGAACGCTCGCACGTGGCCCTGCATAAGTGGGTGCTCGCCGCTCACTTCATGGCCGCCAGCAAGAAGGGAATGAGCGCCCTTCAACTGCAACGGATGATGGGGACGAACTACGAAACCGCGTGGTTCCTGTTCCATCGCCTGCGGGAGGCCGCGACGGAGACCAGCCCCGCCCCTTTGGGCGGTGACGACAAGGTCGTGGAAGCGGACACGACCTTTGTCGGCGGCCGGGAGAAGAACAAGCACGCTTGGCAACGCGACCCGAGCAACATCGGCGGCAAGGGCAAAGCCATTGTCCACACACTGGTGGAGCGCGACGGCCGCGCCCGCTCGCATCATATCGCCAACGTCACCGGCAAGACGCTCGCCCCGATCCTGTTCACCAGCGTCCACCGCACGTCCACGCTCATGACGGACACCGCTGGCGGTTACTACAATCTCGGCAAGGACTTCGCCCGCCACGAAATGGTGGACCACGGCAAGGGCGAGTACGTGCGCGGCGACGCCTACAGCAACACGGTTGAGGGCTACTTCTCAATCTTCAAGCGTGGCGTTTACGGGACCTTCCACAGCATCTCTGAGGCGCACATGCATCGGTATCTGGCGGAGTTCGATTTCCGCTACAACAACCGGGCGGCGCTCGGCGTGACCGACGTGGAGCGGGCCGACGAACTGCTGCGCGGCGCCAAGGGCAAGCGGCTGATGTATCGACAGCCTGCGTAAGCCTAGGACGCTGAAGCAGAAGGCGCGGGCTTTGATTCGCCTTCGTCGGAAGTCTTCCCGCGGTCGCGCTTAGGGCGCGGCTGGGGTGGCGTTTTCAGCAATTGGCGTAACAACTCGTCCCGCCTTCGACCCGCGCGCGCTCCAGAATCGTCCAATCATGTCCTCCAATGCGCAATCGCCGCCCCGGAGGGCGGCGAAGGGTCTGTTGGTAGACCGAAGCCTACGGTTTATCCGCCATTGCTCATGCTGGTTCTCCCGTTGAAGGGTACCCCCTCTTCAAACCATTGCGGGTGACCGCTAGTTCCGTACATCGCCGACACCGCACGCGTGCGTTGTCGGCGCCGGCGTAGCCGGTGTCAAGCCTCTCTGGGAGAAGGGCGTGATTCAGACTTGCGGCGAGAGCGGTGAGGTCTTCAGGCAAATGAACAGCTAGAGAGGCGTCCCCCCAGGGGGAGATGATGCACAGAGCCGTCTTGCCTGTGCCCACCTCAATCCTGGCGACGGATGATTTGGGGTTGCGCGCGAGGAAGCCGGCCAGCTTGGTCTTGGCGTCGGCCTCATCCGGCTGCCCCGCAGGTGCGCCCGCCTGGTCGTTCGCAGCCAGTGCGGGTGCGGTGCCCTCGGGTTGCTCTTCCATCGGCTCAGAATCTCACCTCTAGGATGAGAGCGGCGCTACCACGAGCGAGTCATGAAGTGGAGTCTGGGAAATCTACCTCATCTAGTATGTGGTACGTCAACCGGATAGTTCCCCTCTCAAGGGGGAGGGTATCGTTGATCAGTACCCGTTGATCCGCGCGTAGCGATCGCGGTGGTACGCCTGGCCGCCGTAGGCCGCTTCCGTGGCGCGGGCGCGCTTCAGGTAGAAGCCGGCGTCGTGGGCGTCGGTCATGCCGATGCCGCCGTGCATCTGGACCATTTCGTTGGAGACCAGGTGCAGGGTGTCGCCCACCTTGGCCTTGGCCAGCGAGACCAGTTCAGGCACGTCCGGGCTGTCGTTGTCGATGGCGGTCAGGGCCGCCTCGACGCAGGAGCGGGCCAGCTCGAGGTCGGTGAACATCTTGGCCGCGCGGTGCTGCAGCGCCTGGAAGGAGCCGATCACCTGGCCGAACTGCACGCGGGTCTTCAGGTAGTCCAGCGTGGTCTCGAAGGCCTGGATCGCCGAACCCAGCATCTCGGCCGAGAGGCCGGCGCGGGCGCGGTCGAGCACCTTTTCCAGCAGGGCGAAGCCCTTGTCGGCCTCGCCGAGCACGCCGTCAGCGCCGACTTCGACCTTGTCGAAGGTGACCACGGCGGCGCCGCGGCTGTCGGCCAGCTTCAGCGCCTTGCGGCTGACGCCCTTGGCGTCGGCGGCCACGAGGAAGAGGGTGATGCCGTCCTTGTCGCCGGCCTTGCCCGAGGTGCGGGCCGAGACCACGAAAAGGCCGGCGGCCATGCCTTCGAGCACGAAGGTCTTGGTCCCCGACAGCGAGTAGCCGGCGCCCGACTTGGCAGCCGCCAGCGCGGCCTTTTCCGG
>DATAVF010000093.1:0-1820 GCA_036267835.1 Caulobacteraceae bacterium | reverse complement strand
GCTGGTGTTGCGGTGGGTGGGGCGCTGCTGGACGCCGAAGGCGCACTCGTAGGTGGCCTGGCCGGCGCGCACCGCCAGCGGGAAGCGCGCCTTCAGCATCAGCCGCCGGTCGCGCCAGTCGAGGCGGGTGGCGAAGTCGATCCGGGCCGAATTGGCCCAGAGGCGCACCGACTGGTTGATGGCGCCATCGCCGACGCGGCGGACGATGCGCAGGGCGCCGCGCTGGCCGCCGGGCTCGGCGATCTCGATCGACGCAGCCGCCAGCTCCTGGCCGGCGCGGCGATAGTCGTCCTCGATGTCCCAGGCGTCGTAGACGCGCGGCTGATCCGGGTAGGCCCATATCTGGTTGCCGCGCCCGGCCAGGGCCTCGCGGCCCCGGCGTTTGTCGAAGACGCGGGTCAGGGCGCCGTCGTCGCCGAACTCGACGCGCAGGAACCGGTTCTCCAGCGCCCGCGCCTCGACCGTCACCCCGCTCGCGGCGGGCGCCGGCGTGGCGACCACGGCTGAGAGCGGCGGGACGACCGCGTCCGACGCCAGCACATAGCCTTCCTCGGCCGGCTGGCCGCCGGGGATGGGGTCGGGCGAGGCGAGGCGCAGCGGGCGGGGCGAGGCGTCCGGGTTGACCACCAGCAGGGCCGCCTCGCCGTCGCCGCCGAGGCGCGCCGCGAGGTCGGCCATCGCCGCGTCCGATGCCGCGGCGGCCGCGGCGACCACGCCGGCCAGCTCCGGCTCGGTGCGGGCGTAGACCTCAGCGATGCTGCTGCCGGGCAGGATGTCGTGGAACTGGTTGATCATCAGGGTGCGCCAGTGCGGCTCCAGCGACGCCGGGGCCGGGCCGCCGAGCAGGCAGACGGCGCTGGCCAGCACCTCGGCGGCGACCAGATCGCGCTCGGCCTGGCGGTGCAGGCGCTTGGTGCGGGCCTGGCTGGTCAGCACGCCGCGGTGGAACTCCAGGTAGAGCTCGCCGACCCAGGCGGGCACGTCGGCCTGCGCCGCCTCGGCCGCCGCGCCGGCGAAGTAGTCGTGCGCCGTGGTGAAGCGGGTGCGGGGCACGAGTGGGAAGTCGGCCAGCGCGGCCTGGTTGGCGATCAGGTCGTGCGTGGGGCCGCCGCCGCCGTCACCGAAGCCCACCGGCAGCAGCACCTCGGCAGCGTGGCGCTTGTCGGTGTTGTTGCGCCAGACGCGCAGCAGCGAGCGCGGGTCGACGCGGCCGTTATAATTGTCCTCGGAGTGGATCATGTGCTGGACCAGCACCCGCGTGCCGTCGATGCCCTCCCACCAGAAGCGGCTGTGCGGGAAGCGGTTGGTGTCCGACCAGCCGATCTTGACCGTGAAGAGGGCCGTCAGCCCCGCGCCCTTCAGGATCTGCGGCAAGCCGGGCGAGAAGCCGAAGGTGTCGGGCAGCCAAGCGGCGGTGTGGCGGCGGCCGAAGGTGCGCTCGAAGTAGAGCTGGCCGTAGAGCGCCTGGCGGGTCAGGCTCTCGCCGCAAGGCATGTTGATGTCCGGCTCGACCCAGAGGCCGCCGACCGGCTCCCAGCGGCCCTCGGCGACGGCGGCCTTGATCGCCTCCAGCAGGGCCGGGTCGTCGTCCTCGAGCTGGCGGTAGTACTCGGCGAAGGATTGGGCGTAGGTGAAGCCCGGGTGGCGGCGCAGCAGGTCGGCGGCGGTGGAGAAAGTGCGGCGGACCTTGCGGTAGGTCTCCTCGATCGGCCATAGCCAGGCGGTGTCGATGTGGGCGTGGCCGACGAGGGCGACGGCGCCCTGCGGCGGATAGCGGACCTGCAGCGCGCGCAGCTCGGCGGCGAGCCAGGCGGCGGCTT
>DATAVF010000092.1:0-3519 GCA_036267835.1 Caulobacteraceae bacterium | reverse complement strand
GCGGCGTCGAGGCTGTCGAAGAACCCGCGTGCGCCGGGCGCCGCATCGAGCGCGGCCAGCAGGTCGGCGTCCGGCGTGGCGCGGCCTTGCGGCGCATAGGCGCCGTCCCAGCGCCCATCCGCCTTGGCCCGCACGACCTCCGCCAGGCCGGCCGGCCGCATTCGCCTCTCGGCGATCAGGCGTTCCACGCGCTCGCAGCTCAATTGCGACCAGGCGCTGCGGGCCTTGCGCGGCGTGAACCTGGTCTTGAAGTAGAGGGCGTCTACCCGCCCCAACTGCCCGTCGATCCAGCCGTGGGCGATGGCGCAGTCGATCGCCTCCGACTTGCTCAGCGTCGGCGCCGGCGCCCCTGCCTTGGCGAAGCAGAGCCAGGCCCCGGCGCTCGTCGCCGGCTGGCTGTCCAGCCACGCCTCGAAGGCGGCGGCGTCGCGGAAGGTCAGGAGCGGCAGGTCAGGCGCGGGCACTGGGGCGGCCATGGACTGGGATGGATGACCGTGAATGCAACGGCGACCGCAGCCTCCGCAACCCCGCTCGCGCCTCTCGCCTAGGGCCGCCGTTGGCGCTAGGCGTTACGCATGACCGAGAAGCTGCGCCGCCTGATCGACCTGCCCGGTGTCGACGCCCTGGAATACCGCGCCGTCCTGAAGCGCGAGTTCGCCGAGCCCGAAGCCCGCGCCGAGCACCCGGAGATCGACGCCTGCGCCAAGTCCCTCTTCGGCCTGACCGCCGACGAAGCCGAGGCGGCGGCGCGCCCCGCGGGCTGGGACGACATCGAACTCAAGGCCCCCGCCGTGCAAGCCGCCGCCTTCGAAGCCGAAGGCTGGGACGTCACCGACAACAAGCGCCGTCCCTTGCGCGTCCTGGCCCACTTCAGCGGCCCGCTGTGGCTGGCCGTGCGCGGGGTGGCAGGGACCCTGCCGGGGGCCCAGTGGGAACCCGAGAAAAAGTCCGACTCCTGGGGCTCGAAGCTGGCGGAAGAGGCCAGGCAGTTCCGCAAGCGCTGACCGCCATTCCTGGCGGGCATGGAGCTGGCCAAGAATGCATTTGCTGGCCGTCCCGCGCAGGGGTCTAGTCACGGCGGATCGCCGCGGGGGCTGGCCCCAAGCGCGATGGAGAGGCGTGGACAATGGAGCTGGATCCGCAATCGCGGGCGGTCGTCGATCGGCTGAACGCCAGCGGCGTGCTGCCCTTTCGCAATCACGACCCGGTCGCCCTTCGCGAACTGTCGCTGAAACTGAGGCCGCCGCGGCCGGCCGAACCCACCACCCCGATGGCCAAGGTCCGCGAAGAGACGATCACCACGCCCGATGGCGCGTTCCAGGTCCGCATCTACTGGCCCCGCCAGCTGGCCGAGCGCGAGACCATGGGTGCGGTCATCTACTTTCACGGCGGCGGCTTCTTCATCGGCGGCCTCGACGAGAGCGATGAGTCGGTCCGCGCGATCGCCGCCAAGGCGGATGTGATCGCCGTCAGCGTGGACTATCACCTGTCGCCGGAAGCGCGTTTCCCGGTGGCGGTGAACGACGCCTATGCGGCGCTGTGCTGGGTGGTCCGGAACGCCGCGCGGCTCGGCGTCGATCCGGCGCGGATCGTCCTCTCAGGCGACAGCGCCGGCGGCAATTTGACCCTCGTCACCGCGCTGATGGCCCGGGAACGCGGCGGCCCGGCGATCGCGTTCCAGGCGCCGATCTATCCCAGCCTCGATATGCGGCCCCGCCCGGCCTACGGCTCGCGCCGGACCTGGGGCGCCGGCGGCTACATCCTCGACAACGACGACATCGCCTGGATGCTCGGCAACTACCTGACCGACCCCGCCGAGGGCGACGACTGGCGCGCCTCGCCGATCCTCGCCGCGTCCTATGCCGCCCTGCCGCCGGCCCTGGTCATCACCGCAGACCACGATCCCCTGTGCGACGAGGGCAAGCTCTACGCCGACCGCCTGGCCGCCGACGGCGTGGCGGCCGAATACGCCTGCTTCGAGGCGACCTTCCACGGCTTCGTCGGCTACGCAGCCTTCCTCGAAGTCGGCGCCCGCGCCGTCGACCTGCTCTGCGACCGGATCAGGCGCGCGCTTGCGGTCCCCGAAGCGGCCATCGCAGTGGCTTAAGCGCGGGTTGAGTCTAGGCGCGATCACCTAGACCGCTCCTCCCACGCGGAGCGGCCAAGGCGTGCACACATCCAGAGAAGTTTCGTAAAATCAAATGGTTATGGCATCTGCACGCAATGTCCTTCTCCCTTCGCGGGAGAAGGTGGCGGTCGGAGCGTGACGGAGGGGGCTCCCCTGGTCGGCTGGAAGCGTGCCTGCGCGCCGCTTACGCCGATCCGACGCCCGGCAAACGTCGATATTCCCGCGCGTCCTGAGAGTTGGCGCGCCACCTCCCCCATTTCATGGGTGAGGAGCGGCCGTGCTGCGGCCGCCGGTGGTTCAACTGATCCGCCCTAGCTCTCGAACGACGGCCCCGCGAACGCCCGTTGCGTCCGCACCCGCTCCTGCCCCCGTTTCGGCGCCCCGGCGATCGCGCCTGCGGTCGCGCCGCCGTCGACCACCAGGCAGTGGCCGGTGATGAAGCGGGCGGCGTCGCTGGCGAGGAAGAGGGCGGCGGCGGCGATGTCGTCGGGCTGGCCGGCGACGGGCAGGGGCTGGGCGCCCACCAGCGCCGCGTCGATGGCCGCCTTGTTGAAGTTGGAGCCGCCGCCGATGATCGGGGTCGAGACGCCGCCCGGGGCGATGCAGTTGATGCGGATCAGGTCGGCGGCGAACTCGATCGAGGCCGAGCGGGTCAGGTTCACCACCCCGGCCTTGGCCGCGCAATAGGCGTGCAGGTTGGGAAAGCCGTCGATGCCGGCGATCGAGGCGGTGGAGACGATCGCGCCGCCGCCCTGCGCCCGCATCGGCCCGACCGCGTGCTTGATGCCGAGGAAGACGCTGCGCAGGCAGACCGCCTGGGTGCGGTCCCAGTCCTCGACCGCGATGCTCTCCAGCGCGCCGATGGCGCCGCCGATGCCGGCGTTGTTGAACATCACGTCGAGCCGGCCGAACTCGCTGAGGGCGCGGGCTACCAGCGCCGCGATGTCGGCCTCGGAGGAGACGTCGGTGCGCTGGAAAACGCATCCCTGCCCGGCCTCGCTGGCCTCCTTCGCCGCCGCCTCGCCGCCCGGCCCGTTGAGATCGGCCAGCACCACGTGGGCGCCTTCCCGCGAAAACAGGATGGCGCTCGCCCGCCCCATGCCGCTCGCGGCGCCAGTGATGATCGCCACCTTGCCGTCCAACTGTCCCATCGGAACGCCTCCCCGTTTTCGTGCGACGCTTAGCTGCGCGCTTGCCCCCGATCTGCGCACAAGCAACGGCTTCGGAGAAGTGGATGTCGACTTGCGACGGGCTCGATCGTCGTCCTCATGTGAGGCCGCCGGCGCGAGCAGGGAGACGGATGCGATGATCCCCACCATTACCGCCTTTGAGCGGTCGCCCGACGGCGGCATGGGGCTGGCGCGCGACACCCGGGTTCGCTGGGCGCTCGA
>DATAVF010000091.1:0-9289 GCA_036267835.1 Caulobacteraceae bacterium | reverse complement strand
CAGCCAGCCGGGCTGGCTGACGACCCTTGGTCTGGGTGGCGAGGTGGGAGCTGGCGCAGCAGGCGATACGGCGTCATTCGACGGCGCAGGCAGCTCCTCGCTAGAGCGGGCGAACGCGGGAGTGCTCGATGCGACAATCGCCGCAATCATCACTATCCCTGCTCTCATGTCGTTCTCCCCCAAGGTCGTCCCAAGCTACCGTTGGCATGTCGCGTCAGCCGGAACAGGGACAGCGGCCTCTTCGGCACCCTACCGGACGCGGCGTTGGCCCGGAGATGCTCGAAATGCGGCATACTCGCAAGGTATCGGGGGTTCAAATCCCTCTTCCCGACGAAAGCTCCGGCTGCAACCGGTTGCAAATCGTCGTGACGACCCGTCCGCCGACGAGGGTTGCCCATCTTACACTATAAGCTATCCTATCGCTGGCCGGCGTGACACGCGACTGTGACACTTCCGGTTTGCGCGCTCGGTCTAAGTAATTGTTTTTGCTAGGTGGCAGAGGGGCCTCGTTCGGGTCCTGCCGGGCCTACCACCTCCTGCTTGGGCGCCCGATCAGATGGCGGTCGCGACGAACCGGCCGACCTGGGCGTGCTCGCGGCCGCTGAGCCTGGCGACGAGGGCGATCAGCTCCTCCAGGTGCGCGTCGTAGAGACCGCGCGGCGTCGTGTTGTACGCGTTGCAGAGCGAGGCGGCCGCCGCCGCGGCGATCCCGTGCTGCGCGCCATTGCCCATCAGCTTCACCGATGAGCCAGCCACATGGGTAACGCTGATGTGCTTGCCGGCCATCAGCAGGTTGTCGATGTTGGCCGAGTAGAGGCAGCGGAAAGGGATGCCGTAGGGCTGGTTGTCACGGACATCCATGATCCAGTCCTTCAGGCGGAAGTCGTACTTGCCTTCGCCGGACGCCCACGCGCAGTGGATACAGAAGAACCCGTCGTTGCTGACCAGCAGGTCGTTGTAGCGGGTGTGCTCGCGGATATCGTTTTCCGTCAGCACGTGGTCGCCCTTGTAGCCGGGGTGGTGCGACGGGACCCAGTCCTTCGCCCGCACCCAGACCTCGTAGTCGTCAGCCTCGGCGACGTCGATGGTGGTGGTCGCGTCGGCGACCGGCCGGCCCAATCCGTGCGCCAGCAGATAGGGCGAGCCCATCTGCGTCTCGAACTGCGAGTCGAGCACCCAGCCGCCGTAGTCGGCGAAGTCCTCGGCCTCGATCAGGAGTCCGGAAGGCGCGGGGCTCATGGCGGTCACTCCGTTTGCGGATGGGTGGAGGCGCGGCGGAAGTCGGCGGCGCGCCTGGCCCGCTCGGCGCGGTAGGACGCCGTCGGCTGAGCCTGCATGTCCGTCCAGGCGACGAGCCGCTCGCAGGCCGGGCAGGCGCCGCCGAGATCGAGTTCGGCGCCGCACGCCCGGTGGAACATGCGGACCGCCACCTCTTCTCCCGCCGGCTTGCACCAGGCCTCGCCCCAGGTCCTGAGCGCGAGGATCACTGGCATCAGGTTCACGCCCTTGGGCGTCAGCCGGTACTCGTGCCGCGGCGGACGCTGCGAATAGGCGTGGCGCGTGAGAATGCCGTCGGCCTCCAGCCGCTTCAGCCGCGCGGCGAGCATCTGGCTCGTGGCGCCCGTCTGCGCTTGCAGGTCCTGAAACCGTGTCTGGCCCATCAGCAGCTCACGCACGATCAGGATCGACCAGCGGTCGCCGACCAGGCCGGTCGAGTGCGCGATGGGGCACAGAGTGTCGTCGTCATCACCGTCTTTCGAGATCGCCATCTCGCACTCCGCTCCGGGGCCTGCCGGAACCGGATGTAGGAGCGTATGACTTTCATAGCCAATTGATCGTATGAAAATCATACTTGCAAGCAGAAAGGTGACGCTCCCGTCATTTTCGATGCATTTTGATTTTCGGAGTCGCTATCCCGGCAAGTGAGTCTGGCCCGAGTCAGCAAGTCTGATCGCGTTGCGGATGGGCCCGGGACACTGACATAAAGATATCTTTATATGCACATTGACTCGATGGACGACTGGGCGTCCTATGCGCGCGTCGTGGTTCTCCGGGGCTTTGCGGCTTCGGAGCTAAGAGGGAATTTGGTGACGGCGCGCGCGGCGCCCATGCCAAGGCTGCCCCCGCAACTGTAAGCGGCGAGCCGACGTCCATCTCGTGTCACTGGCGCGCTCAGGCGCCGGGAAGGCCGGACGGAGGCTTTGACCCGCGAGCCAGGAGACCTGCCCCGACAGATAACGTCCTCCGGCGGGGTGTCCGGTCAGGCCGCAGGCACGCCTTGGCCGGGCAATCTGCCAGGCGCGTCCTCGCGACTCTGTCCGCCTCGCCACAGATGAAATTGGCAGAGGCAAGATGACCGTCACCGTCGCCACCCTGGGTTTTCCGCGCATCGGGCCGCGTCGCGAACTGAAGACCGCCCTGGAGCGCTACTGGTCGGGCAAGAGCGACCAGGAGACCCTGTTGCAGGCGGCCGAAGGCCTGCGCGCCGTGAACTGGACGCGGCAGAAGACGTTGGGCGTCGATCACATCCCGAGCAATGACTTC
Source organism: Caulobacteraceae bacterium (assembly GCA_036267835.1). GTDB lineage: Bacteria > Pseudomonadota > Alphaproteobacteria > Caulobacterales > Caulobacteraceae > Acaudatibacter. The sequence goes on along the minus strand of DATAVF010000091.1, from coordinate 6,745 downwards.
AGCTTCTACGACCATGTGCTCGACACCAGCATGATGGTGGGGGCCATCCCGGCCATCTACGGCTGGCGCGAGGGTCCAGTCGGCCTGGACACCTACTTTGCCCTGGCCCGCGGTGCGCAGGGCGAAGTCGATGGCGACGACGTCGCCTGCGAGCACGGCCATCACCACGGCCTCGACGTTCCCGCCGCCGAGATGACCAAGTGGTTCGACACCAACTATCACTACCTGGTGCCGGAAGTGGCGCCGGGCCAGCAGTTCTCGCTGGCGTCGACGAAGGCGATCGATGAGTTCGTCGAGGCCAAGGCGCTTGGCGTCGCCACGCGGCCGGTCCTGCTCGGGCCGGTGACCTTTCTCAAGCTCGCCAAGAGCAAGGACGCCGACTTCGATCCCCGCTCGCTGCTGGAGGAGTTGCTGGCGGTCTATGCCACCGTGCTCAACCGGCTGGAGCTGGCCGGCGCGAGCTGGGTGCAGATCGACGAGCCGTGCCTGGTGCAGGATCTCGATGACCAGGACCGCGCCGCGCTGAAGCTCGCCTACCGCAGGCTGTCGCGGACGGCGCCCGGCGTGAAGCTGATGCTGACGACGTATTTCGGGGGTCTCGGCGACAATCTGGAGACCGCGCTCGCCCTCCCTGTCGCCGGTCTGCACCTCGACCTGGTGCGGGCGCCAAACCAGCTCGACGAGGTCCTCGCGAAGGCGCCGGCGGGAATGACCCTGTCGCTCGGCGTGATCGACGGGCGCAACGTCTGGCGCGCGGAGCTCGACCAGGCGCTCGAGCGGTTGGCGCCGCTGGCCGCGAGCGGCCGCGATCTTGTCCTCGCGCCATCGTGCTCGCTGCTGCACACCCCGATCGACCTGACGCTGGAGAAGTCCCTCGACGGTGACGTCCGTAGTTGGCTCGCGTTCGCGATCCAGAAAATCGAGGAGCTGGTGACGCTCGCCAAGGCCCTCAACAACGGTCGCGCCAGTGTCGCGGCGGCGCTTGAAGCGTCTCGCGCCGCCGCTCAGGCGCGCCTGACATCGTCGAAAATCCATGACCGCGCGGTGGCGAGCCGACTCGCCGATGTCACCGACGCGATGCGGCGCCGCGCCTCGCCGTTCGGACGTCGCCAGTCCATTCAGGTTCCCCGTCTGAACCTGCCCGCGCTGCCCACCACCACCATCGGCTCGTTCCCGCAAACCGAGACGGTCCGCAAAGCCCGGGCCGACCACGACAGGGGCGCGATCGACGACGCCGAGTATGACGTTTTCCTGCGCGAGGAGACGGCGCGCACGGTGCAATGGCAGGAGGACGTCGGCCTGGACGTGCTGGTGCACGGTGAGTTCGAGCGCAACGACATGGTGCAGTACTTCGGCGAGCGGCTTTGCGGCTTCGCCTTCACCCGCCACGCCTGGGTGCAGTCCTACGGGTCGCGCTGCGTGCGCCCGCCGATCCTTTACGGCGACGTCTCCCGCCCGGCTTCGATGACGGTGGATTGGTGGCGCTACGCCCAATCGCTCACGGACCGCCCGATGAAGGGGATGCTCACCGGCCCCGTCACTATCCTGAACTGGTCGTTCGTCCGCAACGATGTTCCCCGCGAGCTGGCTTGCCGGCAGATTGCCCTCGCCATCCGCGACGAGGTGATCGACTTGGAGGCAGCCGGCGCCAAGATCATCCAGATCGACGAAGCAGCGCTGCGCGAGGGTCTCCCCCTGCGCCGCGGCGATTGGGACGCCTACCTCACCTGGGCTGTCGAGTGCTTCCGGCTTGCCGCCTCGGGTGTTGCCGATCACACCCAGATACACACGCACATGTGCTACTCGGAGTTCAACGACATCATCGCCGCCATCGGGGCAATGGACGCCGACGTGATCTCCATCGAGACCGCCCGCTCGAAGATGGAACTGCTCGATGCGTTCCGCGACTATGCCTACCCAGCCGAGATCGGCCCTGGTGTCTACGACATCCACTCGCCGCGCGTGCCAAGCGTCGAGGAGATGGCCGAACTGCTACGCCTCGCCGCGACCCGTCTCCCCATCGGCAACCTCTGGGTCAATCCCGACTGCGGCCTGAAGACCCGCAAGTGGCCGGAGACCCGAGCGGCGCTGGAGAACATGGTCGCGGCGGCGAAGCTGGTTCGACGTCCCGCTTAACTTGCTTTTGCCGGGTTGGACCGACCCCGGCGCTTGAAGACGTTCGTCGGCGACGCCTCCGCGGGCGCCTTCCGCCGCGCTGGATAGCTGTCTAATCTGAAGTCGATCGGCGGCGCCTTTGCGCGGCTGATCGTGGGAAATGGCGCGGTCGAGGACTCGCCAAGACGACGGCGTTCGGGGTCAATGTCGAATGTCACTCTGCCCGCCGGACTGGTCCGGGCCCGGGGCTGGGCGGGATAGGCTGCGAAGGCTTGCGCGATGACTGAAACCAAGGCGCAGCAGTATGCGGCCGTCGCCGAGGAGATCGCGGCGGTGCTGGCGGGCGAGGGCAACCTCACGGCGCGCCTGGCCACCGTGCCGGCGATGCTGGCGGCCGCGTTCGGGCGCTATTTCTGGACCGGGTTCTACCTCATCGACCCCGAGAAGCCGGACGAACTGGTGGTGGGGCCTTACCAAGGCACGCTCGGCTGCCTGCGCATCGCCTTCGGCCACGGCGTCTGCGGCACGGCGGCGGCGGAGCGGCGGACGGTAATCGTGGCGGATGTCGACGCGTTCCCGGGGCACATCGCCTGCGATTCGCGCTCACGGAGCGAGATCGTCGTGCCGGTGTTCGGCGCGGACGGGGCGCTGATGGGGGTGTTCGACGCGGACTCGACCGAACTCGCCGCGTTCGACGAGGATGACGCGGCGGGGCTGGAAGCGATATTGGCGGCGACGTTCGGCGCTCAGACTTTGGCGAGCTTCACCGCGAAATAGCTGGCTGTCGCGGCGATGGCGGTGACCACCACGCCCCAACTGAGGTCCAGGAGGGTGATTTCGGTCGACCAGAGCTTCAGGGTCGCCTGGTTGGTCAGGTCGTAGGTGGCGTAGGCGACCAGGCCGAGGGCGGCGCCCAGGGCCGCGGCGGTGGGCCAGTGGCGGGCGCGGACGGCCGGGGTGACGGCAAAGAGCACCACGCCGGCCAGGTAGATCGCGTAGAAGAGCACCGCCGGGACCAGGCGCGGCGTGTCGGTGAGCATTGGGGCCAGGATTGGCCGGTAGAGGCTGGCGCCGGTCAGCGTCAACCAGCCGGCGTCGAGGGCGCAGAAGACCAGCGCCGCGCCAACATAGGCGATCAGGGCGGCGCGGATCACCCTCGGCTGACGGGCTTCAGCCGGTAGTGGCTGACGCCCCATACCTCGCCCGCTTGGGCGCCGAACAGGCCCGCGGTGGCCAGAAAGAACAGCCGCCAGCGCCGGCGCCAGACCTGCCAGTCGGCCCCGTAGACGCGCTTCAATATCCCGGCGATGGCGGCGGCGTTGCGGTCGTAGTTGGCGAGCCAGTGCTCGGCGGTGCGGCGGTAGTGCTCGCCGCTCCAGCGCCACTCGGCCTCGACGTTGAAGAGGTCCGGGAACTGGCGGATCAGGCCGTGGCTCGGCATGATGCCGCCGGTGAAGAAGTGCTGGGCGATCCAGTCCGCCTCGTCCTCGGCCTCGAAGCTGTAGGGGCGGCTGCGGTGGGTGAAGACATGCAGGAAGAGCCGGCCCTCCGGCTTCAGCCAGCCGCGGGTGCGCTCCAGAAGGGCGCGCCAGTTGGACATGTGCTCGAACATCTCCACGCTGACGATGCGGTCGAACTGACCCTCGGCAGCGAAGTCGTTCATGTCGGCGGTGATCACCCGCAGATGGCCGAGGCCCCGCTCCTGCGCCCGCGCCTCAATGTAGGCGCGCTGGGAAGCTGAGTTGGAGACCGCGGTGATGCGCGCCGCCGGGTACTGCTCGGCCATCCAGAGGCTCAGCGAGCCCCACCCGCAGCCCAGTTCCAGGATTTGCTGGCCGTCCGCCAGGCCGGCGTGGGCGCAGGTCTCGGCCAGGGCGCGCGCTTCGGCGTCGGCCAGGCTGGCGCGCGGGCCCTCGTAGAGGCAGGACGAGTACTTGCGGCGCGGGCCGAGGATCAGGCTGAAGAACTCGGCGGGCAGTTCGTAGTGCTGCTGGTTGGCCTCGGCGGTGGCTAGCGCGATCGGCCGCTTTTCCATCTCGCGCACGAAAAGGGTGTCGTCGGCGCTCTCGGCGTCGAGCTGGCGGCGGGCGCGGCCGACCAGGTAGCCGACCCCCAGCCGGGTCAGCGCGTCGGGGATGGGTGCGCGCTCGACGGCGCGGGCGGCGATGCCGGTGAGGCTCATCTGGGCTCAGATCCCGACGAAGGGTTGGAAGACGCGCGCCATCAGGCTGCGGGGCGCCAGGCGGTTGTCGGCGGCGATCAGGCAGACGCATTCGCCGCCGGGGTGGGCGCGCGGCTCGTGCTCGACCGCCTCGTCGCTCTCGGCGAAGTCGCCGGGGCCGTAGGTGAGGCCGCGGTCGGTGAAGGCGCCCTTCAGCACCACCACGAACTCCCAGCCGACGTGGCTGTGGCGCGGCACCGCCATGCCCTTGGCGACGCCCAGCAAATAGCTGCGCGCGCCGACGCGGCCGCCGCCGGTGACGTTGGCCACCCACACGCCGGGCGCGGCCAGGCGGCGATTGCGCCGGGCGGCGTGGAGCACGTCGGCCGGCACGAGGATCCAGTCCGGCGGATGCGGCGCGCTGGCGGCGGGCGGGGTGGGCGGCGCACCGGCGTCGATCGCGGCCAGGGCGCGGGCGAGGGCGCCCTCCGCCATGTCCGCGGGCGCCAGTTCATCGACCAGGGCGCCGCCGACGGCTTCGGCGAGGGCGACCGCGGCGCGGCAGGCCGGGCAGGCCGCCAGGTGGGCGCGCAGCACCAGGTCGCGGCCGGGTTCGAGCACGCCGCGGGCGTGGTCGAGCACCAGGGCTTCCGAGGGGTGATGGTTGGGGTGGGTCATGCCAGGTCTCCCAGCAGGTCGCGCAACCGGCCCATGGCCAGGCGCAGGCGGGACTTAACGGTGCCGAGCGGCAGGCTCAGTTGCTCGGCGATCTCGGAATGGGGTTTGTCGGAGAAAAACGATAGCCGCACCACCTCGGCTTGCTCGGGCGGCAGCTTGCCGAGGGCGTTGCGGATGAGGCCCTCGGACTGGGCCGCGGCCAGCACCGCGTCGGGGGCCGGCTCGGCGTCGGGGGCGTCGGACGGGTCCTCGAGCGGCTCGGCATGTCGGGCGCGGCGGGCTGCGTCGATGCGCAGGTTGCGCGCGATGGTGAAGATCCAGGTCGAGGGCGCGGCCTTGGCGCGGTCGAAGGCGGCCGCCTTGCGCCAGACGGTGAGCAGGGTCTCCTGCGCCAGCTCCTCGGCCTGCCGGGGCTCGGCCCCCAGGCGCAGCATGTAGCTCTTCACCCTGGGCGCGAAGTGGTCGAACAGGCTGGCGAAGGCGGCGCGGTCGCCGTGCGCGGCGACGCGCCCGATCAGGTCGGCGAAGCCGGCGGCGGTCGTCGCGGCGGCGTCGGTCATGGCCCGCCGCAGGCGCGGCGGCGCCGCGCTCCCGGAATAGCAGCCGTGATCGAGGGCGATCGCATTCATGCCGCCTTTACGGAGCCCTCGGCCGATTGGATCAGCCGTGGCCGGGCCCGCCGAAGAGGGTGATCCGCCAGGGTGAGGCCCCCGTAGACCTTAGGCAACCACGCGCCGCTCCCGAAGCCGGCGCGAACCCAGCCCGGGGATCTGCGAACGTGATTACGCCAACTGAGCGCGCGCCCCAAAAGATCGCGCCCCAAAAGATCGCCGTCATCGGGCAGGGCATCGCCGGCATGTCGGCCGCCTGGCTGCTGTCGCAGCGCCACGATGTGACCGTGTACGAGGCCGAGCGCCGCTTCGGCGGCCACAGCAACACGGTGGATGTGGAGACGGCGGTGGGCCGGCTGCCGGTCGACACCGGCTTCATCGTCTACAACGCCGCCAACTATCCGAACCTGACCGCCCTCTTCGAGCACCTGGGCGTGGCGACCGCCTTCACCGACATGTCGTTCGGCGTGTCGCTCGACGACGGCGACCTCGAATACGCCTCTACCGACCTCTTCACCCTCTTCGCCCAGCGGCGGAACCTGCTCAGGCCGCGTTTCTGGTCGATGCTCGGCGATGTGGTGCGCTTCTGCAAGACCGCGCCCAGCCACGCCTGCGCCCTCGACGCCCAGATGACCAGCCTCGGCGACTACCTCGGAGACGCCGGCTACAGCCGCGCCTTCCAGGACGACCACATCCTGCCGCAGGCCGCGGCGATCTGGTCGGCCTCGGTGGAGGCGGTGCGCGAACTCCCGGCGGCGGCCTTCATCCGCTTCTTCGAGAACCACGGCCTCCTGAAGGTGCTGAACAAGCCGCTCTGGCGCACGGTGGTCGGCGGCAGCCGCAGCTATGTCGAGAAGCTGACTGCCCGCGTGGCCGCCGGTGCGCGGTTGGGGACGGCCGCGGTGCGCGTCGAGCGGACGCCGGCCGGGGTGCTGGTGCGGGACGTCACCGGCCGCGTCGAGCGGTTCGACGAGGTGGTGATCGCCTGCCACTCCGACCAGGGGCTGAAGCTGCTGGCCCAGCCGACCGCGGCCGAGCAGGCGCTGCTGGGCGCCATCACCTACATGCCCAACACGGCGGTGCTGCATTCGGACCCTAGCTTCATGCCCAAGCGCCCGAAGGCCTGGTCGAGCTGGAACTACATCCGCCGCGCCGACGAGACCGGCGCCAACCGGCTCTT
>DATAVF010000090.1:0-3845 GCA_036267835.1 Caulobacteraceae bacterium | reverse complement strand
GGCTTCAGCTGGCCGCGGTCCGAGAGGCCATAGGCCATGGCGGTGTCGCGGGTCAGCTTGCGCACCAGGAACTCGACCGGGAAGCGCTCGCCCTTGGTGCGGTCGCGGCCCCAGTGGGTGAGGATGAAGGTCGGCATGCCGGCATCGGCGATCACCCCGCAGTGGGCGCCGCCGTCGGAGAGGCCAAACAGCACGTTCGGGTGCTGCATGTTCTTGCGGAAGAAGTCGAAGTTGTAAGTGAAATAGCCGCCGAGCGGCTGGTAGAAGAGCTCGCGCCCGCCGTCCCGCAGCAGCAGGTCGTACATCATCTCCAGCGGCGTCACGCCCGCCGCTTCGGCCAGGCCCCCGACGCTGCCGGAGCGGTCCGGCTCGTAGTTCGGCCGCTCGCCCAGCGGGAAGACCCGGTAGAGGAACTCGTTCGGATCGCCGGCGAAGGGGCCGTTCTGGGTGATGCTGGGCTCGCTCAGTAGCGCGGCGCGAACTTCCGGCCGCTGCATCGCCGCGACCTTCTCTTCCAGCGTCAGGTGGGCGAGGTCGCGCCGCCAGGTCGGGCGGGTGGCGAACATGTGGAAGCTGGAGGTCAGGCCGTGCAGCACGCCGGTCGGGCGCCCGGCGATCTGCGGGCGGATCTCCATGCCGCCGGCCCGCGCCTCTTCGGCGATGTTGTACATCTTGTTGCCTTCGTAGGCGCCGGCCGAGGTGGCGACCAGGGTCACCGGCAGGCCGCTCTCCTTGGCGAAGGCCTTGACCCAGTCCCACTCGTCGTCGTCGCCGAGGTGGTCGGAGACCAGCTCGTAGACGCCGTGGCTGAGGCCCTTCATCGCCATGCCGAGGGCCAGCATCTCGTCGGAGCCGGCGAAGGTGCCCGGCATGTAGACGCCCTTCAGGTCCTTGTGCAGCAGGGTGCGCGAGGTGGAGAAGCCGAGCGCGCCGGCGGCGACGCCCTCCCGCACCAGCTCGGCCATCTCGGCGATCTCGGCCGGGTTGGGCACGTAGTCGGTGTTGCAGCGGTCGCCCAGCACATAGGCGCGCACGGCGGCGTGCGGCACCTGGGCGCCGACGTCGATGGCGCGCGGCTTGGCCTCCAGCGCGTCGAGGTATTCGGGGAAGCGCTCCCACTTCCAGTCGATGCCTTCGGCCAGGGCCGAGCCGGGGATGTCCTCGACGCCCTCCATCAGGTCGATCAGGAACTGGTGGTCCGTGGGCCGCACCGGCGCGAAGCCGACGCCGCAATTGCCCATCACCGCGGTGGTGACCCCATGCCACGACGAGGGCGCCAGCAGCGGGTCCCAGGTCGCCTGGCCGTCATAGTGGGTGTGGATGTCGACGAAGCCGGGCGTCACCAGCATGCCGCGCGCATCGATCTCGCGCCGGCCCTGGCCCTCGACCACGCCGACCTCGACCACCCGGTCGCCATCGATCGCCACGTCGCCCACGAACGGCGCCTCGCCGGTCCCATCGACGATGGTGCCGCCGCGAATGATCAGGTCCCGCATGGAGTCTCTCCGATTGTATGCAACGCCCATAGTCCGGCGCCCCGGAGGAAGCGCAAGCGGCTAATGCGCGGCGGCGGCCGCCTCGCGCCGTTGCAGCTCGCGCAGCGGCCGGAAGCTGATCCGCGCCACCTGCTCGGCCGCGAACAGGGCCGCGATTTCGGGATCGATGGCGCAGGCGTGGTCGTCGACGCGCACCTGGGCGGCGTCGAAGTCGTAGCCGCGCAGCTCGGGGCCATCCAGCACCGGGTGCAGCAGGAACTCGGTCAGGCCGGGCGACATCACGGGCAGGCGCCGCTTCAGGAGCGCGGCGGTGGAGTCCTTCCAGCGGAAGACGAAGTCGTCCGGATGCACGAGCCCCAGCGCCGCGGCCGGCGCGCGCACCGCAAAGCCCAGCGCCGCCTCGGCGTTGCGGCCGGCCATGCGCAGCGGCAGCCGGTATTCGGCCGCCAGTTCCAGGTAGAGGTCGTAGTAGCGGGCGTTGCTTTGGTTGACGCCCATGTGGCTGTCGAGATGGGTCACGTCGACGCCCCAGGCCAGCGCCTGATCGATCTGGGCGCGGCACTCGCGGGCGACGTCGGCGAACTCGGCCCGGTCCCACACTTCCTGGGCGGTGCGCGGCAGGAAGCCCTCGGCGTCGTGCAGCGACGCGGCGCCGGTAAGCGAGCGCCAGCGATAGGTCGGATACTCGGCCGTCAGCGTCAGGTGCACGCCGACGTCGCGCCCCGCGAACAGCCGCGCCCCCTCCAGCGCCCACGGGCACGGGACCATCAGCGTGGCGCTGGTCGCCACTCCGCGCTCGACCGCCTCCAGCGCCGCGAGATTGGCCGCGTGGCTGGAGCCCAGATCGTCGCAGTTGACGATCGCCAGGCGCGCGTCCGCCGCATAGCCGAGGCGCTGGATCAGGGAAGGGGCAGGTTGCATGTGGGCCACGTGACGCTGCGGACTCGGCGTGCGTCAAGTCGGGCGGCCCATCGCCATCGTGATTTCCCCCCGCCGCCCGGCCCCGCTAGCAAATCCGCGATGTTCCAGCGCGCGATTCGCCATGCCGACGGGGAGGTGATCCAGATCGGCGCCGTGCCGGTGCGGCTGATGGTGAGCGGCCGGGCGCGTCGCATCTCGCTGCGCGTCGACCGGGCGAAGGGCGAGGTGCTGGCGATCGCACCGAGCCTGCGCCGGCTCGGCGAGGCCGCCGCCTTCGCCCGCGATCGCCGCGCCTGGATCGCCGAGCGCGCCGCCGAGCTGCAGCCGCCGACCCGCCTCGCCCCCGGCCTGGCGCTGAGCGTGTTCGGCGAGCCCTGCCGTCTCGCCCGCTCGCCCGGCCGCGCCAGCCTGGAGGGGCCCGGCTGGGAGCGCGGCATTCGCCTGCCCGCCGGCGCGGACGACGCGACCTTCGCCCTTGCCGCGGTGGCGCTGCTCAGGCGCGAAGCCCGCACCTGGTTCGCGCGCCGCCTGGCGCACCACTGCGCGGCGCTCGGCGTCCCTGTCCCCCGGCTGACGATCAGCGACACCCGCACCCGCTGGGGCTCGTGCACCCCGGGCGACAAGCACCGCGCGGCGTCGATCCGCCTCTCCTGGCGCCTCGCCCTCGCCCCGCCCGAGGTCGCCGACTACGTCGCCGCCCACGAGTGCGCCCACCTCAAGGAAGCCAACCACGGCCCGAAGTTCTGGGCCATTTCCCGGCGGCTCGTCGGCGACGAGCGCCCGCACCGCGCCTGGCTGCGCGCCGAGGGGGCGGGCCTGCACGCCATCGGCGGCTAGCGCCGGCCTCGGTGAAGCTTCCGTAACGGATATCGGTTACGCCCGGGCCTCAGCGCGGGTTCTGCCGCCGATCAGCCTGGACCGCCCATGCCGCTGGATCCGTCGTTCCGCTTCAATCTCAAGAAGACCATCATCCTGCTGTTCGACCCCACGCCGATGGGGCGGACCATCCTGACGCAGATTCTGACCGGCTTCGGCGCCAGCCGCATCCACGCCTGCAAGACCATCGAGGAAGCCAAGAAGCTGGTCACCGAGACCAGCGTCGACCTGATGATCGTCGATGTCACCCAGGGCCTCAGCGACGGCTATGCGTTCGTGCGCTGGCTGCGCAAGGGCGTGCCCGAGCCTAACCGGCACACGCCGGTGCTGCTGACCGCCGCGCACCTGCGCCCGTCGGACGTGGCCAAGGCGCGCGATTCCGGCAGCCACTTCATCGTCGCCAAGCCGTTGGCGCCCAGCGTGCTGCTGGAACGGATCATCTGGGTTGGCCGCGAGGGCCGCGCCTTCCTGCTTTCCGACGACTACGTCGGCCCCGACCGCCGCTTCGCCAAGGCCCGCCCCGGCCGCCCGCGCCGCCGCCGCGACGACCCG
>DATAVF010000089.1:0-4753 GCA_036267835.1 Caulobacteraceae bacterium | reverse complement strand
ACCCCACGAGCGGGTGCCGACCGCAGGCCCCAGGTGGTAGATTTGGAAGAGGTAGGGGAAGATGTCCCCGTCCGACGCGCTCCAGTGGTTGAGCAGCACCACCTTCGGTCCGTTCAGCACCTCGTTCGGCTCGGTGGTGACCCCGCCTTCCCGGTTGGTGTCCAGCGACGCCAGCACCCGGCGCAGCCGCTCCAGCGCGAAGGGGGCGATGAAGCCGCCGCCGTTCCAGCGGTCGTCGACGATCATCGCCTGCTTGTCGAGCTGGGCGTAGAACTGGCGGATGAACTGCTGCAGCCCAAGCTGGTCCATGTCCGACATGTAGACATAGCCGACCCGGCCGCCCGACAGCTTGCTGACCAGGTCGCGGTTGTGGGTGATCCAGGCGGTCTCGCGCAGGCCCAGCTCCGATGAGACGGGCTGCACCACCACGTGCCGCGGCGCGCCGGTTGGCGTGTCGGCGACGGTGAGGTCGACGGTGGTGTCGTCGTCGGCGAGCTGCAGCAGGCTGTCCGGGTCGGTCGGCGCGCGCAGCTCGACGCCGTTGATCGCCAGCACGTAGTCGCCGGCCTTCACCGCCAGCCCCGGCTGTGACAGCGGGCTGCGATAGTCGTCGCGGGTGTTGTCGCCGGGATAGATGGTGGCGATCCGGTAACGGCCGGAGCCCGCGTCCAGCGCCCAGTCGACGCCCAGCAAGGCGGTATGGACCATGGGCCCGGTGTCGCCGTCATCGCCGCCGCCGACATAGGTGTGCGAGTTGCTGATCTCGCCGATCATCTGGCCGATCAGGTAGTTGAGGTCCTCACGCGAGCCCAGCGTGGGCAGCAGCTTGGCGTAGTTGTCGTGCACGGCCTTCCAGTCGACGCCGTTCATCACCGGCGAGACGAAGAGGTCGCGCTCCAGGCGCCAGGCGTTCTCGTACATCTCGGTCCATTCCTGGACCGGGTCGACCAGCATGCGCATGTGGGTGAGGTCGAGCTTCTTGACCGTATCGTCGTCCTTGGCCGCATCGGCCTTGGTGTCGAGGATGGTGTAGTCGCGGTCGTGCTTGATCAGCACGCGCTCGCCGTCCTGCGACAGCGAATAGCTGTCGACGTCCTCGGTGATGACCACGTCCTTGCGCTTCTTGAAGTCGTAGTAGTGCAGCTCCGAGGTCTCGCCCTTGAGCGTGCCGTTGATCAGGCCGATCGGCTGGGTGAGGTAGTAGAGGCGGTCGTCTCGGGCATCGATCTGGGCGATGTTGGCCGGATCGACCGGCAGGGCGACGGCCCGGGCCATCATGCCATCCAGATCGACGCGCATCGGCGCGATCAGCCCCGGGCGGTCGGGCTTCGGCGACGTGTCCTTGCCCGGCTTGGCGGGCGTCGCCGTGGTGGAGGCGGTGGCGTCCGGCTTGGCGTCGTCGTCCGACCCGGTGTCGGCCTCGTCGGACTTGGGCGCGACCGGCGAGGCGGTGTCGCGGGCCAGCGGGATGGCATAGAGGCCGGTCGACTTCAGCACCGCGAAGTCGAACTCGATGTCCGACGGGACGGTGTTCTCGTGCCGGGCGGAGACGAAGTAGAGGTACTTGCCGTCCGGCGACCACACCGGACCGGCATCGACGCTGCTGCCGTCACCCAGGCGCGTCAGCTTGCCGGTGGCGATCTCGTAGAAATAGAGGTCGCGGCGGCGGGCGGTGGCGCTCATGCTGAAGGCGAGCCAGCGGCCATCAGGCGAGAAGGCCTGGTCGTGGATCTCATTGACCTTGTCCTGGGCCACCAGCTTCGGCGCGCCGCCGTCCACCCCGACAACCCACAGTTTGTGCTCGCCATCGCTGAAGCTCAGCTGCCGGCCGTCGGGCGAGAAGATCGGACCGTAGAGATAGCCGCTCGGGAAGCTGGTCAGCACCTTCTCCGGCCCGCCCTCGGCCGGGCGCACGGCGATCTGCGGCGTGCCGGTGACGTCGGTGGTGTAGGCGACAGTCTTGCCATCCGGCGACCAGACCGGGTGGTCCTCGTCGGCGCCCTGGGTGTTGGTCAGGTCGCGGGTGGCGCCGTCCTCGGCCGGCACGCTGAAGATGTCGCCGCGGGCCGAAAACAGCGCCCGCTTGCCGTTGGGGCCGAGCGCATAATCGATCTGCTGGGCCGGATCGACGTCGCGCAGCGCATCGGCGACGTCGGTGACGTGCGGCCGGGTGCGCGGATTGTCGTCCGGCACGCTGAGCGGCACCTCCCGGGCCTGCTCGCTGGCCAGATCCAGCAACCAGAGCTTGCCGCCCTGCTGGAAGCTGATCGCATCGCCGCCCAGGGCCGGGAAGTCGATGTCATAGTCGGTGAAGTGGGTGACTTCGTGTGCCTGCTTGGTGTCGAGATCGTAGAGCCAGATGTTGGCCCGGCGGTTCGCGTCGCGATCCGAGAGGTAGTAGATCTTGCGCCCGTACCACATCGGCGAAGTGTTGGTGCCGGACCAGTTGGTGATCTGGGTCAGCTGGCGGGTGTTGAAGTCGTAGGTGAACACGTCCTGGCCGAGGCCGCCGTTGTAGCGCTTCCAGGTGCGGAAATTGCGGAAGATGCGGTTGTAGGCGATCGAGTGGCCGTCCGGGCCGTAGGTGGCCAGGCCCACGGCGCTGTCGATCGGCAGGGCGATCGGCAGGCCGCCGGCGACCGGGACCTCGTACATGTTCTGGATCCAGGTGTTCCACTGGTCCTTCTTGGTCAGGTAGACCACGTACTGGCTGTCGGGGGTCCAGGTGACGACCATGTTGTCGGGGCCGTGGCGCCCGCCGGTGCCGGCTTCGGTGGTCGGGTTGTAGGTCAGCCGCCGCGCCGCGCCGCCCGCCGCCGGGATCACCCAGATGTCGGTGCCGGCGTGGCTGGCCTCGGTGTAGGCGATCCACTTCCCGTCCGGCGAGACGCGCGGGAACATGTCCTGCCCCTCGGCGCTGGTCAGCCGCACCGCCACACCGCCGGTCTTGGCCACCGACCAGACGTTGCCGTCCGCCACGAAGACGATGCGGTCGCCGTAGGGTTGCGGGAAGCGCGGCAAAGCCGCCTGGGATGCTTGCGCCGCGAACAGCGCCGCGGATGAGACCAGGAGGGCGGCGGCAAGGCGCTTCAGGGACATGCGGGAACCTTCACGGCGGGGAGTCGCGTGCCGGTATAGTTTTCCCGCCAGCCGCGCACTAGTGACAGCAGTGTAACCTTGCCGACTATTCGGGCCGGGGATGGATCTGCCTGTTTCAGGCTCCGCGGGGGACTTCCCGCCCCTGCTTCAGCCGCCGCCGTTAATGTTGATCTTCTGGCCGTTGGCGTAGGGGTTGGCGGACGAGACCAGCCAGGTCACCGCGGCCGCGACGTCCTCCGGCTCGGACACGCGGCCGAAGGGGGAGCGGGCGTCGAGTTCGTGGATGTCGGCGATGCCGCTGGTGGCCTTGGTCAGGCGCTTGCCCATCTCGGTGACCGTCAGGCTGGGGGCCACGATGTTGGTGCGGATGCCGTGGGCGCGCTCTTCCTTGGCGAGGGTCAGCGCCAGGGCCTCCATGGCTGCCTTGCCCATGTTGTAGGGCCCGCCGCGCGGGCCCATGCCCAGGGTCGCCACCGACGAGATCATGATGATGTCGCCGCGGCCTTCCTGGCGCATCGACGGGATCACCAGCTTGGAGAGGTAGTGCGGGCCGAAGGCGTGGATGCGCACCACGCGCTCCATCTCGGCCGGGTCGGTGTCGGCGACGGCTTGGCCGCGGCTGGCGATGCCGGCGTTGTTGACCAGGATCGAGATGCGGCCGAAGTCGGCCAGCACGGCGGCCACCATGGCCTGGTCCTCGTCCCAGTTCTCCACCGAGGCCTGGTAGGCCCTGGCCTTGCGGCCCAGCGCCTCGATCTCCTTGACGGTCTCCTCGGCCGCGTCACCGTCGCGGCGATAGTTGACCGCGATGTCCGCGCCCGCCTCGGCCAGCGACAGCGCGATCGCCTTGCCGATGCCGCGGCTCGCGCCGGTGACCAGGGCCACACGGCCCTCGAGACTGATTTCCATGATGCGTTCTCCCGATCTTGTTTGGCGCGTCTTCCGCCCGCTTCCGCGACGGGCGCCAACCCCGCGCGATCAGAGGTAGTGGGGCAATTTGAATTATCTTGACCTCGCCCACATAGCCGAGGCTAGTCCGGCGCCCTGCCCATCCCGGCGTGGCTGCGGTATGATCCGACCATGGCTCAGACCCCCAAGCGCCCCCGCGATCCGAACCAACTGGCGAAGGCTATCGCCGACATTGCAACCGGAGAGGTTGCGGACTCGCCCGACGATGGTGCAACGTCACCACTGGCTGCGCTTGGGCGAACGGGGGGGCTCAAGGGCGGTCGCGCACGAGCCGACAAACTCACCCCCGAGCGGCGCGCAGAGATTGCCTCGCGAGCTGCGGCGGCGCGGTGGAAACGGGATGACGGCTGAGATTGCGGTAGCTAACAAGCATGCGGTTGCTCTAGCCGCAGACAGCAAAGTTACCATAGGCGGTTCTGCCGCAATAAAGACGTACGACACGGTGAATAAGGTATTCACCCTATCTAAGGTCCATCCTGTCGGAATTATGATTTTCGGCAACGCCGAATTCATGGATTATCCCTGGGAGACGATCATAAAGCTCTTTCGCAAGGAGCAGGGTCCAAGTGCTCGGGATCATATCCAGAATTGGTCCGATGATTTCAGAACGTATGTCGAGAAGTTCGGCCAAATTGATAAACTTCATATCTCGCGGAACATTGGAAACATTGTCGCTTCCTGGCTT
>DATAVF010000088.1:0-8230 GCA_036267835.1 Caulobacteraceae bacterium | reverse complement strand
CCTCAGCCTGGAATCCGTCGCCGGCTTGAGCGACAATGGCCTCGTCAGCCTGCCCATCCTGGCCGCCTGACCGATCCGGCCTCGCCGGAGAGCGCGGTGATCACACCGCCGCAGCTACACCACGCGATGGGGCACGATCCTGATGGCGCTGATTCTGCGGCTGGCCTGGACCCATGTGGCGCCGAAGCGACTCGCACGATTGCTCCAGCCATGATCACGCCCGCGGACATCCGCCGCCTGGCGCTGGCGATGCCGGAAGCGGTCGAGGCCGACCATTTCGGCATGCCGTCGTTCCGCGTGGGCGGCAAGATCTTCTGCACGATCCACCAGCAGCCGCGGATGATGGTGAAGCTCGAGCCTGAGGATCAGCGCAACCTCGCCGAGGCCTACCCGGGCGTTGTGGAAGCCGTGCCGGGGTACTGGGGCCGCAAGGGTTCGACCTTTGTCGCTTGCGAGCAAGCTGACGAATCACTGGTCGCCACGCTGCTGGATATGGCCTGGACGCGCGTCGCGCCGGCGCGGCTCAAGCGCCTGCGGGGGTGAGGCGCTTGTAATCGGCGGCGGCTTGCGGCATAGACGCCCGCTCTTTTCGAGCCCCCCGGAAGCTCCATGGCCGTTCCCAAGCGAAAAACCTCCCCCTCGCGTCGCAACATGCGCCGCGCCCACCATGCGCTGAAGTCGAACACCTATGTCGAAGACACCGACACGGGCGAGCTGAAGCGGCCGCACCACGTCGACCTGAAGACCGGCACCTATCGTGGCCGTCAGGTGCTGACGCCCAAGGAAGATTAGTCGTCTTCCTGGTGGTTGCCCGCGGCGTTTCGCGCCGCTAAGCCTCCCGGCCCATTCTCTGAAGCTCATGGACCGGGCCGCATGACCGAGATCGTCGACATTCTTGCGCGTGAGATCCTCGATAGCCGGGGCAACCCGACGGTCGAGGTGGACGTCGTGCTGGAAGACGGCTCGATGGGCCGCGCCGCGGTGCCCTCCGGCGCCTCGACGGGCGCCCACGAGGCCGTGGAGCGGCGCGACGGCGATCCGGACCGCTATGGCGGCAAGGGCGTGCGCGGCGCGGTCGACGCGGTCATGGGCGAGATCTTCGATGCGCTCTCGGGCGCCGAGGCCGAGGATCAGCGCCGGCTCGACCGCATCCTGATCGAGCTCGACGGCACCGCCAACAAGGGCCGGCTGGGCGCCAACGCCATTCTCGGCGTGTCGCTGGCCAACGCCAAGGCCGCGGCCAAGGCGGCCAATCAGCCGCTCTACAAGTATGTCGGCGGCGTCAACGCCCGCATCCTGCCGGTGCCGCAGATGAACATCATCAACGGCGGCGCCCACGCCGACAATCCGCTCGACTTCCAGGAATTCATGGTGCTGCCGACTGGCGCGGCCACCTTTGCCGACGCCCTGCGCATGGGCGCGGAGATCTTCCAGAACCTGAAGAAGAAGCTGCGCGACGCCGGCCACTCGACCAACGTCGGCGACGAGGGCGGCTTCGCCCCCAACTTCGCCAACGCCGATGAGGCGCTGGCCTTCATCATGGCCGCGGGCGAGGCGGCTGGCTACCGCGCCGGCGAGGACTTCGCCCTGGGCTGCGACGCCGCCGCCAGCGAGTTCTTCAAGGACGGCAAGTATCGCATGACTGGGGAGGGCAAGACCCTCGACGCGATCGGCATGGTCGACTTCCTGGCCGACCTCGTTGCCCGCTACCCGATCGTGACCATCGAGGACGGCTGCGCCGAGGACGACTTCGACGGCTGGAAGCTGCTCACCCGCGAACTGGGCGGCAAGGTGCAACTCGTGGGCGACGACGTCTTCGTCACCAATCCGGAGCGCCTGAAACTCGGCATCGAGCAGGGCTTCGCCAACTCGATCCTGATCAAGGTCAACCAGATCGGCACCCTCTCCGAAACGCTGGACGCCGTCGAGATGGCGCACAAGGCCGCCTACACCGCGGTGATGAGCCACCGCTCGGGCGAGACCGAGGACACCACCATCGCCGACCTGGCGGTCGCCACCGGCTGCGGTCAGCTGAAAGGCGGGTCGCTGTCGCGCTCCGACCGGCTGGCGAAATGGAATCAGCTGCTGCGAATCGAGGAAGAGCTCGACGATCAGGCCTTCTACGCCGGCGCCGCCGCGCTCAAACGCCGCTAGGGGCGGCGAGGGCGGCCGCGGCAAGGCTTCATTAAGCACGTCGCCTGAAAGTGCGGCGCGTGCTGGCGCGGCTTTCCACCTTTATCCCGACAGTCGTCCTCGCGGCGCTGATCGTCTATTTCGGGTTCAACGCCCTGACGGGGGATCGTGGCATCCTGACCACCCGTCAGCGCCAGGCCACTCTGGCCGAGGACGAGGCGCAGCTGCAGACCCTGCGCGCCGAGCACGCCGAGCTGGCCCTGCACGCCCGCCTGCTGAGCGATCAGACGCCCTCCAGCGACCTGATCGAGGAAAGGGCGCATGAGGTGCTAGGCTTCGCCGATCCGAAAGACTATGTGATCCGGACGCCCGAAGCCGCCCGCTAGCAAACGAGGCAAGGCGCGCGCGTTCGGTTCCGAGCTTCGAGGGAGTGCCCCATGGCCCGGGCGGCCAAGCCAAAGCCAGCTGAAGCGCCCGGGGACCTTAAGGTCGACAGGGACCTCGCCCTCCAACTCTACCGCACCATGCTGCTGATCCGCCGCTTCGAGGAGCGCGCCGGCCAGCTTTACGGCATGGGACTGATCGGCGGCTTCTGCCACCTCTACATCGGCCAGGAAGCCATCGCGGCGGGGGTGCAGTCGATCAAGCACCCGGACGACCAGATCATCACCGGCTACCGCGCCCACGGCCACATGCTGGCCGCCGGAGTCGACCCGCGCGTGGTCATGGCCGAGCTCACTGGCCGCGCGCCAGGCGCCTCGAAGGGCAAGGGCGGCTCGATGCACATGTTCTCGGTGGCCAACCGCTTCTACGGCGGCCACGGCATCGTGGGCGCCTGGGTCAGCCTCGGCACCGGCCTGGCGATGGCCAACCGCTACCGCGACAACAAGACGGTCTCCTTCACCTACTTCGGCGACGGCGCGGCCAACCAGGGCCAAGTCTACGAGAGCTTCAACATGGCCGAGCTCTGGCGCCTGCCGGTGGTCTACGTAATCGAGAACAACCAGTACGCCATGGGCACGTCGATCGAGCGCGCGTCGTCGGAGACCCACCTCTATCGCCGCGGGGTGAGCTTCAACATTCCCGGCAAGGAAGTCGACGGCATGGACGTGATGGCGGTGCGCGAAGCCGCCGCCGAGGCTGCCGAGTATGCGCGCTCCGGCAAGGGCCCGTTCATCCTGGAGATGAAGACTTACCGCTACCGCGGTCACTCGATGAGCGACCCGGGCAAGTACCGCACCCGCGAGGAGATCGACGAGGTGCGCAAGCACCGCGACCCGATCGACCACGTCGAAGAGCTGCTGCGCTCCAGGGGTCTGGCCGACGACGCGGCAATGAAGGCCATCGACGCCGAAGTCCGCCGCATCGTCGCCGACGCGGCCGAGTTCGCCCGCACCGCGCCGGAGCCGGACCCGAGCGAGCTCTACACCGACGTTTATACGGATGCGTCAGTATGACTGACGTGCTGATGCCGGCCCTGTCTCCGACGATGGAGGAGGGCACCCTGGCCAAGTGGCTGGTGAAGGTGGGCGATGCCGTGAAGAGCGGCGACGTGATCGCCGAGATCGAGACCGACAAGGCGACCATGGAGGTCGAGGCGGTCGACGAGGGCGTGGTCGAGGAACTCCTGGTGCCGGAAGGGACCGAGGAGGTGAAGGTCAACACGCCGATCGCGCGGTTGAAGGGGGAAGGTGAACTCCCCTCCCCCTCGAGGGGAGGGGCCGGGGGTGGGGGGAACCCTCCGCCACCCGAACCCGTGCAGGCAAAACCCGAGGAGCCGACGGAGCAGACGAAGCCCCCTGCCGAGCAGCGCGTCGAGAAACCCCCACCCTCTACCCCCTCCACTCAAGGGGGAGGGGAGTTTCCTGAGGGCGCCAAGCTGGTCCGCATCACCGTGCGCGACGCCCTGCGCGACGCCATGGCCGAGGAGATGCGGCGCGACGCCGACGTGTTCCTGATGGGCGAGGAGGTCGCCGAGTATCAGGGCGCCTACAAGGTCAGCCGCGACCTGCTGCAGGAGTTCGGCGACAAGCGCGTGGTCGACACCCCGATCACCGAATACGGCTTCACCGGCCTCGGCGTCGGGGCCGCGATGGCCGGGTTGAAGCCGATCGTGGAGTTCATGACCTTCAACTTCGCCATGCAGGCGATCGACCACATCATCAATTCGGCCGCCAAGACGCTCTACATGTCGGGCGGCCAGATGCACTGCCCGATCGTCTTCCGCGGCCCCAATGGCGCGGCGGCCCGCGTCGCCGCCCAGCACAGCCAAGACTATTCGAGCTGGTACGCCCATGTGCCCGGCCTGAAGGTGATCGCGCCCTACGACGCGGCGGACGCCAAGGGGCTGCTCAAGGCTGCCATCCGCGACCCGAACCCCGTGGTCTTCCTCGAGCACGAGATGCTCTACGGCCAGGAGTTCGACATCCCGGACGTCGAGGACTGGCTGGTTCCGATCGGCAAGGCCAAGGTCAAGCGCAAGGGCAAGGACGTCACCCTCTGCACCCATTCGCGGATGGTGGGTTTCGCCCTGCATGCGGCCGAGGAACTGGCCAAGGAAGGCATCGACGCCGAGGTCATCGACCTTCGCACCCTGCGCCCGCTCGACCACGCCACCGTGGTCGAGAGCGTCAAGAAGACCAACCGGCTGGTCACCATCGAGGAAGGCTGGGGCCCGATGGGCGTCGGCGCCGAGGTGGCGGCGCGGGTCGTCGAAGAGGCCTTCGACTGGCTCGACGCCCCGCCGGCGCGCGTTCACCAGGAAGACGTGCCGATGCCCTACGCCGCCAACCTGGAGGCGCTCTCGCTGCCCTCGGTCGAGAAGATCGTGAAGGCGGCGAAGGCGGTCTGTTATCGATGAGCGGCGCCGACACCCAGTGGCGCGGCGGCGGCTGCCATTGCGGGGCGGTGCGGTTCGAGGCGGCGCTGCCGGACGAAGTGGAGGCGCAGACCTGCACCTGCTCGATGTGCGAGAAGGTCGGGTTCGTGCACGTGATCGTACCGGCGAGCCAGTTCCGGCTTCTTCAGGGTACGGACGAAATAACGACGTACACGTTCAATACCGGCGTCGCCCAGCATACGTTCTGCAGCATCTGCGGTGTGAAGAGCTTCTACCGGCCGCGCTCCAACCCGGATGGCTGGTCGCTGAACGCGCGCTGCCTGGATGAGGCCACCAAGCCGAGGCTGGATCTGACCGAGTTCGACGGCCGCAACTGGGAAGCCCATGCGGCGGACCTCGCCCACCTGTCGCAGGAGCCGGCATGACCGACGTGCTGATGCCGGCGCTGTCACCCACGATGGAGGAGGGGACCCTCGCCAAGTGGCACGTGAAGGTCGGCGATACGGTGAAGAGCGGCGACGTGATCGCCGAGATCGAGACCGACAAGGCGACCATGGAGGTCGAGGCGGTCGACGAAGGCGTGGTCGAGGAACTGCTCGTCCCGGAAGGGACCGAGGAGGTGAAGGTCAACACGCCGATCGCGCGGTTGAAGGGCGAGGGCGAAAGCCCCTCCCCCCCGAGGCGAGGGGTTGGGGGTGGGGGGAACCCTCCGCCACCCGAACCTGTGCAGGCAAAGTCCGAGGCGCCAGCTAAGCCCGAATCGACGGTGGCCGAGCAACCTAAGCCGGCAGCCGAACAACGCGTTGAGAGTCCCCCACCCCCGACCCCTCCCCTCAAGGGGGAGGGGAGAGTGTTCGCCAGCCCCCTCGCACGGCGTATCGCCAAGGACGCTGGGGTTGATCTCGGAAAGGTGAAAGGTTCCGGCCCGCATGGCCGGATCATTCGGCGCGATGTCGAGGGGCTGAAAACCAGCCCGGTAACAGCGGCCGCCCCGGCCGCAGCCAAGCCAACCGCCGCCGCCGCCCCACAGCCCAAGGCCGCCGAGGCGCCGCGGCAGGCGCAGTCGCTCGAGCAGATGGGCATACCCGCTGGCTCGTACGACCTCGTGCCGCTCGATGGGATGAAGCGCACCATCGCGCGGCGCATGACCGACTCGTTCCGCGACGTGCCGCACTTCCCGCTGACCCTCGACATCGGGATCGACGCCCTCCTGGAAGCGCGCGCCAAGATCAACGCCACGCTGGAGAGCCAGGGCGTCAAGGTCAGCGTCAACGACATGCTGATCAAGGCCGCGGCCGTCGCGCTGAAGCGCCAGCCGGACGCCAACGCCAGCTACACGCCGGACGGCATCGCCATGCACCACCACGCCGACGTGGCGGTCGCCGTGGCCATCGACGGCGGGCTGATCACGCCGATCGTGCGCGCCGCCGAGACCAAGGGCCTGGCCCAGATCGCCACCGAGATGAAGGACCTGGCCGCCCGCGCCCGGACCCGCAAGCTGAAGCCGGAAGAGTTCCAGGGCGGCACCTTCTCGATCTCCAACCTCGGCATGTTCGGCATCAAGAGCTTCGCCTCGATCATCAACGAGCCGCAGGGCGCCATCCTGTCGGTCGGGGTGGGCGAGAAGCGGCCGGTGGTGCGCGGCGATGAGCTGAAGATCGCCACGGTGATGACCGTCACCCTGACCTGCGATCACCGGGTGGTCGACGGCGCCATTGGAGCGCGCTGGCTTTCAGTGTTCAAATCGCTGGTGGAAGATCCGATCACCATGATCGTCTAAGGCCGCCGAGGCGGTCCAAAGGGAGGGCTGGACCCATGAAGAAGCTGTTCGCCGCGCTCGCGGTCGTGATTGTGCTGGGCGGCTGCGTGAAGATCTCGAAGACAATTCCCACCGACCTGCCGTCTTACGTGAAGATCTATCCGGGCGGCGCCCAGGTGATGACCATGGACCTGGGCGCACTGAAGGCCGAGGTGTTCGAGACCCCCGCGGCGCAGGCCGACGTGGCCACCTTCTACCGCACCCAGGCCACCAGCGACGGCCTGACCGAGACGGCGGCGCCGGCGTCGGCCGCCAACAGTTCGGGCGGCCAGCAGGAAGTTACCTTCGCCGACAACGCGACGGGCCGCATGCTGGCGGTGGTCACCAAGCCTCAGGATGGCAAGACCCTGGTGACCCTGACCTACAAGCCGGCCGCCGCCGGCGCGGCGCCGGCCCCCGCGGCCACCAACTCGTGAGCGTCTACGACTTCACGGCCCAGACCCTTGATGGGAAGCCAGCGCCGCTGGCCGACCACAAGGGCCAGGTGCTGCTGATCGTGAACACGGCGTCCAAGTGCGGCTTCACCCCTCAGTACGCAGGGCTGGAGGCGCTCTGGCGCAAGTACAAGGACAGCGGTCTCACGGTGCTGGGCTTCCCGTGCAACCAGTTCGGCGCGCAGGAGCCCGGCAATGCCGAGGAGATCGCCAGCTTCTGCTCGCTGACCTACGACGTGAGCTTCCCGATGATGGCAAAGGTCGACGTCAACGGCCCGGCCGCGCATCCGCTCTACGCCTGGCTGA
Source organism: Caulobacteraceae bacterium (assembly GCA_036267835.1). Classification (GTDB taxonomy): domain Bacteria; phylum Pseudomonadota; class Alphaproteobacteria; order Caulobacterales; family Caulobacteraceae; genus Acaudatibacter. The sequence goes on along the minus strand of DATAVF010000088.1, from coordinate 699 downwards.
AGCACGAGAAGAAGGGCCTGCTGGGCTCGGAGGGGATCAAATGGAACTTCACCAAGTTCCTCATTGATCGCCAGGGCTATGTCGCCGGCCGGTTCGCGCCGACGGCGACGCCCCAGTCCCTGGAAAGCGCGGTCGAGGCCCTGCTCTGATGGCCGATGCGTTCGATGTGGTGGTGATCGGGGCCGGGCCGGGCGGCTATGTGACCGCCATCCGCGCCAGCCAGCTAGGACTCTCCTGCGCCATCGTCGAGCGCGAGAACCTGGGCGGCATCTGCCTGAACTGGGGCTGCATCCCCACCAAGGCGCTGCTGAAGACCGCCGAGGTCTACGACACCCTGGGCCACCTCGACGCCTACGGCCTCTCGGCCAAGGACCGGGCCTACGACTTCGCCAAGGTGATCGCCCGCTCGCGGGCGGTGGCCAAGCAGCTCTCCGGCGGCGTCGCCTTCCTGATGAAGAAGCACAAGATTACAGTGCTCGACGGGACCGCGCGGCTGGAGAAGGGCGGCGCGGCGCCGGGCGTGGTGGTGAACCTGAAGGACGGCGCCGAGCGGCGGCTGACCGCCAAGTCGGTGATCCTGGCCACCGGCGCCCGGGCCAGGGTGTTCCCGGACATTGGCCTCGCGCCTGACGGCGAGCGCATCTGGACCTACCGCGAGGCCATGGTGCCGACCGGCTGCCCGAAGTCGCTGCTGGTGGT
>DATAVF010000087.1:0-28547 GCA_036267835.1 Caulobacteraceae bacterium | reverse complement strand
TTGGATCGGCGCCTCGCCGAAGTTGCGGGTCATGCCACCGAAGGCGCGCTGGTAAATCTTGCCCTCGGCGGTGCGCGAGAACGGCACGCCCCAGTGCTCGAGTTCGTAGACGGCGGCCGGAGCATTGCGGACCAGGTATTCGATCGCGTCCTGGTCGCCCAGCCAGTCCGACCCCTTGACGGTGTCGTACATGTGCCAGCGCCAGTCATCCTCGCCCATGTTGCCGAGGCTGGCCGATATCCCGCCCTGCGCCGCCACCGTGTGCGAGCGGGTCGGGAACACCTTGGTGATGCAGGCGGTCTTCAGCCCGGCCTGGGCCGCGCCCAGCGCCGCGCGCAGGCCAGAGCCGCCAGCGCCGATTACCACCACGTCGAAATGGTGGTCGATCAGGTCGTAGGTCGCCATCAATTATATCCGCTGGAGGTCAGCGCCACTTTCAGGATCGAGAGGATGGTCACGGCGCCGCCGGCCCAGGTGACGAAGACGTTGATCACCAGCAGCAGGCCCTTGGTGCCGGTCTTGGCGAAGTAGTCCTCGATGATCGTCCGCATGCCCAGCTGCATGTGCCAGAAGGCGGCGAAGGCGAGCAGGCAGGCCAGCGCCGCGTTGATCGGCGAGTGCAGCCAGGTGGCGGCGCTGTCGTAGTCACCGTGCGCCAGCTGCAGGCTGGCCGACATGCCCCACACCACCAGCAGCAGGAGGGCGATGGCCGTCACGCGTTGCGCGATGAAGTGCCCGACCCCGTGCTTGGACGAGCCCATGCCGCGGGCGCGGCCAAGCGGCGAGCGATCGACGGACATCAGAGCGCCCCCATGAAAAAGAGCAGGGTCCAGAAGCCCACGGTGGCGACCACCGCGATGCCGATCACCAGCCAGGCGGTGCTGGTCGCGGTCTTGGGATCGAAGCCGTAGCCGGCGTCCCAGAACAGGTGCCTGACCCCGTTGCAGAGGTGGTAGAAGGCGCAAAGGGTCAGGCCGATGAAGACCACCTTGCCCGGGATCGAGCCGGCCAGGGCGGTGAAGCTCTCATAGGTGCTGCCGCCGGAAGCCAGCGACAGGGCCCAGAGCATCATCAGCAAGGCGCCGAGGTATAGCCCGACGCCGGTGGCGCGGTGGAAGATCGACGTGGCCATGGTGATGTGCCAGCGCCAGACGCCGCCGTTGAGCTGGATATTCGGCGAGACCGGTCGGGGTCGCAGGCCGGGCGTCGCGTCCGCCATTCGAAATATACCCTCCACCTAGCGCGGCTCTTTTAAGCTCGGGGCGGGGGGTGTCAACGCGACGCAGGCAGGTCGGCCGTCTCCGGCGCGGCCTCCAGCCAGGTCGCCGAACGCATCTCCTCCAGCCGCGAGGCTGCACGCTCGAATTCGAACGATCCCTCGCCCTCGGGGTAGAGCCGCGCCGGCTCGGCCGCCGCCAGCACCACCAGGCGGGCGTGGGCCTCGTAGAGGGTGTCGATCAGGGTGGCCAGGCGCCGGGCGGCGCTGCGATCCTCGGGGCGCAGGCGCGGCAGGGCCTCTAGGAAAAGGGTGTCGAAGCGGGCGGCGATGGCCAGGTAGTCAGATGGCCCCAGCGCCTCGGCGCAGAGGCTCTGAAAGTGGGCGCGCAGCAGCCGCCCGGCGGCTCTGGGCCAATGCTGCTTGCGGCCATAGACTTCCAGCGTGGCGCCGGTCTCCGCATCGCCGCCCAGCATTTCGCGCCAGAGCCGGTCGAAGCTCGCCTCGTTGTCGGGGTCGATGGGCGAGAACCAGGTGCCTGCCGCGCGCAGCCGGTCGAGCCGGTAGTCGGTGGGGCCGGCAACGGCTACGACCTCCATCCGGCCCTTGAGCATCTCGATGAAGGGCAGGAAGAGCTGGCGGTTGAGGCCGTCCTTGTAGAGGTCGTCCGGCGCGCGGTTGGAGGTGGCCGCCACCGTCACGCCGCGGGCGAACAGCTGCTCGAACAGGCGCCCGAGGATCATCGCGTCGGCGATGTCGGTGACCTGGAACTCGTCGAAGCAGAGCAGCCGCGCGCCGGCCGCGATCAGCTCGGCGGTGGGCGCGACGGGATCATCGCCCCGATGCGTGCCGAACCTCGCCTGCCGCGCGGCGATGTCGCCGGTGCGCCAGGCGTTCACCAGGCCCTGCACCTCGGCCATGAAGGCGTTGAAGTGGACGCGGCGCTTCTTCTCGACCGGGGCGGTCTCGAAGAACAGGTCCATCAGCATGGACTTGCCGCGCCCGACCGGCCCCCAGAGGTAGACCCCGCGCACCTGGTCCGGCTTGCGGAACAGGCCGCCGGGCCGCGCCTCGGCCAGGTCGCCCTCCAGCCGCTCAAGCGCCGCCACGGCCCCCGCCTGGGCCGGGTCCGGGTTGAGCGCGCCGCTCTCCAGCCGCTCGTCATAAGCGGCGCGAAACTTGCCGGGCATCGCCGGCCCCTACCACGGCACTCCTCGCCCGTGAAACGGGGGAGGAGGCGGCCGGAGGCCGACGGAGGGGCGCGACGGCCGTGGGACTTAGCGGAACACGCCCCGCAGCCGCTCGCGGCCGTGGCCGATCGCAGCCATCAGGTCCGGCTCGTTGACGTGGTCGTGGCCGCCGACGCGGCCGGGGCGCCAGTAGCCTTCGGCGGCGATGCGGTCCTTGGTCAGGCCGCGGGCCAGCAGGCCCTGGCGCTGGGCGCGCACCGTGCTGGTCTCGCCGATCACGCAAGCCTGGCCGACGCCGGCGGGCAGCTCGAACACGGTCAGCGCCTCGATCAGCCCCAGGCTGGGAGCGTGCGCCGGCGCATTGCGGTGCAGCCAGGTGAGCTCGAGCTCGGCCGCGGTCTGGATCGGCTGCTCGTCGGCGACCGTGGCGACCTCGATGAAGGCGAAGGCGCGTTCGCCGGCAGGCAGGCTCTCGATCATCGCCGCGATGCCGGGCAGCGCGGTCTCGTCGCCGGTGAAGAGGCGCCAGTCGGCCTCGCCGCTGACGCTGGTGCGCCCGCGCGGCCCTTCGGCCACGATCGCGTCGCCGAGCTTGGCATCGCGGGCCCAATTCGTGGCTGGCGACTCGCCGTGCAGCACGAAGTCGATCTCCAGCCTCTGCTCGGCGGCATCGTAGCTGCGGATGGTGTAGTGGCGCCGCGCCACACCGCCGTCGGGGGTCGGCAGGTTCAGCACCATGTCCTGGCCCGGGCGATGCGAGAAAGCGCCGAGATTGTCGCCGATCAGGGTGACGCGGCGCATGCGGGGGGTGATGTCGCGCGCGTCGACCACGGTCAGGCGCCAGGAGGCGCGGGGTGGGCGGCCGGGAAAACGGATAGGTTGGTCGTTCATGAGAGGTCTTTCTTAGATGTCGTTAGATATATCGCATAACCGATATATCTAACTCGTTTTGATCTGACAAGCCCTGGCGGCGGCGACTTAAATTGGCTATGGCCGCCGGCATGAGCCGCGCCGCGCACCATCGCCATCACCACGCCATTTGCCGCCGCGGGCTGGATCGGATGCGCTTGGCTTAGCGCCAACGCTTCCGCCCCGCGGCCAACCGGCCGGACGGGGCGCCCCTCATCCGGCTTCCACCTTGAAAGGAATGACGGATGAACCCGACCTTCGATGTTGCCCCCGAGTTCTACCTTGCCCCTGACGGCATTTGCCCGGTAAGCGCGCGGCCATGAGCGCCCCCACGCCAGACCCGGCCGACGCCGCCGCCCAGCGGCCGCGCGCCAGAGCGCCGCGGGGCTTCCTCGACCGCCGCTCGCGCGAACTGGCCGCCGAGCGCCGCATCCTCGATGCGGTGTCGCGCGTCTACGAGGCCTACGGCTTCGAGGCGCTGGAGACCGGCGCTTTCGAATACGCCGACGCCCTTGGCAAGTTCCTGCCTGACGCCGACCGGCCCAACGAGGGCGTCTTCGCCCTGCAGGACGACGACGCGCAGTGGATGGCGCTGCGCTACGACCTGACCGCGCCGCTCGCCCGCTTCGTGGCGCAGAACTGGGAGACCCTGCCTAAGCCCTTCCGCCGCTACGCCTTCGGCAAGGTGTGGCGCGACGAGAAGCCGGGGCCGGGCCGCTACCGCGAGTTCGTGCAGTGCGACGCCGACACGGTGGGCTCCGCGCGGCCCGAGGCCGATGCCGAGATCATCGCCATGGCGGTGGAGGGCTATGCCGCCGCCGGCCTGCCGCGCGCCGCCTACCAGCTGAAGATCAACAATCGCAAGCTGCTGAACGGCCTGCTCACCGCTGCCGGCGTAGCCGCCGAGGGGCAGAAGCTGGTGGTGCTGCGCGCGGTCGACAAGCTCGACCGGCTGGGGCTGGAGGGCGTCAAGCTGCTGCTGGGCGAGGGCCGGCGCGACGAGTCGGGCGCCTTCACCCGCGGCGCGGGCCTGGCGACGACGGCGATCGACTCGGTGCTGGCGTTCGTCTCGGCCGGCGCCGGCGAGCGCGCCGCGACGCTTGATCGTTTGGCAAGCGTGATCGGCGGCTCGGCCGAGGGCGACGAGGGCTTAAGCGAGCTGTCGCGCATCGGCGCGGCGCTGGCGGCCTTCGGCGTCGGCGAGGACCAGGCCCTGTTCGACCCGTCCGTGGTGCGCGGGCTGGAGTATTACACCGGCGCCGTCTTCGAGTGCCAGCTGCTCGCCGAGTCCACCGACGAGACCGGCGCGGCGGTGAGCTTCGGCTCGATCGGCGGCGGTGGGCGCTACGACGACCTCGTGGCCCGCTTCACCGGCGAGCGTACGCCGGCGACCGGCTTCTCGTTCGGCGTCTCGCGGCTGGCCGCGGCGCTGGCGGCAAGCGGACGGGCGGAGGCGTCGGCGACGCGCGGCCCGGTGGTGGTGATCGCCTTCGACGAAGCCAGCATGCCGGCCTATTTCGCCGTCGCGGCGGAGCTGCGCGCGGAAGGCATCGCGGCCGAGGTCTTCCTCGGCCACGTCGGCATGCGGGCGCAGATGCGCTACGCCGACCGGCGGCTGTCGCCCGCCGCGGTGATCCTGGGCGGCGACGAGATCGCCGCCGGCACGGTGACGGTGAAGGACCTCGACCTTGGCCGGGAACTCGCCGCCGGCGTCTCCGACAACAAGGTCTGGCGCGAGGATCGCCCCGGCCAGGTCACCGCCCCGCGCGGCGATCTGGTGGCCACGGTGCGCGCCATCTTGGAGCGCACCCGGTGAGGCCCAAATCATGAGGATCGAGCCGCAGCTGCCCGCGGACGTGCTGGCCGCCGTCCGCGCGCCTTTCCTGGAGATGGGCGCGGCGCCGATCGAACCGCCGGTCACCCAGCCGCTCGGCCTGATCCTCGACCTCTCCGGCGAGGCGATGCGCGAGCGGCTGATCCTGGTGCAGGCCGACGGTGGGGCCGAAGCGGCGCTGCGGCCCGACTTCACCATCCCCGCCGCGCGCCAGCACATCGAAAGCGGCCGCCAGAGCGCGCGCTATTTCTACGAGGGCAAGGCGTTCCGCGCCGCGCCGCGTGGCCGCGAAGCCTACGAGGAGTTCCTGCAGATCGGCCTGGAAGCGTTCGAGACCGGCGCGACCCCCGAGGCCGACGCCGACATCGCGGGCCTTGCCTGGCGCGCCGCCGAGGCCGGTGGGCGCACCGACCTGACCCTGCAGCTCGGCGACGTCAGCCTCTTCGCCGCCTTCGTCGACACGCTGGGCCTCGCCGACGCCCTGGCCGCACGTATCAAGCGCGCCTTCGCCAGCCCGCGCCGATTGCGCGCGGCGCTGGAGCGGGCGGTCGACCCAGCCGCGCCCAAGCCCGCGCCGGGCGGCGACCGCCTCGCGTCCCTGCTCGCCGGCTTGCCTGAAGCCGAGGCGGCCGGCGTGCTGCAGGACCTCTGGGCCCTGGCCGGCATCGAGCCGGCCGGCGGGCGCTCGGCGGCCGAGATCGTGCATCGCCTGGCCGAGCGCTCGGCTGTGGCCCGGGCGCCGGAGCTGACGCCCGACCAGGCGGCGCTGATCGGCCGCTTCCTCGCCATTTCCGATACCCCGGCCAGGGCGCTCGAAGCCGTCGGCCGCCTCGCCAGCCCCGGCAAGCACAAGCTCGACACGGTGCTCAAGGGCTGGGCCCGCCGCCTCGCCGTGCTCGAGGACGAGGGCGCGCCGGTCGCCGCCATGCGCTTCTCCACCGCCTTCGGGCGCGACTTCGGCTACTACGACGGGGTGCTCTTCGAGGTGCGCAGCGCCGCGCTCGGCGAGCACCGGCCGGTCGCGGCCGGCGGCCGCTACGACAGCCTGTTCGCGCGCCTCGGCGCCAGTCTCGCCTGCGGCGCGGTCGGCTGCATGGTGCGGCCCGGCCGAGCCTGGAAGGACGGCGCCCGATGACCGGCCCCTTGATCCTGGGCCTCCCGTCGAAGGGCCGGCAGAAGGAACAGACCGAGGAATGGCTCGCCGACTGCGGCTTGCCGGTCCGCGCGTCGGGCGGCGAGCGCGGCTACACGGCCCGCCTTGATGGCCTGGCCGGCGTCGAGGTGCGGCTGGTCTCGGCCTCTGAGATCGCGGGCCAGCTGTTCGCTGGCGAACTGCACCTGGGCGTCACCGGCGAAGACCTGCTGCACGAGCTTTCCGACGACCTCGGCGCCCACGTCTCGCTGATCCAGGCGTTGGGCTACGGCCGCGCCGACCTGGTGGTGGCGGCGCCCAAGAGCTGGATCGACGTCGACACCATGGCCGACGTCGACGAGGTCGCGCATCTCTTCCTGGCCCGCACCGGCCGCCGGCTGCGGGTGGCGACCAAGTACCTGGTGCAGACCCGCGCCTTTTTCGCCCGCCACGGCATCGTCGACTACCGCATCGTCGAGTCGGGCGGCGCCACCGAGGGCGCGCCGGCGGCGGGCGCGGCCGAGCTGATCACCGACATCACCACCACCGGCGCCACCCTGGCCGCCAACGGGCTGAAGATCCTCGGCGACGGCCTGATCCTCTCCAGCCAGTTCCAGCTCGCCGCCAGCCTCGCCGCCGAGTGGGACGCGGGGCGGCTGCACACCGCCCGCCGCCTGGTTGGCATCCTCGAAGGCCGCGCCCGCGCCAAGCGCAGCGCCAGCCTCACCTGGCCGGCCGAGGCGGATGCGGCGGCGCGCGCTGCCGTCGCCGGCATCCCCGGCGCCGCGGCCCGCCAGCACGGGGTGCTGGTCGACGAGGCGCGGCTTTTTGACACGACTGCCAAGCTTGCGGACGCGGGCGTCGGCCCGGTCGTGGTGACCCATCCGACCTATGTGTTCGAGCCCTCGAGCGCGCCGATCGAGGCGCTCGCGGAGCGACTCGGCGAGGCGAATTGACGGAACCGTCAATAACGCGATGGACTGAAGTGGTAGTTTTGACCCGAAGGTCCAGGATTCACCCCGTTGTGTTTGAAACGGCAAGAATTCTGCCCTCGCCGTCACCTGCCGACGTTGACAGTGGTGAAATTTTCCCGTTCTCTCGCGGGTGCGAGAGGCATGAAGGTTCTGTAAGGAACTGAAGTCTCCGGCGTTTCGGGGAGGAAACGCCCACTTGGATCGAGTGACAGTCAAACCCGCCGCGATATCCCCCGCGGCGGGTTTGGTTTTTCTTATGCGACGTCAAAAACGCGTAGACGAGACGCCGCCCGGCCCTTCCTCGGCCCTCATCACAATCAGTGTCATCCCAGCCGTAGCGGAGCGGAGAGCCGGGATCTCCTCCGCGCGCCTACGCCGAGGAGATCCCGGACAAGCCGCTGCGCGGCTTTCCGGGATGACAAGTTTGGGAAGGGGCTGGGAAGGCGCTCTGCCGACCCTGTCGCGCATCCCCTACCAGATGCGGACGCGCTGGTCGGGGGCGATGTAGAGCGGGTCGGTCGGCTTCACGTCCCAGGCCGAGTACCAGCTGTCGATGTTGCGGACCACTTGGTTGACCCGCGCGGTTTCGGGCGAATGCGGGTCGGAGACCAGCTGCTGGCGCAGGGCGTCGGGGCGGATGGCGCCGCGCCACACCTGGGCCCAGCCGAGGAAGACGCGCTGGTCGCCGGTCAGGCCGTCGAGCACCGGCGCGGGCTTGCCGGCCAGGTACATATGATAGGCGTCCATGCCCAGCAGCAGGCCACCTAGGTCGGCGATGTTCTCGCCCATGGTCTGGTCGCCCTTGATATGCAGGCCCGGGATCGGCTCGACCGCCGAGTACTGAGCGCCCAGGCGGGTGGTCTGCGCCACGAACTTTGCGTCGTCCTCCGGGGTCCACCAGTCGGCAAGCGCGCCCGTGCCGTCGAAGTGGCGGCCCTCGTCGTCGAAGCCGTGGGTCATTTCGTGGCCGATGACGCCGCCGATGCCGCCATAGTTCACCGCCATGTCGGCGGCCGGATCGAAGAACGGCGGCTGCAGGATGGCCGCAGGGAAGACGATCTCGTTGCGGGTCGGGTTGTAATAGGCGTTCACGGTCTGCGGGGTCATGCCCCACTCGGTCTTGTCGACCGGCTGATAGAGGCGGCGCAGGCGGCGGTTCCACTCGAACGCGGCGGAGCGCTCCACGTCGCCGACCAGGTCGGTGTCGGAGATGCGCAGCGTCGAATAATCGCGCCATTTCGAGGGATAGCCGATCTTCACGTTGAGCAAGGCCAGCTTCTGCAGCGCCCGCTGCTTGGTCGCATCGCTCATCCAGGTCAGGTTGTGGATGCGCGCCGTGAGGGCGGCGCGGATGTTGGCGACCAGCTGCTCCATCTTGGCCTTGGACTCAGGCGGGAAGTAGGCGGCCACGTAGACCTTGCCGACCGCTTCGCCCATGGCGCGGTTGATGTTGCTGACCGCCCGCTTCCAGCGCGGCCGCTGCTCCAGCTGGCCGCTCAGGGTCTTGGCGCGGAACTCGAAGTTGGCGTCGACGAAAGGCTGGGAGAGGAAGGGCGCGCCCTGGTCGCCGACACTGAAGGCTTCCCACGCCTGCAGATCCTTGATCGGCGTGGCGGCGAAGATGGCCGCGATCTTCGGCACCGCGGTGTTCTCGGCCACGACCACGCGGGTGGCCGAGCCGACGCCGGCGGCGGCGAGGTAGGCGGTCCAGTCGATGCCCGGCGCGGCCTTGGCCAGCTCTGCCGGGGTCATCGGGTTGTAGGTCTTGGTCGGGTCGCGGTCCTGGGCCAGGGTCCAGCTGACCTGAGCGATCTTGGTCTCCAGGTCGACGATCGCCTTGGCCTCGGCCGCCGCGTCGGGCCAGTGCTCCAGGGTCAGGATCTGCGCGACATAGTCCTGGTACTTGGCCTTCTTGGCCGCGAAGTTGGCTTCCAGGTAATAGTCGCGGTCGGGCAGGCTCAGGCCGTCCTGGCCGAGGAAGACCGCGTAGTGCGCCGGGTCCTTGGCGTCGACCTCGATGTCCACCCCGACGACGGTGCGGAAGAAGCCGTAGTTGGCCTTGCCCATCAGCGCCGACATGGCCGTGCGGGTGTTGGCGGCGCGAATCGCGGCCAGGCTCGGCTCCAGCGGCCTGTCGCCCAGGGCGTTGGCGCGCGCCTCGTTCATGAAGGCGCGATAGAAGGCGCCGATCTGGCCCTCCTCGCCGCCCGCCCCGGCGTTGGCGCCGGCCCGGTCGAGGATGGTGTGCACCCGGTCTTCGGAGAGGGCCTGCAGGGCGTCGAAATTGCCGTAGCGCGAGCGGTCCGGCGGGATGGTCAGGTTCTTGACGTAGGTTCCGTTGGCGTAGTCGTAGAAGTTGGCGCCCGGCGCGACGGTGGTGTCACGGCCGGCGAGGTCGAATCCCCACGGCGCGAACTTTGGCGTGGTCGAGGTGGCCGATGACCCCGATGCGGTCGGCGGGGTGGTTCGGGCGGGCGGATCGGCCAGCGAGGTGGAGGCGAATCCGAATGCCAACGCCGCGCTCGCCGCTGCGGCGCACAGGAGTGTCTTCATCGAGTTTCGCGACTTCCTTGCAATGCCCTGCCCGGGCTCCAAGCATTTTGCGGTCAGGTTCGCCCATTAATATTTGGTCATAATCCCGACGACAGGCGGCGGCCAGCGCTCGCCCACGGATTGGCTCCCACGCAGGTCGGCGCGCGACGCGGCAGAGGCTGTCACAGTCTCGTTACCCAACCTGCGACGATCAGCCCAACTGCTTGATCGGGCAGGGTTCGCCGCCAGCTTCATACCCACGATCAACAGAAAAATCAGCGTCGCGAGCGGAGGCGCCCGTTGACCATCTGGCAACCATATGTCCCCATATCGTGGGCTGTAGGGGCGTCGTGCCCACTAGATATAGATGCCGGGGGCGCTTCAACGACCTCGCAGGCACTTCAAGCGTTTGGGGTTCGGGTGATGATGGGTAGTGAAGCGAAGAAGGTGATCATCGGCGGCCTTGCGCCCGGAGACGCGCGGCCGGTCGGCCGAGAGCGGCCGGCGCTGCAGCTGGTGCGCAAGGTCGAGATCGACCGCTCGCGCGATGCGCTGCTGACCGATTTCGGCCGCACCACGCTGGAAGACCGCTACCTGCTGGCCGGCGAGAGCTACCAGGACATGTTCGCCCGCGTCGCCACGGCCTACGCCGACGACGCCGACCACGCCCAGCGCATCTACGACTACATCTCCAAGCTCTGGTTCATGCCGGCGACCCCGGTGCTGAGCAACGGCGGCGCCGATCGCGGCCTGCCGATCTCCTGCTTCCTCAACGCGGTGGGTGATTCGCTCGAAAGCATCGTCGGCACCTGGAACGAGAACGTCTTCCTGGCGGCCAATGGCGGCGGCATCGGCACCTACTGGGGCGGCGTGCGCTCGATCGGCGAGAAGGTGAAGGGCGCCGGCCAGACCAGCGGCATCATCCCCTTCATCCGGGTGATGGACTCGCTGACGCTGGCGATCAGTCAGGGCTCGCTGCGCCGCGGCTCGGCCGCCGTCTACATCGACATCTGGCACCCGGAGATCGAGGAGTTCGTCGAGATCCGGAAGCCCTCGGGCGACTTCAACCGCAAGAGCCTGAACCTGCACCACGGCGTCTGCGTCACCGACGAGTTCATGGAAGCGGTGCGCGACGGCGAGAAGTTCGCCCTGCGCTCGCCCAAGACCGGCGAGATGGTGCGCGAGGTCGATGCCCGCACGCTCTGGCAAAAGCTGCTGGAGCTGCGCCTGCAGACCGGCGAGCCCTATCTGATCTTCTCCGACACGGCCAACCGCGCCATGCCGCAGCACCAGCGCGACCTCGGTCTCACCGTGCGCCAGTCGAACCTGTGCTCGGAGATCCTGCTGCACTCCGGCCTCGACCACCTGGGCAAGGAGCGCACCGCGGTCTGCTGCCTGTCGTCGGTCAACGCCGAGATGTTCCTCGAGTGGCGCGACCACCCGACGTTCATCGAGGACACCATGCGGTTCCTCGACAACGTGCTGCAGGACTTCATCGACCGCGCCCCACCGGAAATGGCCGCCGCCGCCTACGCCGCCTGGCGCGAGCGCTCGGTCGGGCTGGGGCTGATGGGCTTCCACACCTTCCTGCAGGCCCAGAACGTGCCGTTCGAGAGCGCCCTGGCCAAGAGCTGGAACATGCGGCTTTTCAAGCACCTGCGCCGCGGCTGCGACGCCGCGAGCCGCGTGCTGGCCGAAGAGCGCGGCGCCTGCCCGGACGCCGCCGAGCGCGGGGTGATGGAGCGCTTCTCGCACAAGCTGGCGATCGCGCCGACCGCGTCGATCTCGATCATCTGCGGCGGCACCAGCGCCGGCATCGAGCCGATCCCGGCCAACATCTACACCCACAAGACCCTCTCGGGCTCGTTCGCGGTGAAGAACCCCTATCTGGAGCGTCTCCTCGAAGAGCGCGGCGCCAACACGCCCGCCATCTGGGGCTCGATCCTGGAGCAGGAGGGCTCGATCCAGCACCTCGACTGCCTGAGCCAGGACGAGAAGGACGTCTACAAGACCGCCTTCGAGATCGACCAGCGCTGGGTGGTCGAGCTGGCCGCCGATCGCGCCGGCGACATCTGCCAGTCGCAGTCGGTCAACATCTTCCTGCCCGGCGACGTCGATAAGTGGGACCTGCACATGCTGCACTGGCTCGCCTGGGAGCGCGGCGTGAAGAGCCTTTACTACCTGCGCTCCAAGTCGGTGCAACGCGCCGCTTTCGCCGGCGGTGACGGGGTCGCGGCCATGGTCGAAAAGGCCGCGGGCGAGCGCACCGACTACGACGAGTGCCTGGCCTGCCAGTGACCGGGCGGGGCGGCTAGCGGATCTTAGCCAGCGCGCGCTGGAAGAGGCCCAGCGTGTTGTTGTGCAAATAGTCCCCCGTCGCCTTGGGGGCCTTGCCGGCGCAGGCGCGGGCGTAGGTGCCTTCGAGGATCGCGCCGATCTTGTAGCAGGCGAGCACCTCGTACCAGTTCACGTGGGAGACATCGCGGCCGCTGACCTCGGCATAGCGGTCGATGATTTCCTGGCGGGTGGGGAAGCCCGGCCACGGCTTGACCGGCCCGGTCTCGGCGCCGTCCGCGGGCCAGCCGGAGATCAGGCCGCCCAGATCCACCAGCGGGTCGCCCAGGGTCGTCAGCTCCCAGTCGATCATCGCGGCCAGCTCCGGCCCCTCGCGGCTGAACAGCACATTGGCAAAGTGGAAGTCGCCATGGATCAGGCCGGGCACGAATTCGGGCGGCCGGTTGGCCTCCAGCCACGCGCCGATCTCGCCGACCCCGGGCAGGCCCGCCAGCCCCGGCCAGCCGTCGTGCTCGGCGTAACTCTCCAGCTGGGACCGCCAGCGCGGAACCTGGCGCTCCAGGTAACCATCCAGTTTGCCCAGCCCCTCCAGCCCCTTGGCGCGGAAATCGACCCGGCCCAGCGCCGCGATGGCGTCGGCCATCTCCAGCCCCATGCGGTGGCGGATGGCGGGGTCGCCGGCGTGCAGCGCCGGCATCTCGTCGCGGGGCAGGAAGCCCTCGACCGGGGCCATCAGGTAGAAGGCCGCGCCGATCACATCCTCGGCCGGGCAGGCGGCGATCAGCGCCGGGTGGCGCACGTCCGTGCCGGAGAGCGCCGCCAGCACCCGCGCCTCGCGGCGCATGGTCTCGTTGGAATTGGCGCGCAAGTGCTTCGGCGGCCGCCGCAGCACGAACCCGCGCCCACCGCGCTCGAAGCGCAGCAGGATGTTCTGCGTGCCGCCGGTGAGCAGCCGCGGCGACTCGATCGGCCCGCCGCCCAGGCCCTGGCTGTCCATCCAGGCCGCCAGCGCAGGCAGCGGCACGAGCTCGGCCCAGTCCTGGTCGCCGCCCGGCACGGTGGAAGCCCCCGGCGGCGGCGTTTCAACGTCCGTCATCGCGCTTGCCTTCCGGTCCGTGAGCCGCTCGACTATCGCCTGTCATGTCGCTGCAACGCCAGTACGAAGAAGACGGCGTCGTCCTCCTGAAGGGCGCGCTGGACGCGCCAGCGATGGATGCGGCCCTGGCCGCCTGGCAGTGGAGCCTCGACAATCCCGGCCCCGGCGCCTCGCGCCTGCCGCAGCGCGAGGGCGTCTTTCTCAACGACCTCTTCAACCCGCGCTGCCTCGATGGCTATCGCGAGATGCTGCTGGCCTCGCCCCTGCCGGCGCTGATCGCCGACATCTGGGGCGCGCCGGACGTGTGGTTCTTCTACGAGCAGGTGTTCCTCAAGGAGGGCGGCGAGACGCGGCGCACGCCCTGGCACCAGGACTCGTCCTACCTCGCCATCGCCGGACGGTGCCTGGCCGTCGCCTGGATCACCTTCGACGCGACCACGGCCGAGGATTCGCTGGAGTTCGTGCGCGGCTCGCACCGCGGCCCGCTCTTCAATACCTCGCGCTTCGACCTCGCCGACGAGACCGCGCCGATCAACCCGAACTCGGTGCTGCCGCGCCTGCCCGACATCGAGGGCGCGCGAGCCAGCCACGACATCGTCTCGTTCGCGACGTCGCCCGGCGACGTGGTGCTGTTCCACCCGCGGATGCTGCACGGCGGCGCCCCGACCCATGCCGGGGCGCGCCGTCGCACCCTCACCTTGCGCTTCTTCGGCGACGACGCCGTCTACGATCCCCGCGACAACCGCGCCGGCCCGAGCATCTCCGGCTTCCATTCGCGCATGACCGCTGGCGCCCCCTTCCGCGACCCATCGTTCCTGAAACTGCGCTAGGCGGGCGCGCATCTGCGGACGCAGATCCCACTCCCGACGGTCCTCCGGATGAGCGGGCTTGGAGGGATTTCTCGCGCGTAGCCGGAAACCATCCTTACGGTTAAGGTGGCCAGGCAACGCAAGAGCAAAAGCAACGTATGCGGATCAAACTGGCCCAGCCGCTCGCGCCAGTTGCGGTGGGGCTGCTGCTTCTCCTCGGCGGCTGCGGTGGCGCCCCTGCGCGCCAGGCCGCATCGGGGGGAAGCGCCGCGGCGCCCGCGCCCATCGTGCCCGACCAGATCAGCTGGGTCCCCGTCACCGAGCCGTCCGAGAACGCCTTCACCGCCCAGGCGCCGCAGGGCTGGCGGGTGAACGCCGGCGTGGTGCGCGAATCGCCCGTCGTGGCGACGCCCTGGATCACCGCCGCCTCGCCCGACGGGGCGACCCTGCTCTACATCGGTGATCCCGATATCCCGCTGATGTTCATCCAGCCGGCCTACGCCCAGGGCGCGCCGGAGGGCCAGCAGGCGCCCGGCGCCATCGCCCCCTACATGGTGCTGCAGACCCGCACCGCCGCCCAGTTCGCCCAGATGTACGGCGCCTCGGCCCTGCCCACCCAATGCTCCAGCGTGCAGCTGAATGGCGCTCAGGCGCGGCCGGACCTGGTGCAGCTGGCCGCGGCCGAGCCCGGCAACCAGGGCCAGCAGATCGACGCCGGCCAGGCCGGCTTCAGCTGCGTGGTCAACGGCAGGCCCTACGAGGCCGACGTCTACGCCATCACCTTCCAGTACCCGAACGGTCTATGGTCCGCGCAGGTGTTCGGCCTGCGCACGCCGCAGGGCCAGGGCGCGGCGGCCGAGAAGGTCCTGTTCCAGATGCTGGCCAGCAAGCAGGTGACGGCGCAGTGGAAGGCGCGGATGGCCCAGGCCGCGCGGCAGGCCGGCGCCGAAGCGCGCCAGCAGCTGGCGAACAGCTGGAACCAGTTCGGCCAGCAGATGACCGCGGAGGAACAGCAACTCGCCGCCACGATGCAGTCCAGCCACGACGCCTACATGACCTCGATGTCACAAGCCGCCGACGCGCGCAGCGCCACCTTCGTGCAGCAGCAGTACAACGAGACGGTCCAGACCCAGAACTTCCTGCTGATGGTCAGGAACCAGCACCTGGTGCAGGGACCAAGTGGCCTGGTGGCCGTGCCGAACTAGATCGCACGTCCCTGCCAGTACTGGTCCTTGAGCACCCGCTTGTAGAGCTTGCCGGTGGGCAGCCGCGGCATCTCCTCGATGAAGTCGACCGAGCGCGGGGCCATGTAGTGGGCGAGGTGGTCGCGGGCGAAGGCCAGCAGCTCGGCGGCGAGTTCGGGCGTGGGCGCCACGCCGGGCGCCGGCTCGACCACCGCCTTGACCGCCTCGCCCATCTCTGCGTCGGGGACGCCGAAGACGGCGACGTCCTGCACCTTGGGATGCAGGATCAGGGCGTCCTCGATCGCCTGCGGGTAGATGTTGACCCCGCCGGAGATGATCATGAAGGCCTTGCGGTCGGTGAGGTACAGGTAGCCGTCGGCGTCGAGGTAGCCGACGTCGCCGAGACTGGTCCAGTTGTCGTGGGCCGGGTGCTGGGCGGCGCGGGTCTTGGCCGGGTCGTTGTGGTAGGCGAAGGTCATCGCCTCGCGCTCGAAGTAGATCAGCCCGGCCTCGCCCGTCGGCAGCTCGTGGCCCTCTTCGTCGCAGATGTGCAGCACGCCCAGCGCCGCGCGGCCGACAGAACCGGGGTGGGCCAGCCAGTCCACGCTGCCGATGGTGGTCGAACCCGTGCCCTCGGTGCCGGCGTAATATTCCTCCAGGATAGGGCCCCACCACGCGATCATCTGCCGCTTCACGTCGACCGGGCAGGGCGCGGCGGCGTGGACGGCTACCTTGTGGCTGGAAAGGTCGTAGGCGGCGCGCGCCTCGGCCGGTAACTTCAGCATGCGGACGAACATGGTCGGCACCCACTGGCTGTGGGTGACGCGGTGCTGTTCGATGAAGCGCAGGGCGTTCTCGGCGTCGAAATGCTGCATCATCACCACCGTGCCGCCCCAGCCGAGCGTCTGGGTGACGTAGCCGAGCGGGGCGGCGTGATAGAGCGGTGCGGGCGACAGATAGACCGTGTCCGGAGAAAACCCGTAGCGGTTGACGCTCTGGCGCAGCTCGAAGCCCTCGGCCACGGTACGATCCTGCAGGGGTCGGAGGATACCCTTCGGCCGGCCGGTGGTGCCGGACGAATAGAGCATGGAATCGCCCATCCATTGTGGCTCGACCGGCTCGGCCGGCGCCGTGGCGATGGCGTCCTCGTACGATGCCCAGCCTGGCGCCACGCCGTCGACCATCAGCCGGATCGCGCAAGCGGGAATGAGCTCGGCCAGCGGCTCGGCGGTGGAGCGGCGATCCCAAGAGCTGACGATCGCCTTGGCGCCGCAGTCGGCAGCCACATAAGCGGCTTCGTCCGGGGGCAGGTAGCGGTTGACCGCGGTCAGGTAGAGGCCGGAGCGGAAGGCGGCCCAGACCACCTCCACGAAACGGATGTTGTTCTCCATCAGAATGGCCAGGTGGTCGCCGCGCCTGAGGCCCTGGGCGTGGAGAAGCTGGGCGAGGCGGTTGGAGCGCTCGTCGAGCTCGCCGTAGGTGAGGGTCTCGCCGGTCTCGGCGATGATCATGGCCGGCTTGGCGGGGTTGGCGCGGGCGTGGTCGGCGATGTACATGGCCGATCTCTATGGCGGGTTTCCCGCCGGGTCAGTCAAATCCTGCGTGCATCGTAGGCCCATTGCAGCAGAGCCTGGCGTTGGCGCGGCCGGCAAAGGCCGTTGCCGGGTTCGCAGTTGGCCTTCACCTGGGCGACGTGCCGGCGCATGGCCCGCCAGCGCTTGATCTGGCGCGCGTCCTCGAAGGGCACGCGGCGGCCCAGGTAATAGCGGCAGTACCACTGGAACCAGCCGCGCGGATCATCGTCCCAGATCCACCCCTTGGCGCGCCAGACCGGGAGCGGCTGGCTGGCCTCGACGCCGAACCAGTTGAGCTTCGGATCGGCGCGCTTCGGCGCGAGCTTGGCGCCCTCGAACCAGCTGGCGGGGAATTCCGCCTTGCAGTCGGTCATGTAGCGGCCGCCGAAGACGCCGAGCTGCAGCATTTCCTTTGGCGTCAGCTCGGGCTCGAAGCCCGCGTCGAAATCGCGGCCGGTGCGGGCGGAAAGGACGTAGGCATAGTCCGTCTGCATGCGGTCGCTGACGTGGACCCTGGTCCCGACCTTGAAGTTCGTCACGCCGCTGCCTCTTGACGCCCGCCGCGTCGTCGCGGCCCAGATGGCGCCGGAAGAACGCCGTCAGCGGGGGATGGAAGCATGGAAGAGCCCAAGGATGCGAGCGCCGCCACCCTGGCCGCCCAGGCGGCCGTGCGGGCGCGGCTGCCAGTGGATGACCGGGCGGACTTCGAGCGGGTGCGGCGGGGCTTCCTGGGTACGCTGCCGAACGCGCGGGTCGAGACGCCGGGGCGCGGCGTCGCGTGGGACCTGTCGCCTTTCGCGTTCCTGAACGAGGGCGGCGAGGCCCCGGCCACGGTCAACCCCAGCCTCTGGCGCCACGGTCAGCTCAACATGAGCCACGGCCTCTTCAAGGTGACCGATGGCGTCTACCAGGTGCGCGGCTTCGACATCTCCAACATCACCTTCATCGAGGGCGAGACCGGGTATGTGGTCATCGATCCGCTGACCACGGCCGAGCCGGCTGCCGCCGCGCTCGCTTTGATGCGCCAGCACCGGGGCGACAAGCCGGTGACGGCGGTGATCTACACCCACAGCCACGTCGACCACTACGGCGGGGTGATGGGGGTGCTGAGCGAGGCCGACATCGCCGCCGGCGCCCGGATCATTGCGCCGGAGGGCTTCCTGATCGAGGCGGTCAGCGAGAACGTGCTGCTGGGCAATGTGATGAACCGGCGCGCGACCTACATGTACGGCGCGCTCTTGCCGCGCGGACCGCGGGGCCATGTGGACGCCGGTCTCGGCAAGGCGGTGTCGCTGGGCCAGCCGGCGCTGGTCGCGCCCACTGAAAGCATCTCGAAGACGGGGACGCGGCTCTCCATCGACGGGGTCGAGGCGGTGTTCCAGGTGACGCCGGGCACCGAGGCGCCGGCGGAAATGAACTTCTTCTTCCCGCGGCTGCGCGCGCTTTGCATGGCCGAGAACTGTACCTGCAACCTGCACAATCTCTACACGCCGCGCGGCGCCCAGGTGCGGGACGCCAAGGCGTGGAGCTTCTACATCGACGAGGCGCTGGAGATGTTCGCGGGTGATAGCGACGTGCTCTTCGCCAGCCACCACTGGCCGCGCTGGGGGCAGGACGATCAGGTGCAGTTCCTGAAGACCCAGCGCGATGTCTACAAATACATCCACGACCAGACCCTGCGGCTGGCCAACCATGGCCGCACGCCGCGCGAGATCGCCGAAGAGATCGCCCTGCCGCCGACCCTGGCCGCCGAGTGGCACGTGCGTGACTACTACGGGACGCTGAACCACAACGCCAAGGCGGTCTACCAGCGCTACCTCGGCTGGTTCGACGGCAACCCCGCCAACCTGCACCCGCATCCGCCGATGGAGGCGGGGAAGCGCTATGTGGAGCTGGCCGGCGGGGCGGACGCGCTGCTGGCCAAGGCGCGGACGGCGTTCGAGGCGGGCGACTACCGCTGGGTGGCCGAGGTGGTGAACCATCTGGTCTTCGCCGACCCCGGCAACGACGCGGCGCGCCACCTGCAGGCCGACGCCCTGGAGCAGATGGGCTACCAGGCCGAAAGCGGCCCCTGGCGCGCCTTCTACCTGACCGGCGCCCAGGAACTGCGCAACCGCCGCCCACCCGCGACGACGCCCCGCCAAGCCGCGCTGGCCCAGTTGCACCGGCTGCCCGGCGCCATGCTGCTGGACAGCTTCAGCGTGCGGCTCAACGGGCCGGCGGTGGGCGCTCGGACGCTGCAGCTCGGCCTGACCTTCAGCGACACCGGCGAACGCTTTCGGCTCGAGGTGGAAAACGCGGTGCTGCGCCATCACGCCGACCGCGACGCCGACTCCTCGGTGACGCTGGATCGCCCGACGCTCGTGGCGCTAGTCACCGGCTCGAAGACGGTCGAGGCGGCGCTGGCGGACGGCTCGCTGACCGGCGACGGCGCAACGTTGTCCGACCTGCTCGGCTGGCTCGACCGCTTCGACTTCTGGTTCGAAATCATCGAACCCTAGCCCCAGGCGGCGGGATACCGCGGCGCCGTCATTTTTGACCGCAGAGGCGCAGAGGGAGGCGGCAAAGTCCCAGGTTCACTTCGAGCGGGTGCGCCAGCGAGCGCGACCGCGCCGCCCGACGTCAGCTCTGCGACCTCTGCGCCTCTGCGCTGAAATCAATGCGCCTCCGGCACGCGTCCAACCCACGGGCCTCGGCGCTATCGTCGCCCAACAGGCTCTGCCACAATTGGCGCATGTGCCGCTGGCTTGCCTACATCGGAACGCCGCTCCTGATGGAGGAGCTGCTCTACAAGCCGCAGCATTCGCTGATCGATCAGAGCCTGCATGCGCAGCTGGGCGCCGGCACCACCAATGGCGATGGAGTAGGGGTCGGCTGGTATGGCGAGCATGAGACCGCGGGGCTCTATCGCAGCGTCGAGCCGGCGTGGAGCGACCACAACCTGCGCGAACTGGCCGGGCAGGTGCGGGCGCGGCTGTTCTTCGCCCACGTGCGGGCCTCGACAGGCACGGGGGTGCAGCAGACCAATTGCCACCCGTTCCGGCACGGCCGCTGGCTCTGGATGCACAATGGCGAGATCAACCGCTTCCATGAGGTCAAGCGCGAGCTGGCGCTGGAGGTCGGGCCGGCTCTCTATGCCGACATCGCCGGCTCGACCGACTCGGAGCTGTTCTTCTACCTCGCCCTGACCTTCGGCCTTGAGCACGACCCGCCGGGCGCGGTCGAGCGGGCAGTGGGGTTGATCGAGCGGGTCGGCCGCGCTCACGGGGTCGAGTTGCCGCTGCGCATGACCCTCGCCGCCAGCGATGGCGAGAGGATCTGGGCCTTCCGCTATTCGAGCGAGCGCCAGTCGGCCTCGCTCTATCACACCATCAATGTCGTGACCCTGCGGGCCCAGTATCCGGAGAACCCGATTCTGCACGACCTTGCGGATGACTCGCGGCTGGTGGTCTCCGAGCCGTTCGCCGGCCTGGCGGGGGCCTGGCAAGAGGTGCCGGAAGCCTCGTACGCGGTGATCGGGCAAGGCGAGGACATGATCCTGCCGTTCAACCCCAGACCTCCCCCATAGGGGCAGTCCCCTCCCCCTATGGGGAGGTGTACGTGATACCCGTATTGACGATATCGCGAATGCAGCGATATCATTATTTCTGACATCACGGGCCGAGTAGATAGCGGGCGCTTGCCAAGGAGCGCGCCATGTCCGGCCCCCGCCATCCGGTGTTCGACGCCCTGCGCGCCGCCGAGCCGATCCACTTCAACGAACCCACACGCACCTTCGTGCTCACCCGCTTCGCCGATGGGCGGGCGCTGCTGACCGACCCCGACCTCTGGCGCGATCCCGACGAGGCCGAGGATGGCGCGCTGGTGAAGAGCTTCAAGCCCAAGGACATGAACCGGCCGGGCGACCGCGACAGCGGCATCGGCTTCATGGACAATCCGGCCCACGCCCGCGTCCGCCCGCCGATCGCCATCGCGCTGAGCCGGCGGGCGCAGGCGATGCGGCCGTTCCTGCAGGACTTCACCCGTCGCCGCCTCGACGCCCTGGCGGGGCGGGACAGCTTCGACGTGGTCGCCGACTACGCCATGCCGATCCCGATCGCCGCCATCGGCCGCGTGCTGGGCGTCGACACCTCGGACATGGAGCAGTTCCGCGCCTGGTCGGAAGCGGCGATCGACATCTTCTCGCTCGAGCAGACGCCCGAGCGACGCGCCGCCACCCGCGCCGCGGCCGACGCGATCATGGACTTCCTCGATGGCGCGATGGCCGAGCGCCGCGCGGCGCCCCGCGACGACATCATCTCCGACCTGCTGGCGGTGCAGGCCGTCACTGGCCAGCTCAGCGACAGCGAAATCCGCGTCAACTGCATGAACCTGCTGCTGGGCGGCAACGTCACCACCGCCGACCTGATCGGCAACGCCATCTGGCTGCTGCTCACCCATCCGGCCGAACTGGCGAAGCTGCGCGCCGATCCGGCGCTGATCGTGGGCGCGATCGAGGAGACTTTGCGCCTGGAGCCGCCCACCGACGGCACCCAGCGCATCGCCTCGCGCGACCTGGAGTTCCACGGCTGCCCGGTCAAGCCGCGCCAGGTGGTGGCCGTGCTGCTGCACGCGGCCAACCGCGATCCGGCTCAGTTCACGGAGCCGCACCGCTTCGACATCACCCGCCGCGAGGGGCCGCACCTGGCCTTCGGCGGCGGCGCCCACATGTGCATCGGCGCGCCCCTGGCCCGGCTTGAGGCGCAGGTCGCAGTGGCCGAGATCGTGGCGCGGTTCCCGGAGCTGCGCCTAGCCGACCCTGCGGCCGAGCCGCAATGGCGCGCGGTCGACTTCATCCACGGCCTGACCACCCTGCCGGTGCGCGTCTAATGGCCATCCCCCGCAGCACGAAGCTGCTCTACAGCCTGGGCGCGCTGGCGCTGGGCGTGCGCGACACCGGCTTCAACACCTTCCTCTTGATCTTCTACAACCAGGCGCTCGGCCTCTCGGCCGGGATGGCGGGCCTTGCCCTGGCGCTGACCCTGATCGCCGACGCCTGCTTCGACCCGTTGATCGGCGTGGTCTCCGACGGCTGGCGCTCGAAGCTGGGCCGCCGCCACCCGTTCCTCTACGTGGCCGCGGTTCCAGCGGCGCTCGCCTACTGGGCGCTATTCAACCCGCCGCAAGGCTTGGCGCAGGCCGGGCTGTTCGCCTGGCTGCTGGGCGTGTCGGTGGCGGCGCGTTTCCTGGTCAGCCTGTTCGAAGTGCCGTTCAGCTCGCTGGTGGCCGAGTTCACCACCGACTACGACGAGCGCACCTCGACCCTGACCTACCTCTTCGCCGTGGGCTGGATCGGCGGGCTGGCGCTGGCCGTCAGCGCCTACGCCATCTTCCTGCGCCCCACGGCCGGCGACGCCTCCGGCCTGATGCACCGCGAGGGCTTCGCGGCTTTCGGCACGGTCGGCGCAGCGGTGATGATGGTCGCCATGCTGGCCTCGGCGCTCGGCACGCAAGGGCGGGTCCGCCAGAGCGCTGCTGCGCCGGCCGCCGGCCGGCCGGGCCTGCGGGGGCTCTTCGCGGCGCTGCGAGGGCGGTCGGTGCTGGCGCTGATGGTTTCGGCCATCCTGCTGGCGGCGGCGACCGGCTTCGGCAACGCGCTCTACAACTACATCCAGGTGTTCATCTGGGGGCTGAACTCATCGCAAATCAGCATCCTCTCGATCGCGCCCTTCGCCTCGGTGCTGGTGGTGCTGGGACTGACGCCCTGGATCACCAGGGGCCGCGACAAGAAGCAGGTGGCGATCGCGGTGGGCCTGGTCGCCGTGGTGGGCCAGCCGCTGCCGATCATCCTGCGGCTGGCAGGGCTGTTCCCGGCCAATGGCGCGCCGGCGTTGATGCCGATCCTGACCCTGCATTCGGCCTTCGAGACCGGCGTCTGGATCCTGGGCTCGATCATCTCGTCGTCGATGGTCGCCGACCTGGTCGAGGCCGAGCAGCGGCGCACCGGCCGCCAGGGCGCCGGCGCGATCTTCGCCCTGCTGATCTTCGTGCGGAAGACGGTGTCGGGCCTTGGCATCCTGCTGAGTGGCCTCGCCCTGGCGGCGATCGGCTTTCCCGCGACCGGCGGCCCGGTCGCGCCGGAGCTGGCGGGGCGTCTGGGGGCCGAATTCGCGGCGGTCTACATCGTGCTGGGCGTCGCCTCGGCCCTGGCCCTGGCCGGCTACCGCGTCACCCGCGCCAGCCACGCCGAAACTTTGGCGGCGCTGGAGGCAGTTGGGGGGACGGGCGGAACGCTCTAAGGTTGGACCGCCCCTACCCCGGAGGTCCCGCATGCGCCTCGCCGCGCTCGTCCTCGCCGCGACCGCCGCCATCGCCGCCCCGGCGCTGGCGATGCAAATCTCCAGCGCCGACCTGCAGCCGAACGCCGTGATCGCGCCGGCGCAGATCTACCCGCGCTGCGGCGGGCAGAACGTCTCGCCGGCGCTGGCCTGGAGCGGCGCGCCGGCCGGGACGGTCAGCCTGGTGCTGACCATGATCGACGTCGATGCCAAGCCGGCGTTCTGGTCGCACTGGATCGTCGTCGGCCTGCCGCCAGCGACCACCTCGCTGCCGCGCGGTGTTGCGGCCCTGCCGGCCGGCGCCCATGCGGTGGCCGGCAACTTCGGCGACGCAGCCTACGACGGGCCTTGCCCGCCGCTGGGTTCGGGCGTGCACCACTACCAGTTCACTATCTGGGCGATGCCGGAGACCGCCATCTCGATCGGGGCCAACGCGCCGGCCAACGAGGTGCTGTCGACGCTGCTGCGCACCTCCAGCGCCCACGCCACCCTGGTCGGCACGGCGCAGCGCTAGCCATGCCGGCGCCCGCGCTCCTCGCCTCAGGCGCCCTGCCGACGCGCGACTGGACCACGCTGCCGGACGGCCGCGTGCGCTGCGACGTCTGCCCGCGCGCCTGCCAGCTGCGCGACGGCCAGCGCGGCCTCTGTTTCGTCCGTGAGGCGCAAGGCGGGGCTGTGGTGCTGACCACCTGGGGCCGCTCGTCGGGCTTCTGCGTCGATCCGATCGAGAAGAAGCCGCTCAGCCACTTTTTGCCCGGCACGCCGGTGCTGTCGTTCGGCACCGCCGGCTGCAACCTCGCCTGCGCCTTCTGCCAGAACCACGACATCTCCAAGAGCCGCGAGATGGACACTCTGGCTGACCGCGCCCGGCCGGAGACCATCGCCGCGGCCGCGCAGCAGCTCGGCTGCCGCGCGGTCGCCTTCACCTACAACGACCCGGTGATCTTCTACGAATACGCGATGGACGTGGCCGAGGCCTGCCACGCGGTGGGCGTCGCCACGGTGGCGGTGACGGCCGGCTACATGAGCCCCGGTCCCCGCGAGCGCTTCTTCGGCCACGTCGATGCGGCCAACGTCGACCTGAAGGCCTTCACCGAGGACTTCTACTTCAAGCTCACCGCCGCCCACCTGGCGCCGGTGCTGGAAACGCTGGAGTACCTGAAGCACGAGACCAAGACCTGGCTCGAGATCACAACCCTGCTGATCCCCGGCGAGAACGACGGCCCCGCCGAGATCGAGCGGCTGTCGCAATGGGTGGTCGAGCGGCTGGGCCCGGACGTCCCGCTGCACTTCACCGCCTTCCACCCCGACCACCGCATGCTCGACAAGCCGCCAACCCCGCCCGAGACCCTGTTCGCCGCGCGCCGCATCGCGATGCAGGCCGGCGTCCGCTACGCCTACGTCGGCAACGTCCACGACACCGCCCGCCAGTCCACCTACTGCCACCACTGCGGCGAACGCGTGATCGAACGCGACTGGCACACCCTCGGCCGCTGGGGCCTGGACGCCCACGGCCGCTGCGCCGCCTGCGGCACGCCGGTGGCCGGCGTGTTCGATGCGACGCCCGGCAGGTGGAGCGGCCGGCGACCCGTGCGGCTGGCGGACTTCGATGCGGGCCCAGGCCCTTAACCCCAAAGCCCGCTCATCCCGACGAACTCAGGGGACCCAGGCCGTTTGCGACCGCCCAAACGAGCGGTTCGCGGTTCGCCCGCAAGCAGACCGGCCGCTGAGGGTGGACTGCGGTCGTTGCCGAGCACTAAGCAGACTGCTGATGATCCGGCGAGCCTAGTTTGAAACAGAGACCGTACGCAGGCTTGATCGACCTTCCGATATTGACGCGGTTCGCCAGCGAGGCTGTTCGGGCGCGCTTCCCCCTCGATGCCATCTGGCATCCCGGCAACATCG
Source organism: Caulobacteraceae bacterium (assembly GCA_036267835.1). Taxonomy (GTDB): domain Bacteria; phylum Pseudomonadota; class Alphaproteobacteria; order Caulobacterales; family Caulobacteraceae; genus Acaudatibacter. Next base: position 3,580 of record DATAVF010000087.1, on the reverse strand, counting down.
TTTGGGAGCTGCTGGTCGAGGCCACCACTGGCGCGTTCGATCAACCGCATGCGATGCGGATTTGGACTTCAGCGGATGAGGCTGTCGCGGTGGCCTGGTTCGTCGGGCTGCGCAAAATCCATCTGGAATGCCTGCCAGACCACGACAATCTTGTCCCGGAGATGCTGGCTTGGGCGGAGGGGGTCGCGCGGGCCGAAGGCTATGACCGGCTCTCTGTCCTTGTGATGGATCGAGATATTCAGCGGGCTTCGATGCTCGGAGTGTCGGGTTATCGGTCGGACGAACTCCAAAGCGTGGTTTTCAGGAATGACCTGGATAGTCTGGCGGCGCATGCCTCGCCGCCAGACGGTGCAGTGGCGCTGGATTGCAGAGACGTCGATGCCGAGGCCCGCGCGGCCTGCCACCGAGACGCTTGGAATGATCTATCCAACATCGGCATCGAAGACGCCCACTCGACTTTCAGCGCCGACGTATACCGCAGCCTTCGAGGCGAGCCCGCATACGACACGAGCCTTGACCTCGTCATCCAAGCCTCGACCGGTGCGTTCGTCAGCAACTGCATCTGCTGGGCCGACGACGGGTCCGGCATTGGGCTCTTCGAGCCGGTAGGAACGAGTTCGCGGTTTCGTGGCCGAGGCTTCGGACGCGCCGTGGTCTCGGAGGGACTGAGACGTTTGCAGTCGAGAGGCATGCGATGGGCCCGAGTGAGCACCGCGCATTTCAACGCGCCGGCGATCGCGACATACAAATCTTGTGGCTTCAACGTGGTCGACCAGACCAGATGGTGGACGAAAGACTTGGTCGAGTGAGACCCGGGCCACCAAGCGGCCGCGCGATGATGCCGAATAATCTCAGAGACTTGTCGGAGAGTGCGCGCGGCCCCTCATCCGGCGGTCTCCGACCGCCACCTTTTCCCGCGAGGGGAGAAGGATACTGAGGGCAGCTGCGACAGCGTCAGCGGGCTCAGACAGCCAGTTCGGCGGTGGCGTGCTGGTCGGGGTGCTGGACGTAGAAGTCGAGGTCGGCAAGCAGCCCCACCCAGGCGTGGTCGATCTCGGCGGTCCAGGCCTCGGCCACCACCTCCTTCATGGTGGCGGCGACCACCCCGAAGAAGGTTGCGAACACGTCCGGCGGCACGTCGTAGCCGGCGTGGGTGATCACCTCGCACTGGATCAGGTGGTCGGCATACTTGCGGTCCCCGATGAAGTCGAAGATCGCCTCGATCACCCGCGCCAGCATCTCGCCCTTGATTAGGCCATTGCCGTCGCGCCAGAACAGCACCTCCATCTCCGGCTGCTCGGCGAAGAGCCGCGCATAGACCAGGGGCGTCAGGTCCTCGCACCGCTCCGCCGCCAGCTCGAAGCTCTCGGTGATCAGGTCGGCGCGGTCGGCCATGGCGGCCCCCTCCAGGTGATGCCCTGTTTAGGCAGCGGTGAAGGTGAAGACCGGTGGGTTGCCTTCGCCCGTCGATGACCACTTCAGCTTCACCCGCTGGCCTATCTTCAGCGCGTCGAAGTCGCAATCGATGAAGTTGGTCAGCAGCGACACCCCCTCGTCAAGCGTCACATAGCCGATGCCGTAGGGGACGGGCGTGTTCCGGCGCATGATGCTGAAGGTGTAGATCGCCCCTTCGCCCTTGCTCTCCTCCCACACCGTCTCCGACGAGTGGCAGAACGGGCAGAGGGTGCGCGGGTACCAGTGCGGCTCGCCGCAGGCGGTGCAGCGCTTGATCAGGAAGCGGCCCTGCTTGGCGGCGTCCCAGAAGGGCTTGCTCTCGAGGTTCTGGCTCGGGGCCGGGATGCGGCGCGTGCTCGGCCGGGTTTCAACGTCGGACATCGGCCTATTCCCTTTCCATGATGAGCGTGCCCGCGCCGTGGCGCGTGCCCAGCGAGCCGCCGGTGCCGTGAGCGATGACGAGGTCGCAGTTGGGCACCTGCACCTTCGGGTGGGCTTCGCCGCGGGCTTGGCGCACCGCTTCGATGATCTTGGTGATGCCACCGCGGTTGGTCGGGTGGTTGTTGCAGAGCCCGCCGCCGTCGGTGTTGAACGGCAGCTTGCCGACGCCCGAGATCAGGTTGCCGTCGGCGACGAACTTGCCGCCCTCGCCCTTCTCGCAGAAGCCGAGGTCCTCGATCTGCATCAGCACCGTGATGGTGAAGCTATCGTAGATCGAGGCGTACTTGATGTCGGCCGGGGTGATGCCGGCCTCGGCCCAGGCAGGCGGGCCCGACCAGGCGGCGCCGGAGAAGGTGAGGTCGAGGTCCTTGCCGCCGCGCGGGCCCTTGGGCGCCTCGCCGTGGCCGATCACCTTGACCAGCGGCCGCTTCAGGCTCTTGGCGATCTCGGGCGCGACCATGATCACCGCGCCGCCACCGTCGGTGATGACGCAGCAGTCCAGCCGGTGCAGCGGGTCGGCGATCATCGGCGAGTTCACCACCTCCTCCACCGTCACCACGTCGCGCAGGAAGGCGTGCTCGTTCCATTGGGCGTGGTGCGAGGCGGCGACCTTGATCCAGGCCAGCTGCTCGGAGGTGGTGCCGTATTCGTACATGTGGCGCATGGCGCACATGCCGTAGGTGTTGTGGGTGGTGCCGCCCCAGATGTTCTCGAAGCCGGCTTCCGGGACCTCGTTGATGCCGCCGCCACCGCCGCCCTGCGGGGCCATGCGGAAGCGCTCGCCGCGGGTCTCCGGATCGCCGAGACCGAAGCGGCTGCCGAGCGGGCGGCCGGCCAGGGTGATCAACGCCACCTTGCACTTGCCCGCCGCGATCGCCTCGGCGGCGTGGCCGGCGTGAACGATGTAGGAGGAGCCGCCGGTCTCGGTCGAATCCGTGTGCTTCAGCTTCAGGCCCATGTAGTCGGCCATGGAAAGCGCGCCGAAACCCGGCGCGTCGCCGGCGCAGAAGTAGGCGTCGACGTCGTCGAACGAGAGCCCTGCGTCCTCGAGCGCGCCCTTGGCGCACTCAGCGTGGACCTGGGCGGTGGAGAGGTGGGGTATCTCGCGGAGCGGATGCTCCCAGACCCCGGCCATATAGGCCTTGCCTTTGACGCTCATGCCTTGGGTTCCATCCTCAAATCTATGGTTTCTGTGGAAAGGAAGTCAGTTGGGGCCGCGGCGCTGGCCGACTGGGTGCGACGACGACAGCCCGCCGTCGACCACGATCGCCTGGCCGTTGACGTAGGAGCTGTCGTCGGACGCCAGGAAGAGCGCCGCGCCGGCGATCTCGTGCGGCTCGCCGCCGCGCTTCAGCGGGTTGAGCTGGCCGATGCGGTCCTCGGTGCCGCGCTCGCGGGCCCTCACGTAGACGCCGCGGGTCATGCCGGTCTCGATCAGGCCCGGGCAGATCGCGTTGACCCGCACGCCGGTGCCGTAGAGCTGGTTGGCGGTGGTCTGCACCAGGTTGATCACCCCGGCCTTGGAGGCCGAATAGGGCACGCCGCCGGCGCCCGAGCGGAGGCCGGCCACCGAGGCAGTGCAGATGATCGAGCCCTTGCCGGCCTCCTTCATCACCGCGCTGGCGTGCTTGATGGCCAGGAACGGGCCGATCAGGTTGATGCGCAGCACCTCCATCCAGCCTTC
>DATAVF010000086.1:0-5873 GCA_036267835.1 Caulobacteraceae bacterium | reverse complement strand
GCCCGGGGCTCGCCCTGGCTGCCGGTGCAGAGGAAGAGGATCTTATCGGGCGGGAAGTAGCCGGCTTCCTTGTCGGTGACGAAGGGCTGGATGTCCTTCAGCAGGCCCACCGAGCGGGCGGCGGCCGACATGCGGATCATCGAGCGGCCGACCAGGCAGACGCGGCGGTCGGCGGCCTCGGCGGCGCGGATGATCGAGTCCATCCGCGCGACGTTGGAGGCGAAGCAGGCCGCCGCGATCTTGCCCTTCAGCGTACCGATCAGGGCGGTCAGCGCCGTGCGCACCGTGGCCTCGGAGCCGGCCTCGCCATCGACGAAGACGTTGGTCGAGTCGCAGACCATGGCCAGCACGCCCTCGTCGCCGAGCTTGCGGATCGCCTCGGAGTCGGTGGGGCTGCCGAGCAGCGGGTCGGGGTCGATCTTCCAGTCGCCCGTGTGAAGGATGGTCCCGAGCGGGGTGCGGATGGCGACCCCGTTGGGCTCGGGGATCGAGTGGGTGAGCGTGATCAGCGTCAGCTCGAAGGGGCCAAGCGTGAAGGTCCCCGAGAGCGGCACTTCGGTGATGTGGGCCTCGTCGAGCAGGTCCGCCTCGCGCAGCTTCTCGCGCAGCAGGAAGGCGGTGAAGGGCGTCGCGTACATCGGCGCCTTCAGCCGCTCCCAGAGCCAGGGCACGGCGCCGATGTGGTCCTCGTGGGCGTGGGTCAGCACGATGCCGATGATGTCCTTGGCGTGCGCCTCGATGAAGCTCGGGTCGGGCAGGATGATCTCGACGCCGGGCGTGGTCTGGTCGCCGAAGGTGACGCCGAGGTCGACGACGATCCACTTGCGGGCGTGCGGCGGGCCGTAGCCGTAGAGATTGAAGTTCATCCCGATCTCGTTCGAGCCGCCCAGCGGCAGGAAGACGAGTTCGTCGGTGGGGGACGGGGTCATGCGCCGGGCCGCGGGTTGCGGCGGTGGATTTCGAGCAGGCCGCGGATTGTCAGGTCGTGGTCGAAGTGGTCGATGGCGGTGGTGGCGTGCTCGAACAGCGAGGCGACGCCGCCGGTGCCGATGACGGTCAGGGGCTTGCCCCACTCGGCCTTGATGCGCGCCACGAGGCCGTCGATCATCGAGATGTATCCCCAGAAAACGCCGGACTGCATGGCGCCGACCGTGTCGACGCCGACCACCCGGTTGCCGGCGGGCCGGCGGATGGCGACGCGCGGCAGCTGGGCGGCGGCCTCGTGCAACGCCTGCATCGAGAGATTGATCCCCGGCGCGATCACCCCGCCCTCGAAGGCGCCGTCGCCGCTGACGACGTCGAAGGTGGTGGCGGTGCCGCTATCGATGATCAGCAGGTCCCCTTTGTAGGCCGCGTGGGCGCCGATGGCGTTGACCAGCCGGTCGGCGCCGGCCTCGGAGGGCTTGGTGATGCGCACCTCGATGCCGAGGTCGACATTCTCACCCACCACCAAGGGCTCCACGTGCAGATAGCGGCGCGCCAGGTTGCGCAGGTTGAACAGCGACTGCGGCACCACGCTGGAAATGATGCAGGCGTCGAGCTCGCTGAGCTTCAGCGACGCCATGGCCAGCAGCTGAATCAGCCACACGGCGTATTCGTCCGCCGTGCGGGTCGAGTCGGTGGCCGCGCGCCACTGCGCGATCCACGCCTCGCCATCGTGCACCGCGAACAGCGTGTTGGTATTGCCTTGCTCGATCGCCAGCAGCATCAGGCGGCTCCGTCGATGGGGGGATTAAGAGTTTTGGCCACGGAAAACACGGAAAACACGGACGCGTTCATCCGGCTCACAGGACGAGTCGTTCGACGCGCGCCTTCGGCGCGCACCCGAAATTGACCAATAGGCCAACCTTCAACCCTGTCGCTCTTAGGTAGTTCAACGTCTGGGCGCGGTGCTCCGGAGCGGTCTCTCGGATGGCTTTGAGTTCAACGATGACGTGATCAAAGCAGATGAAGTCAGGTCGATAAGTCTGGTTCAGCAAGCGGTCCTTGTAGGAGATTGCTAACGACGGTGAAGCGACGAACGGGATGCCGCGTGTTTCGAATTCGAACGCCAGCGCCTCCTGATAGACCGCCTCAAGGAACCCCGTCCCCAAGACACGGCTCACCTCGAACACGGCTCCTTGAATACGGAAGGTCTCGTCCTCGAAGAGTAGCTTTCCGTGTTCTCCGTGTTTTCCGTGGCTCATTTTCTAAACCTTCAGAAGAACACGTCGCCGGCGGTGATGCGCCGCACTGCGCCCGATGCGGTCCTGAGCCGCAGCGCCCCGTCCAAATCCAGCCCTTCAGCGATGCCTTCGATGGTCTCGGCCGGCAGGCGGGCGGTGCAGGTTTGGCCGAGGCCGTGGGCGCGGGCTGTCCAGGCTTCGGAGATGGGGGCGAAGCCCAGGCGTTCCCAGAGGTCGCGCCAACGTTCGAAGGCTTCGGCAAGCACCTGCAGCGCATCGAGCGGCTTCGGGGGCGGGGCGCGCATGTGCTCGGCGAAGGCGGTCGCCGGGCGGTCGGCGGCTTCCGGCGGGGTCGCCAGGTTGACGCCGCAGCCGACGGCGAGCCACAGGCCCCCACCCGGGTGCGGGCCGGACTCCACCAGGATGCCCGCGGCCTTGCGGGCGGCAATCAGCGGGTCGTTGGGCCATTTCAGGCTGACCAGCGACGCCGGCACGTAGGCGGCGGCGAGGTCGGCGACGGCCAGGGCGGCGACGAAGGAGATCTGCGCGGCTTCCGCGGGCGGCTTGGCGCTCTGCACCAGGTAGGTGGCGGCGAGGTTGCCCGAGCCGGTCTCCCAGTTGCGGCCGCGGCGGCCGCGGCCGGCGGTCTGGATGCGCGCGGTCAGCCAGAGCGGGCCGCGCTCCCCCGCTTCGGCGCGGCGGCGAGCCTCGGCGTTGGTGGAATCGATCTCGTCGAACGCCTCGACGTGGGGCAGCGCAGCGGCCACGTCAGCGGGCGAAGGCGGCGGCGGCGAACGACAGCTTGTCGAGGTAGACGAGGGCCACCACCACCACGGGGAAGGCGAAGAGCGCGGTGGCCAGGGCGATGGCGCGGGCCCCGCCCGGCGGATCGTCGGTGACGGCGCTGGGCATAGGGTCGAACCACATCACCTTGATCAGGCGCAAATAGTAGAAAGCGGCCACCACGCTGCCCACGAGGGCGATGACGGCGGCCCAGGTGGTCAGCGGCCCCGCGGCCAATGCGGCCTTGAACACGTAGAACTTGCCGAAGAAGCCTGAGAACGGCGGCATGCCCAGGGCCGATAGCGAGAAGGCGGTGATGGCCAGCGCCAGCCCCGGCCGCTCGCGCACCAGGCCGGAGAAGTCGTCGAAGCTTTCCAGGCTCTTGCCGCCGCGCTGCAGGGCCGCGAGGCAGGCGAAGAAGCCGGTCACGTCGATGGTGTAGAGGGCCATGAACACCAGCATGGACTGCACGCCGGCCTGCCCGCCGGCGGCGAGGCCGATCAGGGCGTAGCCGATGTTGGCAATGGACGAATAGGCCCAGAGGCGCTTCAGGTTGCTCTGCGCCAGGCCCGCGAAGGCGCCGACGAAGACCGAGAGCAGCGCCACGATCAGCACCACCTGGCGCCATTGCTCCAGCGCCCCGCCGAAGCCCTCGGTCAGTAGCCGGGCGAACAGCGCCATGGCGGCCAGCTTCGGCGCGCCGGCGAAGAAGCCGACGATCGGCGTCGGCGCGCCCTCGTAGACGTCGGGCGTCCACATGTGGAAGGGCGCGGCGGAGACCTTGAAGCCGATGCCGCAGATCAGGAAGACGAGGCCGAAGACGATGCCGGGGCTCGCGCCGACATGGGTCGCCGCAGCGATGTCGATGAAGCGCGTCGAGCCGGCGAAGCCGTAGACCAGCGAAGCGCCGTAGAGCAGCAGGCCCGACGAGAGCGCGCCCAGCACGAAGTACTTGAGGCCCGCTTCCGAGCTCTTGGCGTCATCGCGCTGGAAGGCGGCCAGCACGTAGAGCGCCAGCGAGTGCAGCTCGATGCCGACGTAAAGCGAGATCAGGTCGCCGGCCGAGACCATGATGCTCATGCCAAGCGCGGCCAGGATGATGAGCACGGTCAGCTCGAAGCGCGCCGTGCCGCGCTGGCGGAACCAGCGATCGCTCAGCGGGATGGCGACGGCGCTGGCGGCGAAGATCGCCACCTTGGAGAAGCCGGCCCAGTTGTCGGCGATCAGCGCGCCGTTGAAGGCGCGGCCGGCGGGGCCCGTGGCGGCGACGAAGGCCGCCACAGCCAAGGCCAGCACGGCGGCCAGGATGTAGACCGGCCCGGTGCGCTTCACGAAGGCGCCCCAGACCAGCAGCACCAGCGCCGATCCGGCGAGGATCAGCTCCGGCAGTGCGAGCATGGCGTCAGTGGCGAACATCTCAGCGCCCCGCCAAGTGGTAGGCATCGACCAGGGCCTGGGTCGCCCCGCTCGTCACCTGGAAGACCAGGCCGGGCGCCAAGCCCAGCACCAGCGTCCCGACGATCAGGGGCGCGAAGATCACGATCTCCCGCATGTTGAGATCGGAAATGGCAGCCAGCGCGTTGTTGGTGATCTCGCCGAAGATGACGCGCCGATAGACGGTCAGCATGTAGACGGCCGAGAGGATCACCCCGGTGGCGGCGATGATCACCGTCCAGGTCGAGGCGCTGTAGGTCCCGGTCATGGTCAGTATCTCGCCGACGAAACCGCTGGTGCCGGGCAGCCCGACGTTGCCCATGGCGAACAGCATGAACACCGCCGCGTACCACGGCGTGCGGTTCACCAGGCCGCCGTAGAAGGCGATCTCGCGGGTGTGCATGCGGTCGTAGACCACGCCGACGCAGAGGAAGAGCGCGCCGGAGATCACCCCGTGGCTCAGCATCTGGAAGATGGCGCCCTGCTCGCCCTGAATATTGCCGGAGAAGATGCCCATGGTGACGAAGCCCATGTGGGCCACCGACGAATAGGCGATCAGCTTCTTGATGTCGGTCTGCCGGAAGGCGACCAGCGAGGTGTAGACGATCGCGATCACCGAGAGGGTGAAGATCAGCGGCGTGAACTGGACGCTGGCGGTGGGGAACATCGGCAGCGAGAAGCGCAGGAAGCCGTACCCGCCCATCTTCAAGAGGATGCCGGCCAGGATCACCGAGCCGGCCGTCGGCGCCTCGACGTGGGCGTCTGGCAGCCAGGTGTGGACCGGCCACATCGGCATCTTCACCGCGAACGAGGCGAAGAAGGCGAGCCACATCCAGGTCTGGGCGCCCGGTGCGAACTTGTAATGCATCAAATCGGGGATCGAACTGGTGCCGGCGACGCTGATCATGAAAAGGATCGCGGCCAGCATCAGCACCGAACCCAGCAGCGTGTAGAGGAAGAACTTGAACGCCGCGTAGACCCGCCGCTGCCCGCCCCAGATGCCGATGATCAGGAACATCGGGATCAGCTGACCCTCGAAGAACAGGTAGAACAGGATCAGGTCCATGGCGCAGAAGACGCCGATGACCAGGGTCTCGAGCACCAGGAAAGCGATCATGTACTCGAGCACCCGGTTGGTGATCGAGGTCCAGCTGGCGAGGATGCAGATCGGCATCAGGAAAGCGGTCAGCAGCACGAACAGCACCGAGATGCCGTCAACGCCCATGCGGTAATGCAGGCCGGCGAACCAGGGCATGTCCTCGACGAACTGGAAGCCCGGGTTGGCCTGGTCGAAGCCAGCCACCAGGACCACGGCCAGCGCCAGGGTGAGCACCGTGATGCCGAGCGCGATCCAGCGCGCCGCGACCGGCGCGCGGGGGTCACCTTCCGGCGCGAAGAAGCGCAGCGCCAGGATCGCGGCCACCCCCAGCAGGGGCAGGAAGGTGACGGCTGAAAGGATGCCGACCATCGCCTAGCGCCCTCCCCGCGAGA
>DATAVF010000085.1:0-7473 GCA_036267835.1 Caulobacteraceae bacterium | reverse complement strand
CTCACCGTCGCCGGCGTCTTCGTCGGCCTGCTGCTCTTCGTCATCGTCGTGCCGATCGTGCTGATCAGCATGGCGATTTCGTCCTCGCACCCCCAGCCGATCACCGGGCGCACGGTGCTGACGCTCGATCTGCGCGGCGGCCTGACCGACCAGGAATCGGGCGGCGGCATCGACATATTGAGCGCCCACGGCCTGTCGGTGATGGGCATCGAGGACGGGCTGCGCCGCGCCGCCAAGGACGCCCACGTGGCCGGCCTCTATGTGCGGCTGCCCGACGCTGGCATGACCCCTGCCGCGGCCGACGAGCTGCGCCTGGCGTTCCAGGCCTTCCGCGCTTCGGGCAAGCCGATCCTGGCCTTCAGCCAGGGCATTTATCCGGAGGGCGTCGCCACAGCGACCTATGAGCTGGGCGCCGCCAGCGGCGACCTCTGGATGCAGCCATCGTCGTCGTTCCAGGCGGTGGGGCTGGCGCAGGAAGACATCTTCTTCAAGAGCTTCTTCGACAAGTTCGGCATCGTGCCGGACTACCAGCAGCGCTACGAGTACAAGAACGCCGTCAACGGCTACCTCTACAGCGACTACACGGCGCCGCACCGCGAGGCGGAGCTGTCGTGGATGGGCTCGGTCTACGACACCAGCCTGACCGCCGCCGCCACCGACCGCAAGCTGACCCTGACGGCGCTGAAGGCGATCATCGAGGCCGGGCCCTACTCGGCCGAGGACGCCAAGGCCAAGGGCCTGATCGACAATGTCGGCGAGGAAAAGCAGGCCGAGGACGCGATCCTGAAGGCCGCCGGCGACGGGGCCAAGTTCACCGACTTCTCCGATTACGAGAGCCGCTCGCGCGCCGGCCAGGGGAACTCGCTGGGCGCGGCGCCGACCATCGCCCTGATCCAGGCCGAGGGCGACATCGTCACCGGCACGGGCGGCCACGGCAGCCCCTTCAGCACCAGCCAGAACATCTATTCCGACGACCTCTCGAAAGCCTTCTACGACGCCATCGAGGACAAGGACGTCAAGGCGATCATCTTCCGCGTCTCCTCGCCCGGCGGGTCGGACACGGCCTCCGAGGAGATCCTCTCGGCGGTGCTGGCGGCGAAGGCGGCGGGCAAGCCGGTGGTGGTCAGCATGGGCGACTACGGCGCCTCGGGCGGCTACTGGATCTCGTCGCAAGCCAACGAGATCGTGGCCGAGCCCTCGACCCTGACCGGCTCGATCGGGGTTTTCGGCGGCAAGCTGGCGCTCGGGCCGGCGCTGGCCAAGTTCGGCATCGATGTGCGGGGCCTCAGCGTCGGCGGCGACTACGCCAGCGCCTTCGGCACGGGCGGGGCGATGTCGCCGACCCAGCGCGCGGCGTTCTCGGCCTGGATGGACCGCATCTACGCCGGCTTCGTGCAGCGCGTCGCCGAGGGGCGGCATCTGCCGGTGGCGCGGGTGATGGAGATCGCCAAGGGCCACGTCTGGACCGGCGCCCAGGCCAAGGACCTGGGCCTCGTCGACTACCTGGGCGGCTTCTCCGAGGCGGTGATCCGCGCCAAGGCGCTGGCGGGCATTTCCGGCGATGCGCGCATCAAGCCGTTCTCCAGCACGCCCAGCCCGTTCGCGGCCCTGGCCAAGCTCTTCGGCGCCAACGCCGACAGCACCCAGCTTATGGCCGCGGCGAGCGAACTGGCCCAGGACCCGCAGGCCCGCCAGCTGATGGAAAGCCTGCGCCAGGCCCGGCTGCGCGACCAGGGCGCGACAGTGCTCGCCCCAATCATGCCCTTTGCCGTCCGATAAAGCTTGGCCGTTGGCAAGCTTAACTTTGACGGCAACAAACTGAGCCGAAAGAACAGCCCGTCTCATTGCAAGATTGAAATGTTACGGAACCTGCCCTTGATTGCGCGACTGTTGCGCAATCGAACCACTTCGGGCGAAATTCCGCCCCACATGCTTTCACTGACGTGACACAAATTTAATACGCGATAGATTTTCCCCTTCAGGCGCGACGATCAGTCGCGCGGGCGGTTTTCGAGGGGTATCTTCATGAGAGGCCATAAGGCGTTTTTTGCCACGACATCGTTGTGCACGGGTCTGTTGATGGCGGCGCTTGCTGCGCCTGCAGCCGCCCAGACGACCGACCAGACGCCGGCGGTCGCGACAGACACGTCGGGCACTCAGGTCGGCGAACTCGTCGTCACTGGTTCACGCATCAAGACGACCACCTACAATAGCCCCGATCCTCTGACGGTGATCACCGCCGAGCAGGCGCAACTGACGGGCGAGGTCGACACCAGCCAGATCCTGCAGCTTTCGGCGGTCGCGGCGAACGCGGTGCAGATCAACAATTACTTCACCGGCTTCGTCACCACCGGCGGCCCGGGCGCCAACACCCTGTCGCTGCGCGGCCTCGGCGCCGATCGCACGCTGATCCTGCTCAACGGCGAACGTATGGGTCCCGCGGGCGTCGGCGGCACGGTGGGTCCGATCGACCTGAACACCATCCCTGCCTCAATGGTCGACCACATCGACATCCTGAAGGACGGCGCCTCGTCGATCTACGGCTCGGACGCCGTGGCAGGCGTGGTCAACATCATCACCAAGACCAACCAGGATGGCGGAGACATCCACGCCTTCTTCAACCCATCGCAAGGCGGGGGCGGCAACATCTATCAAGTCGATGCAAGCTGGGGGAAGACCTTCGACAAGGGCTACATCCAGGCCGGATTCGACTTCTACCAGCAGGACGCACTGCATCTCAGCCAGCGTTCCTACCTCAACTGCTCGCGCGACCTGGCGCGCGACGCCACCACCGGGCAGAACGCCGACATCATCGATCCGGCGACCGGCATGGACAAGTGCTGGAACGAGATCTCCGGCGCGGTGGAAGACTTGGAGTCCCCGTCCGGCTTCGTCGTCTACCGCCCCGATCCATCAGCCGTGGCGGGGGGTGGCTACTACGGGAGCGACCTCAACGGCTTCCAGAACGTCGGCCTCTCGATTCCGGGCGACACCGCGGCGACGCGTCTCTCGCGCGGGCTGGAGCCGGAAAACAGCGCGCTGTACGAAGAGAACGACGCGATCTCACCTGACAGCCGCTACACCTTCAGCCTGTTCGCCGGATACGACATCAATCCGCACACCCACCTCTACGGGTCGGTGCTGCTGAACCAGCGCGACTCGTCGCAGTTCCTGGTCGACCAGTTCTTCGTTGAGCCGGTGGTTCCCGACAATCCGTTCAACCCGGGCTTCAACTATCCGGTGCCGATCATCCAGCAGGCCGCGCCCGCCAGCCAGACGGTCGACTACGGACGCTTCGTCATTGGCTTGAAGGGCGATCTGCCGTTCGGCAACTGGACCTACGACATCTTCGGCCAGTACAGCCGCTCCGACGGCTCCTACACCCAGTCGTTCGTGCGCGCCGACCGGGTCAGCGCGACCGCCGGCGCCGGCGCCGGGACCAACGGTTGCGACACCTCCATCAGCTACTTCAGCAACGAGAGCATGGACCAGTTGGAACCGGGTGTGGCCTGCGTGCCGGTCAACTACTTCGCCGCGGTGACCAACGGCGGCTTCACGCCAGCCGAATACAACTTCCTCTATGACAACGACGAGAAGGGCCACACGTCCTACGACCAGGAGTACATTGAGGGCTCGTTCACCGGCGACCTCTTCAAGCTGCCGGCCGGCGAGCTTTCCGCCGCGGTCGGCTTCCACTTCCGCCGCGAGGCGATCGACGACGTTCCCGGCATCGATTTCCAGGATGGCAACGACTACAACTTCAGCAGCGCCGGCATTACCAAAGGGGCCGAGACGGTCGAGGAAGGTTTCGGCGAGTTCAAGGTGCCGATCATAAAGAACGTTCCGGGCGTCTACAGCCTGGATGTCGACCTCTCCGGCCGCTACTCGAACTACTCAGACTTCGGCGGCCAGTTCACCTATAAGGCCACAGTCGACTGGAAGGTGACCGACTGGCTCGCGGGCCGGGCAACCTACGGCACGGCGTTCCGCGCGCCGGCGCTGTATGAGCTCTACCTCGCCGACCAGACCGGGTTCTACGGCCAGGCCGAACTCGACCCCTGCATCGACTACGCCACCAGCGGTGTCTCACCGGTCATTCAGAAGAACTGCGCTTCGCTGGGCATTCCCGGGAACTACACGGCGGCGAACGCATCGAGCGTCCTGGACTCCTCGGGCGGCGGCATCGGCCACCTGAAGGCGGAAACGTCGGTCGCCGAGACATTCGGCTTCGTGCTGACGCCGCACTGGGGCGACAACCAGATCAACCTGTCGGTCGACTACTACACTTTCGACATCAACAACCAGATCGCTCAGTTCGGCGCAGCCAACATCATCACCGAGTGCTATGGCGCGACGAACTTCCCCAACAACCCGTTCTGCTCACTGATCACGCGTGATCTGACGCCCGGCGACCCCTCTGAATATGCGATCACCCAGGTGAACGATGACTACGTCAACCTGAACAAGGAGACCGACCAGGGTATCGACGTCGACCTCAACTACCGCACGCAACTGCCTAAGGATGTCAAGTTCACCTTTGACGCGGTGCTGGACTGGACGACCTACACCAATACCTTCCTGCTGGGCGGGGCGACCGACAACTTCCTTGGCACGATCGGCTACCCGCGCTTCGTCGGGAACCTGGACTTCAAGTTCGATCGCGGGCCGTGGACGTTCAACTGGGAAGTCTACATGATCGGCCACGCCTCGGATAACCCGGCGACTGCGACCACGATCGGCAACTTCCGTGGCACCGACGAGACGGTCACCACCGATTACGTGACCCCGTTCTATACGAACAGCGACATCTCCATCCGGCGCAAGTTCGACAAGTTCACCGTCATCTTCGGCGTGAAGAACGTGTTCAACCAAACGCCGCCGGCGATCTCGTATGACGACAGCTTCGAGCCGCACACCATTGGTACGTCGCCGTCGGCCGTGTCGCAGTACGACCTGATCGGCCGTTCGTTCTACTTCGACATCGACGCCAAGTTCTAAGCAACCTCGTTGGCGGCGGCGCTCTCTGCGCCGCCGCCGGCATGGAGTTCATCTTGCGCTCGATCAGCCTAATTCTCGCGGCGCTCACGTTGGTCGCCGGCAGCGCCGCCGCCGCTCCCGCACCACCCTCCGCCGCCGATCTTACCAAGGCGCCCGCGATCCAGGACGTGTCGCTGTCGCCCGACGGCAAGCACATGGTGGCGCTGACCTCGCCTGACGGCGAGGCGCTGGACATCACCGTGTGGAGCACCGTGGCGCTCAGCGCCCAACCGACCCGGGTGGGCTCCAAGTTCATGCGGTTTCTGGGGGTCAGCTTTCTGAAGAACGACCGGCTGCTGGTCACCGCCGTGCAGCCGCTGACCATCCAGGGCACGCCGCAGCACCTGGTGAAGCAGTACATCACCGACCTCGAGGGCAAGTCGTTCACGCCGCTGCTGCCCGACCGCAGCGTCGGATCGGAGCTGGAAGACAGCTACAACCAGCTGCGCACCGGCGTTCTGATCTCCACCCTGCCGAAAGACCCGCGCCACGTGCTGGTGGAGGACGAGCGGCTCGACTCGGAGGGCGACGTAGACGCGGTCGATGTCTACGACGGCACGGTGGCCCGGGTGATGAAGGGCTCGGAGAAGTACGACGGCTATCTCGTCGATATGAACGGCGAGGTGCGGGCGCGCTCATACCTGGATACCGACGACGGAAAGGTCTTCATCGGCCAGCAATATCGCGACTCGGCCACGGGCGAGTGGGTCGACCTCTTCCGAAGCTACGGCAAGGATCGCGATGTCACCAGCATCGTTGGTTTCACCGCTGACCCGAACGTGATCCTGATCCAGGCCTACGAGGGCGCCGACAAGGCGGGCATCTTCGAATACGACGTCAAGTTGAAGAAAATCATCGAGCCGGCGTTCCAGCACAAGATGTTCGACGCGCGGTCGGTGGTGTTCTCGCGCGCGGCGCAGGACAACGGCCAACTGCTCGGCTTCCGCTACGCGGCTGACACGACCCGGGTCTATTGGATCGACGGGCACATGGCGGCCTTGCAGCGAGCCGCGGAGCATGCCCTTGGCGTCGCCGACGTCCCGATGACCTGGGTCGATCCCGGCACCGGGCTCACCGCCAAGATCCCGGTCGCCTCCGGCGCGACGGTAGACTTCATCAGCCGCTCGGACGACTTCCGCTTCGCGATCTTCGAGAAGTCTGGGCCCCGCCAGCCGCCCGAGTACTATCTGTTGGCGGACGGCAAGATGTCGCTTCTCGGCAAGTCGCGCCCATGGATCGACCCTTCCAGTCTCGGCGACACCAAGCTCGTCGAGTATCCCGCGCGGGACGGCTTAATGATCCCGGCCTTCCTTACCACGCCGCCCGCATCTTTCGGGCCTGGCCCCTATCCAACCTTGATCGAGCCGCACGGTGGGCCCTGGGCGCGCGATGAGCTCGACTGGGACGTGACCGGGTGGATTCAGTATTTCGCCTCCCGCGGCTACGCGGTGCTGCAGCCCCAGTTCCGTGGCTCCGAGGGTTGGGGCGCCCGCCTCTGGCGCGCCGGCGACCGCGAGTGGGGCCAGAAGATGCAGGACGACAACGACGACGGGGTGAAATGGCTGATCGCCCAGAAGATCGCCGACCCCAAGCGCGTGGCGATCTTCGGCTACTCTTACGGCGGCTACGCGGCCCTGGCAGCCAGCATCCGGCCGAATGGTCTCTATCAGTGCGCGATCTCCGGAGCCGGGGCCGGCGATTTGAGCCGGTTCGTCGAGGCGACTTACGACAGCCGCTTCGGCCGCGAGTACCAGATGCCGACGGTGGCGGGGCTCAATCCGCTCGAGCATGTGCGGGATGTGCAGATTCCCGTACTGCTATACACCGGCGACCATGACGTCACTGTCGACCCGGTGGAATCGCGCAGTTTTGCCGCCCAGGCGCGCGCCGCGGGCAAGGACGTCAGGCTGGTCGAAATCCACGACATGGGTCACCAGATCACCTTCTGGACGCCCGACATGGCGACCCAGCAGCTGAACCTGATCGACGGCTATCTGAAAACCGGCTGCAAGCCCGGCGGCCTGTAACGCCAAATAGCAGGGGCGACCTCACCGTCGGTCTGCGCAGCTTGCCGGCCGGTCGCGCCCCTGAGTCGCCGAGCGTAGCGGAAACGTTCCAACTTTTATGACTCGCCGAAACGTCCATGCGCGTCCCTCGGGCATGTGTGTCCTATAAGTAACGAGAAAACCATAAAGCCACCGGAAATATGTCAATATAGAGAAATTTGTCTTTCCAGGGCCTGTAAGTCTGGCTCACATGTCGGGATTGCAATCAGACGGGATTGCCCCGGGGGGTTTTGAATGAATTCGGTGAAGCTCGGCCTGCGCTGCAGCGCGGCGCTGGCCTTGGTGATGGCTCTCGCGCCCGCGGCGGCGCTGGCCCAGACGTCGGGCGGAACGTCCACGACCTCGAGCGACTCGACGAGCGCGCCGGTCT
>DATAVF010000084.1:0-15773 GCA_036267835.1 Caulobacteraceae bacterium | reverse complement strand
CGCGAGATCACATCGGCGGGCACGGCGAGGGTCATGGGGCCAGACTACGCGCGGCGGCCCGGCGCGTCAGCCCACGTAGCCGGCGGCGCGGCGGAGGCGGTCGTTGATGGCTTCGCCAAGGCCGG
This sequence comes from Caulobacteraceae bacterium, assembly GCA_036267835.1. Taxonomy (GTDB): domain Bacteria; phylum Pseudomonadota; class Alphaproteobacteria; order Caulobacterales; family Caulobacteraceae; genus Acaudatibacter. The sequence continues at coordinate 15,648 of DATAVF010000084.1, read as the reverse complement.
CTTCGGGGATCGGGGCCACGGCGATGGCGACCGGCCGGAGAGCGTCGGCGGCGCGGAGCAGGGAGAAGAGGTTGGCGGCGGCTTCGCGCAAGTCGCCCGCGGCGCTGAGATTGAAACGCTCATTCGGGGCGGGGCCGAAGGCGAGGTATGCTTCGCCCGGCTCGGCGCGCTCAGCATTCAGGCGCACCGAGGCGTTTGGCGCGTAGTGGCGGGTGAGGCGGCCGGGGGAGCGGTGGGCATCAGACTCGGCTTCGGCCAGGAGGCCAATCAGGGCTTCGATCTCGGCGCGGGTGACGGCGCCGGGGCGCAGGAGGCGCGGCGGGCCGTCGAGCAACGATACCACCGTCGATTCCAGGCCGATGGCGCAGGGCCCGCCGTCGATCGCGGCGGCCGCGGCCTCGCCGGTCTCGGCCATGGCGTCGGCGAAGGTGGTGGGGCTTGGGCGGCTCGAGCGGTTGGCGGAGGGCGCGACGAGCGGGCGGCCGAGGGCGGCGATCACCGCTTGCGCATCCGGATGGGCCGGCGCGCGCACCGCCACGGTGTCGAGGCCGGCGCGGGCGAGATCGCAGACCAGGGCGGCATTGGAGATCGGCGCGACGATCGTCAGGGCGCCAGGCCAGAAGGCTTTGGCCAGGGCCAGCGCGCGCGCATCGAGCTTCGCGACCCGCGCGGCCATCGCCAGGTCGGTGACGTGGGCGATCAACGGGTTGAAGCGCGGGCGGCCCTTCGCTTCGTAGAGCTTGGCCACCGCCACGGGGTTAGCGGCGTCAGCGGCAAGGCCGTAGACGGTCTCGGTGGGCAGGATGACGAGGTCGCCGGCGGCCAGGGCCGCGGCGGCGGTCAGGGCTTGCGGTGGGCCGTCAGGTCGATGGCTACGTTCACGCCCGCCGGCACGGTGTCGGTCGCCTGCCACTCGCCCTGTCCGATGCCGAAAGCCAGCCGGTTGAGGCTGACCTGGGAGGTCATCCGCGCCGACGCGCCGGTGATGGCGAGGGTGAAGGGCAATGTCAAAGGGCGCGCCGCGCCGCGGATGGTCAGCACGCCGGCCGCCGTGTAGCGGCCGGGCCCGGCCGGCTGGAAACCGCGGGCGACGAAGGTGGCCTGAGGGAAGTGGCTGGTCCAGAGCCAGTCCTTGTCCGGCAGCTCGGCGTCGCGGTCGCCGTCGCCGGTGAAGGCCGACGCGATGTTGATGGTGGCGGTCACGTCGCCGTGGGCCGGGTCCTTCGGATTGAAGTGGATCACCGCGTCCCAACTACGAAACGCGCCGGTGAACGGCTTGCCGCTGACGCTGGCGGAGAAGGTCAGCTTGGAGGCCGCGTGATCGACCACCCAGGTCGCCGTCGGGGCCGGCGCCGCCAGCGCCGCAGCCGGAGCGAGCAGCAGGGCGGCGATGGCCAGAAACGCGAGCTTCATCAGGCGGCGCCTTTGCGTTGGAAGGGCGGGATCATCCGCGCCAGCACGTCGTCATGGTCGATCAGCTGGTGCTTCAGCGCGGCGGCCACGTGCAGCACGATCATGGCGTAGGCGAGCCACGCCAGCGTGCCGTGGGTCGTACCCATCAGGTGGCGGACATCGTGCAGGGTGTCGGAATCGAGGTGCGGATAGGGGAAGGCCGGCCAGGGGATGACCCCATAGAGCACCGTCGGGTGGACCTTGATCAGCGGGCTCGCCGAAACCATCGCCCAGCCAGAAAGCGGCATGCCCAGCATCAGCACGTAGAAGAGGAAGTGGGTGACCTTCGCCGTCCATCGCTGCCATGTCTTCATCGGCGGCAGGGGTGGCGGGCGCGAGGTGAAACGCCAGCCGATACGCAGCAGGGTCAGCAGCAGCACGGTAATGCCGATCGACTTGTGCAGGCCCAGCGGCGCTACCTCGGCTGGCCCCTTCAGCGTGCCAAAGTACCAGGCAAGGCCGATGTTGGTCAGCATCAGCGCCGCGATCAGCCAGTGGAAGCCGATGGCGACCGCCGAGTAGGTGGACAGACGGGGCGGCGCGGCCGTGGGCTGGGCGGGGGCTGCGGCGGTCATTTCTTATCGAATTCCCCCTCGATCGTCAGCGTGACGTCGTCGCCGACCATGCCCTGCACGTAGCTCGATCCGAAGTCGGACCGCTTGATCGTGGCCACAGCTTCGATTCCGACGGCGCGCGGGCCGACTATCGGAGGAAATGGCTCCTTGGCCGAGCCGATCAAGGTCACGTTGAAGGTGATGGGCTTGGTCACCCCCATCAGCGTCAGGTCGCCGCTGACCGTGCCCTGCGGCCCGCCCAGCGCCTGTACGGAGGTCGAGGTGAAGGTCGCCGTCGGGAACTTGCTCGCCTTCAGGAACTTCTCGGAGAATTCCTTGGCCCAGTCGCCGTTCACATCGAGCGACGCTGGATCGACACTGGCGGTCAGATGGGTGGCCTCGGGGTGGGCCGGATCGTAGTCGAAGCTGGCGGCCATGGTGTCGAAGCGCAGCACGTAGTTCGAGACGCCCTGGTGCCGGACCGTGGCGGTCAGGCTGGCGTGGCGCTTGTCGAGCTCGTAGTGGCCGGCCGGGATCGAGGCAGGGCCGAGCGGCGGGTCGGCGGCGCGGGCTGTCGTCGGGAGGATGGCCAGGACGGCAAGCGCAAGGGCGGGACGGCTCCAGGTCATGGCAGCCCTTTCAATCGTCGGTCCCTCGCGTGGGCAAGGAGAACTCGCCAAAGAAGACGGATATCCGTCCAGGTTCATTCCCCATTCTCACGAACCCGTGATCGACGGCGGGCGCTTCCGCGCACGCCGGCTTGGCCAGGGACCGGCCGTCAGCCTAGAAAGCTCCCCGCCAACAAGCCAAGGAACGGCCATGACCTACAAAGCCCCGGTGCGCGACCTGGAGTTTGCCCTGGGCGCCGCGGCCGACTACGGCCGGCTCTCCGCTGCCTTCCCGGCGGCTGACCTGGAGACGGCGGGCGAGGTGCTGAACGCGGCCGGCCAGTTCGCCGGGGAGGTGCTGGCCCCGCTGAACCACAGCGGCGATCGCGCCGGGGTGCGGCTGGAGAATGGCCAGGTGTTCTCCGCGCCGGGCTTCAAGGAGGCCTACAAGCAGTTCGCCGATGGCGGCTGGAACAGCCTTTCGGCGACGCCGGAGTTCGGCGGCCAGGGCCTGCCCAAGGCGCTGGAAATCGCCGTGTTCGAGATCCTGCAGGCCGCCAACATGAGCCTGGCGCTCTGCCCCATGCTGACCCTGGGCGCGATCGAGGCGATCGAGAAGAACGGCACGGCGCGCCAGAAGGCGCTCTACTTGCCGAAGCTGGTGTCCGGCGAGTGGAACGGCACCATGAACCTCACCGAGCCGCAGGCCGGGTCCGACCTCGGCGCCCTCACTACCCGCGCCGAGCCGGACGGCAAGGGCGGCTGGCGCCTCACCGGCCAGAAGATCTTCATCACCTGGGGCGACCACGACATGACGGAGAACGTCGTGCACCTGGTGCTGGCGCGCCTGCCCGACGCCCCACCCGGCTCGCGCGGCATCTCGCTGTTCCTGGCCCCAAAGCGCCTGGTCAACGACGACGGCACGCTGGGCGCGGCCAACGGCGTCACCTGCGGCGGAGTCGAGCACAAGCTCGGCATCCACGCCTCGCCGACCTGCGTCATGCTCTACGAGGGTGCGCAGGCGGAGCTGGTCAGCGCGCCCAACGCCGGCCTGGCGGCCATGTTCGTGATGATGAACGCCGCGCGGCTGCAGGTCGGCGTGCAGGGCGTCGCCATCGCCGAGCGGGCCTACCAGCAGGCGCTGGCCTATGCGCTGGAGCGCAAGCAGGGCCGCTCGGCCTGGACCGGCAGCTATCCGTCGCGGCTGTTCGATCACCCGGACGTGCGCCGCACCCTGATGCTGATGAAGGCCAAGATCGAGGCGGCGCGGGGCATCTGCCTTTCCACCGCGGTCGCCGCCGACCTCGCCGCCACCGCCACCAACCCGGTCGACCGCGACGCGGCCATGCTGCGCCAGGAACTGTTGACCCCGATCGCCAAGGCCTGGTCGACCGACATGGGCGTCGAGGCGGCGTCGGCGGCGCTGCAGGTGCAGGGCGGCATGGGCTTCATCGAGGAGACCGGCGCGGCGCAATACTACCGCGACGCCCGCATCCTGCCGATCTACGAAGGCACTAACGGCATCCACGCCATCGACCTCATGGGCCGCAAGCTGGCGCTCGGCAAAGGCCGCGCGGTGCGTGAGCTGGTCGACGACATCTTCCCGACCGCCGCGGCGCTGAAGAGCGCCGACGATGCCTGGCTGCACACCATCGGCGCGCATCTGGAGTCCGGGCTGGCGGCCGTCCAATCAGCCACCGGCTGGCTGATCGAACGCCGCGGCCACGCCCAACCCGACGCCCTGGCCGGGGCCACGCCCTACCTGAAGCTGCTGGGCGACGTGGTCGGCGGCTGGATGCTGGGCAAAGGCGCGCTGGAAGCGTCGAAGCGCCTTGCCGCCGGCGACCCCGACCCCGACTACTGCCGCACCAAAATCGGCCTGGCGCGCGTCTTCGCCGAGCAGGTCCTGGCCCAGGCGCCGGGGCTGACCCAGGCGGTGACGCAAGGCTCGGTGGATTTGTTCCGGGCGACCCCGGAAGCGCTGGGGGCCTGACCTGCCGTCACGCCCGGACGAGGTCCCGGATAGCCCGCTGCGCGGTCTTCCGGGATGACACTCAAGGGGGATGACGCGTGAGGGGCCTCAGCCCCCGAACGCGTCCTTCAGGCGGGCGTGTTGGGCCAGCACGGGGTGCGGGGCGGGGGCGTCGTCGCCGGAATACATGCGGGTGTCGAGGTGGCGGACTCGGTCGAACAGGCGCTCGGAGCGGCCGAGCAGTTCAGCGAGCGGGCTCGGCAGCGGCTCGGGACTGCCGCGGTCGCCTCCATCAGCCTCGGCGCCCAGGCGGTAGCTGGCGTCGAGCGCGGCTTCCGGGGCCATGTCGCCTTCGCGCACCGCGCGTTGCACCAGCAGCCACGAGGCCACCTGCATCAGCCGCGTGGTCAGGCGCATGCTCTCGGCCGCGTAGGCGAGGGCGGCGCTGCGCGACAGCAGCTTGGAATCCTGGCGTCCCGCGCCGTCCAGGTAGGCGGCGGTCTCTTCGACGAGGTCCATGCCCTCCTGGAAGGTGCGGTCGAAGAGCTCGGACCTGGCGAAACCCGAGATGGCTTCGGCCTGCCAGATCGGCGCGGCGTCCTGGCCGATGTCCACCATGGGCGTCTCCAAACCTTGATCGGCGGACGGACAATCAACCGTCGCGACACCCTCGGGTGCAACGCGCGTGCCAGACCCCAGCCACTCACTCTAGCCTAAAGCAGATTTCCTATACCCTAACCGGGCTTGCCGAACAGGGCATCCGCTGCCGCACGTCCGGTGCGCTTGCGCTCCATCTGGGCGCGGGTGCGGTCGATCTCGGCCTGCAGCGCTTCGATCCGTTCCTCCAGATCGGAGACGGCGAGCAACTCCAGGTCTTCCTTGCCGATCTCGGTGATGGCGCCGCCGCGCGGGCGGCGGATCGGATCGCCGTCTTCCTGGGCCATATCCGCGACCTCCCTTTGCCCAGCCTCTCGTGGCCGTTATCAGACCCCCGGCGCGCACCGATGGCAAGCAGAGGGCGCCCGAGACGTAAGCTGGGAGGAAAGCCATGAAGGCGGTCGTGATCGAGGGCGGCAAGGGTCCCGCCGAGGCGCTGAAGCTGGGCGACGTCGACGAGCCGCGGCCCGGTCCGGGACAGATTCTGATCCGCGTCGAAGCCGCCGGCGTCAATCGTCCCGACATCATCCAGCGCCTGGGTTTCTATCCGCCGCCGCCCGGCGCGCCGCCGACCATGGGACTGGAAGTCGCGGGCGAGGTGCTGGAGGGCGCTGGCCGCTGGAAGGCCGGCGACCGGGTCTGCGCCCTGCTGGGCGGAGGCGGTTATGCCGAGCGCGCGATCTGCGACGCCCGCCACGCCCTGCCGATCCCCGCGGGCCTCACCGCGGTGCAGGCCGCGGCCCTGCCGGAGACGGTGTTCACCGTCTACGCCAACGTCTTCGAGGGCGGGCGCCTGCAGGCCGGCGAGACGCTGCTGGTGCATGGCGCCACCTCCGGCATCGGCGTCGCGGCGATCCAGATGGGCAAGGCGGCCGGCGCCAAGGTGATCGCCACGGCGCGCGGCCGCGCCAAGGCCGACGAGGCGCTGAAGCTGGGCGCCGACATCGCGGTGGACGCCACCGGCGAGGACTTCGAGGTCGCGGCCAAGGAAGCCGGCGGCGTCGATGTGGTGCTGGACATGGTCGGCGCGCCCTACTTCGCCAAGAATTTGGCGGCGCTGAAGGTCGGCGGGCGGATCGTCTACATCGCCTCGCAGGGCGGCGGCACGCTGGAGCTGCCGATCGGGGCGCTGATGCAAAAGCGCGCCACCATCACCGGGTCGACCTTGCGGCCCCGCAGCGCCGACGAGAAGGCGCGGCTGGCGAGCGAGGTCGAGCGCGTGGTCTGGCCGTGGGTCGCCGCCGGCAAGGTGCGCGCCATCGTCGACCACACCTTCCCGCTCGCCGAGGCCGCAAGCGCACATGCGCTGCTGGAAAGCGGCTCGCACCTGGGGAAGGTGATGCTGACGGTTTAGGTCAGACGTCCTTCTCCCACTGCTTTCGCGGCACCTTCTCCCGGGGGAAAAAGACGTCCAGTTAGGTGAAGACGTCGGCCGGCGGTTCGATGAAGGCCCCGGTGTGGCTGAGGGACTCCAGGTTCGCCTCGTGCGAACTGCGGTCCAGACGGTAGAACAGCAACATCGAGACCGCGCCGAGGTTGAGCAGCAGCGCTGCGGGCAGCCAGAGCAGGGCCATGTTACGCATGATCGCCGGGTCGACGAAGTCGAGATGGCTGGTCTGCGCCCCGGTCGGGAAGCGCACCACTTCGAGGATCACCGCGCCCAGCATACCGCCGATGCCGGCGGTGAACTTGGGCAGCAGGTTGGAGGCGGCGAACAGCAACCCCTCAGAGCGCACGCCGGTCTTGACCGCGTTGTCCTCGGCGACGTCGGCGATCATCGAACCGATGATGACGTAGCCGATCAGGGCGAACGCATTGGAGAAAAACCTGTCGCCGGCGAGCAGGATCGGGATCACCGGCGAGCCGTTCGGCGGCAGGAGGCCAACCAGGCGCAGGACGACGGGGATCACGCCGCTGACAATCGCCAGCGTGAAGACCACGAGCATGGTGCGCTTCTTGTCGAGGACGCGGGACAGGAAGGGGGCCGCGATGACGGCAATGATCGACGACGGCGCGACCAGCAGCCCGATGAAGCCGACCAGTTGCGGCGACAGTCCCCAGAAATAGTAGTCCATGAACGCGCTCAGCGTCGAGGTGATGCCGCCGGCGACCCCGGCCAGCAGCCCCGCCCCCATCACCGAGATCAGCGATGGGTTACCCAGGGTGGCGAGCACTTCGCGGATGGCCGCCATCAGCGTTTGGCGCCGCACCGGCGCCTGCCAGAGGCCCGGGATGTAGCGGTGCGTCGTCGCCGACGAGATCAGGATGGCGCCGAAGGTGAGGATCGCCGCGAACACGCCGAAGCTGGCGTAGGCGGCCGGGTCGTTCTGCCCGAGCGGGTGGCTCGCGTCCTTACGCAGGAACACGAACTGCATGACCAGGAACACCACGAGGCCGCCCGCGAAGGCGAAGAAGTAGCGGAAGCTGATCAGGCTGGTGCGCTCGTGATAGTCGGGCGCGAGCTCCGGAATCAGGGCGTCGCTCGGGATCTGGTAGAGGCTGACGCACAGCCTGAGCACGATCAGCAGTATCAGGGTGTAGGCCGCGACCTCCTCGGGCGAGAACTGGTGCGGCGGGCGCCACATGAGGAAGATGGCCAGCGCGATCGGCAGGGCCGAGGCGTACATGAAGGGGTGGCGCCGGCCCCAGGGCGTGCGCAGCGTATCAGAGAGCCGGCCGATCACCGGATCGAGCACCGCGTCGATGGAGAGCGAGATCAGGACGACCAGGCCGACGACCGCCGGGTGCAGCCCGATCACCCGGACCAGGAAGTAGGTGATGGTGGATTGCGACAGCGCCGCGCCGGCGGTCGCCTGCGCTACCGATCCGAACCCGTAGGAAACCTTGGTCCCCAGTCCCAGCCGCGAGGGGCGTGGCGCTTCACTCAATGGTCAGGTCTCCGCCCGGCTTGATCGCCATTTAAGCGAAGCGCCGCCCGAAGCCCCCATGAATTTCCGCTAACCTGCGCTATTGACGCGTTTGGGTGTCCGATGGGCGTGCAACGGCGGCGTGACGATCAGCCGTTCCCTTATCGGCTCGGAAACTCTATACATCCCTTCACCACACGCCCGGCCGAAAGGCCGGGCGCCGCTGTTTCTAGGACCTGACATGGCCGACCAAATCCTGATGCCCAAAGCGACCGCCGTCTGGCTGGTCGACAACACCTCGATGACCTTCGAGCAGATCGCCGACTTCGCCGGCCTGCACCCGTTGGAAGTGAAGGGGATCGCCGACGGCGAAGTGGCGCGCGACATCCGCGGCGCTGACCCGATCACCAACGGCCAACTGACCCGCGAGGAGCTGGACAAGGCGCAGAACGATCCGGCCTACCGGATGAAGGCGCAGAAGAGCCGCCACGCCGAGCTGCTGAAGCCGATCAAGAAGGCGCCGCGCTACACCCCGGTGTCGCGCCGCCAGGACCGGCCGGACGCCATCGCCTGGTTCGTGCGCAATCACCCTGAGGTGACCGACGCCCAGATCTCCAAGACGCTGGGCACCACCAAGGCCACCATCGACCAGGTGCGCGACCGCACCCACTGGAACTCGCCCAACATCAAGCCGGTCGACCCGGTCACCCTGGGCCTGGTCACCCAGCTCGAGCTGGACGCGCTGGTGAAGCTGGCGGCCGAGAAGAAGGCCAAGGACGACGCCCGCAAGGGCATCAACCAGCCCGAGGGCCCGACCCTGAAGCCTGCCGCCGAAGTGACGGTCGAGGTCGAGGAAGACGACGAGGACTGAGCGTCTAAGCCCGCCTCAGACACGCCGCGAGCGCTTCGCTAAGCGGCGGCGCGCGCCAGCCGAAGGCGGAGGCGATCTTGGCGCTTGAGAGGCGACTGTCGCGTGGGCGGCGGGCAACCGTCGGGTAGTCCGCCGCCGTGATGCGGCGCACGCGGGGTGGGTGCTCCGACAGCGCGAAAATCGCCTCGGCGAAATCGGCCCAGCTCGCATCGTCGGAGCCCGCAGCGTGGAAGACGCCAGCGGCCCCTGAATCGCAGTCGAGCAGGGCGCGGGTCATCACCAGGGCCGCGTCGGCGCAGGCCGAGGCCGGCGTCGGCGAGCCCCACTGGTCGGCCACCACTGACACCTCGTCGCGTTCGGCCGCCAGCCGCAGCATCGCACCCAGGAATCCCGCGCCGCCGGCGGCGAACACCCAGGCCGACCGGATTACCGCGATGCGCGCGCCCGCCGCGATCAGCCCCTCCAGCGCCACCTCGCCCTCGGTCTTGGTGCGGCCGTAGACATTGAGCGGCGCACGGGCGTCGGCCTCAACGTAAGGCGCATCTTTTTCGCCGTCGAAGACGTAGTCGGTGGAGAAATGGACGAACGGGATGCCGCGCGCCGTGCACGCCGCGCCAATCGCCGCCGGCGCATCGCGGTTCAGCCGCCGACAGGCCTCGGGCTCCTCCTCAGCGCGGTCGACGGCGGTGTAGGCCGAGGCGTTGATCACCGCGGCCGGCGCGGCGGCTTCGATCAAGCCGGCAATGTCAGGCGCCCCCCCGGCAAGGTCGAGCCGCTTTCGGCCGGCGAACTCCAGCGCGAACTCACCCGGCGCGGCCGCCAGGGCGCGGGCCACCTGGCCGCCGGCGCCGAACACCAGGAGCCTGGCGGTCACGACCTGCCGAGCCGCTCGCCGGCGTAGCGCTGGCGCAGCGGCTGCCACCAGTCGCGACGCTGCAGGTACCAGAGCACAGTGCGGCGCAGGCCCTCTTCGAACGTCACGGTGGGCCGCCAGCCCAGCTCGCGCTCGATCTTCGACGTGTCCACCGCGTAGCGCAGGTCGTGACCCGGCCGGTCGGCGACGAACTGGATCAGCGCCCGCCGCGCGGCGCCGCCCTCCTGCGGCGTCACGTCATCCAGGATATCGCAGATCGCCTCGACCACCTGCAGGTTGGTGCGCTCGCTCGAGCCGCCGATCAGGTAGGTCTCGCCGACCCGGCCCCCGCCGAGGATCATCGCCAGGGCGCGGGCGTGGTCCTCGACGAACAGCCAGTCGCGCACGTTGACGCCGGCGCCATAGACCGGGATAGCGAGGCCCTCGCGGGCGTTGAGGATGGCCAGCGGGATCAGTTTCTCAGGAAACTGGCAGGGCCCGTAGTTGTTCGAGCAGTTGGCCACCATCAGCGGCAGGCCATAGGTGGTGGCCCAGGCCCGCGCCAGGTGGTCGCCCGCCGCCTTGGTAGCCGAATAGGGCGACGAAGGCTGGTAGGGCGTGGTCTCGCTGAAGCGGCCCTCCGCCCCCAGGGCCCCGAACACCTCGTCGGTGGAGACGTGCAGGAAGCGGAAGCGGGCCGCCAGCTCGGCCGGCGCGGTCTTCAGGTAGGCGCGGGTCGCCTCGAGCAGGGTGAAGACGCCCATTACATTGGCTTCGACGAAGGGCCGGGCGCTGTCGATCGAGCGATCGACGTGGGTCTCCGCGGCGAGGTGCATCACCGCCTCGGGGGCGAAGTCGGCGAAGGCCGCGGCGACCGCGGCGGGGTCGGCGACGTCGCCCTGGCGGAAGCTGTAGCCGGGCGCCGACGCGATCTCGGCCAGCGAGGCGAGGTTGCCGGCGTAGGTCAGCTTGTCGAAATTGAGCACCGCATCGCCGCGCTCGCCGACCAGGTGGCGACAGACGGCCGAGCCGATGAAACCCGCCCCTCCGGTGACCAGGACCCGCATGGCGTCCTGCCTAAAGCGCGGCCTGCGAAAGGGGAACCGGATTCCCGCGCATGCCTAACCGGGCTGAAACCACTCTTGTTGCCAGCGTCTTAAGCGAGGTGCGGCTAAACCGCGCATCACCATGAGCCCCGCCGCCGCCATCGCCCTCAGTGGGCTCGCCGCCGCCGGTCTGAAACTGACAGTCAGCGCCGGCAACCTCGCCAACGCCGACGACGCCAGCGCGGTCGGCGCCGCCGCCTTTCAGCCCGCCCAGGTCGTGACCAGCCCCGCGCCCGCCGGCGGCGTCACCGCGAACGCGGTCTCGGTGAAGCCGGCCTCGCTGCTCGCCTACGATCCGGGATCACCCCTGGCCGGCGTGACCGGCATGATCGACACGCCCGACATCGACCCGGTCAGCGAGATCAGCAACCAGTTTTCCGCCCGGCACGCCTTCGCCGCCTCGCTGAACGCCTTCCAGGCGGCCACCGCCGAGGAAAAGACCCTGCTGGATATGAAGTTCTGAGGTCGCCGCACCGGGCCGCGGTAGGATCGCCTCGCTCGAACTACAAAATCTTGTCATCCCGCAAAGCCGCGCAGCGGCTTATCCGGGACCTCCTTCCGGGCGCCCGGGCGGAGATCCCGGCCCTACGCTGCGCTACGGCCGGGATGACACGATAGCGGGGCCGCGAACCACCAAGCCGGTAACTTAGAACGGCACGTCCGTCTTTGGCGGGGGTGGGGGTTGGTCGTCGGTGGAGGGCTTGGCCGGCGCCTGCGGGCGCTCGGTGGGGGAGGCCAGGATGGTGTCGATGTCCTGGGCCGACTGCGCCGGCGTCGACTGCACATGCTGGACGGCGGCGGTGCGGACGGCGATGTCGTTGGTCGAATCGTCGCTGTCGTCGTCGTGCTTGGACGTGGTGTTGGTGGCCGAGGCCAGAGTGTTGGTCGCTTCCGGCGCCGGCGGGGCCTGGGCTGGAATGTCGACGATCGGCTTGGCCACCACCGCCTGGTCGACGCCTTGCGCATCGTCGAGGCCGACTGGCGAGCCGTGACCTGTGTTCTCACGCAAAGACGCCTTGAAGCCGAGGCCGACGCCGACGATCGCGACAGCCACGAGGAAGGGCATGACCACGACGGAGATTACCCAGCGCGGCGGGGTCGAGACGGGATCGACGGCGGTCGTGGCCATGGGTCAGGCTCCGTAAGTCGCGGCCATCAATAGCGGTAGCGCGGCGTGTCGTCAGCCGGGTTCTGTTGCGGCGCGCCCTGCCGCTTCTGCTGCTGGCCGTAGTCGTCGGGCGGGCCGTCGTCCTCGGGGAATGGCTGCTGGCCGCGCCAGGCCGGGTTCGGCGACGGGGGAATCGGCGGGCCATCGGGTGGCGGGTAGCCATCGTCGCCGCGCGGCCGGCCAGGTCCGCCGCCTTGCGCATAGCGCGGGCCGCCAGGACCTTGGCCATCGTCGTTGTAGCCGGGCGGCGGGGCCACGTCGGCCGAGCCATCATCGGGCGGGGCGCCGTCGTCCGCGCCGGGACCGCTGTCGCGCTCCATGTCCGGCGGCTCGTCCTCGTAGGGCGTCTGCTCGGTCAGGTTCATCGGCGAGGGCGTATCCGGCTCGGGCATCAGCCAGGGGAAGTCGCGGACCGGCAGATTCTTCTCCGCCACGGTCATGAACTTCTTCCAGATCTCCGCCGGCAGCGCCCCGCCGGTGACGTGGGCCATCGACGCGCCGTTGTCGTTGCCGACCCAGACCGCCGTGACGAAGTCAGGCGTGAAGCCGACGAACCAGGCGTCGCGCCAGTCTTCGCTGGTGCCGGTCTTGCCGGCCGCCGGCCGGCCGATGTTGGCCCCGACGCCGGTGCCGAACTGGATGACGCCCTTCAGCATGCCGACCATGCGGGTGGCGTAGAGCGGGTCGTAGACCGGCGTCGGCGCCGAGGCGTCGTGGGCCCAGATCACGTCGCCGCGGGTCGAGCGGATCTCGCTGATCAGATAGGGCGTGGTGCGCCCGCCGCCACTCTGGAACACCTGGTAGCCGCCGGCCATCTCCAACGGCGTAACCTCGTAGGCGCCCAGCGCGATCGAGGGACCGGGGTTGGCCGGAATGTCGGAAAGGCCGAAGCGCCGCGCGAAGTCGGCGACCGAGGCCGGGCCGATCGACAGGGTCAGGCGCACCGAGACCGTGTTCAGCGAGCGCGCCAGCGCCTCGGCCAGGGTCACCTTGCCGGCATAGCTGCCCTCGTAGTTCTGCGGGTTCCAGCCGGCGTAGGAGATCGGCGCGTCATCCCAGACGTCGTGCGCGGTGGCCCCGCGCTCGACGGCGGCGCCGTAGACGAAGGCCTTGAACGACGAGCCGGGCTGGCGGTGGGCCTGGGTGACGCGGTTGAACGGGCTCTTGTCGTGGTCGACGCCGCCGACCATGGCCAGGATCGCCCCGTCCGGCGCCAGCGAGACCAGCGCCGCCTGGCTGGCGTTGAGGTGGACGCCCTCCTTCAGGATCACCTGGCGCACGATACCTGTCCCGGCGGTCTGCAGGCCGGGGTCGATGGTGGTCTTGACGATCAGGTCGGGGGTCTGGCCGCCGGTCAGCTGCTCGGCCTGGGTGGCGGCGGCGTCGAGCACATAGGCCTCGTCGCCCTCGTTGTTGGCGCGTGGCGGGGCCAGCACCGGGACCTCGGCCATCGCCGAAGTGAGGGTCCCGTCGTCGATCCACTTCTCGGTGTGCATGATGCCGAGGATCAGGTGGCCGCGCGCCACCGCGCCCGGCATGTCGTTGGTGAGGGCAAGGCGGCTCGGCGCATTGGGCAGCCCCGCCAGGATCGCGGCCTCGGCCACCGTCAGCTTGCTGGCCGGGATGCCGAAGTAGGTCTGCGCCGCCGCGTCGAGGCCGTAGGCGCCGTCGCCGAAATAGGTGCGGTTCAGGTAGAGCTCCAGCACCTCGTCCTTGGAGAGCGTCTGCTCGAGCTCCCAGGCCATGTAGGCTTCCTGCACCTTGCGCTTCAGCGACGGGTCGCGGGTCAGGAAGAGGGTGCGGGCCAGCTGCTGGGTCAGGGTCGAGGCGCCCTGGGCCGAGTGGTGGCTGCGGAAGTTGGTCCAGGCCGCCCGGACGATGGCGGTCACGTCGATCGGCCCGTGCTGGTAGAAGCGCCGGTCCTCGGCCGCCAGGAAGGCCTTGGGCACGTACGCCGGCAGCTGGTTCAACCGCACCGCATTGCCGTACTTGGCGCCGCGCGTCGCGATCAGCGCGCCGTTACGGTCGAGGAAGGTCATCCCGGGCGAGCGGCGGATGGTCCAGAGCGCGTCGCGCGATGGCATCGGCGGCGCGCCCTGGATGTAGCCGTTGATGATCACGCCGGCGGTCACCGCGCCGCCGATAACCAGCAGCAGGAGGACGCCGCTGACGATGGCCACAATGCGCCACACCCGTCGCCCACGGCGCTTCGGCGCGGGCGCGGCAGGCGGCGACGGCGCGGGCTGCAAGGGTTCGAAGGTCAGGGGCACGCTGGCGGGAGGCTAAGGGGCGGGGCTTGCGATTCGGATAAAGCGCCCGCAGTTGCGGCCGTTCAATGGCCCGGCGTCAATGGGGCGGATTCTCCCCTTTCCGATGGGGAAGGTTCTAAAGCGGCGCGCCCAGGCGGTGCGACTCGGCGAGGAGGGCGCTGCAGTCGGCGTCGTGGGTCGAGCCGGCGGTGACCAGCGGCACGATGGCGGCCAGCGGCGCGACCAGTGCGCCCAGCACGGCGCTGAAGGCGAGCTGCGGCGCGGCCTTGCCGATGTCGAGGCCGACCTTCGGGTCATCGAGCCGCCCCTTCAGGGTGATCGGCGCAGCCAGGTGCAGGATGCGGAAGTGCTTCGGCTTGCCGTTGATGACGATGCTGAAGGTCTCGTCGCGCAGGTTGATCGTCCCCTTGCCCGTGGCCTGCACGGCGGCGGTGTCGATCATCAGCTTGTCGAGCGTCAGCACGCCGTTCTTGGCGCTGAAGTCGGCCACGGCGCAGCGGATCGGCGTCGGGGACTCGTCCTTCGACAGATAGAGAAAGAGGCTGCGGGCCACGTCGACGCCTATCAGTTCGGCGAACAGCTGCCGCATCTGGCCGCCGGGGATGGCGAGGGTGACCACGCCGTTCGCATTGCCGGCCGCCTCGCGCACCGACGACCCAGAGCCGGTGAGCCGGGCGGCGGCTGCCAGCGAGCCCTCGGCCGGGGGCTGACCCTGGATGCGGGGCAACAGCTCCTGCACCTGGGCGTGGGCCAGGGCGAGGTTGATGGATGTGACCGGCGTCGCGCCGCGGGCGTCCAGCCGGATGCTGCCCGAGAGCGCGCCCTGCGGCAGCACCAGCGACAGCGGGTCAAGGGTCAGCAGGCCGTGGTCTAGCCGGGCGTGCAGGATCATCTGGCGGATCGGCAGGGGACCGGCGTCCACCGTCTCGGCGCGGTAGTGCACGTCGGCGTCCATCTGGCGCATCCGCGACACGTCCAGGCGCGCGTCTGGCAGGATGCGGTGCTCGGCCGTGAGGCGCGCCGCGGCGGCCTGCTGGGCCGGAGAGGTCACCGTGCCGCGCATCATCGCCCGGGGCGCGCCGCCGATGATCGCGCTCAGGTCCGCCAGCTTCAGCCGATGCGAGGCGAGGTCGCCGGTCAGGTCGCGCCGGCCGCCAGTCTCGCTGACGTGCAGGTGGCCAGCCACGTCGCTGGAGCCGATGCGGCCGCCAATGTGGGTGATGTCGGCCTCGGCGCCGTTGCGGCTGAGATCGCCGGTGATGTCGTAGGG
>DATAVF010000083.1:0-2560 GCA_036267835.1 Caulobacteraceae bacterium | reverse complement strand
GAAGGGGCGGTGGGCTATGCCGCCGGCGCGCTGCTGAACGGCGATGGCAAGGGCGCCGACGCCGAGGTCTTCACCCTCTACGTCGTCCGCGCCGCCCAACGCGCCGGCGTCGGCCGCGCCCTGCTGAAGAGCGCCGCGCGGGTGCTGCGCGCCGAGGGCGCCAAGTCGCTGATGCTGTTCGTGCTCACCCGCAACGATCCGGCGCGGCGCTTCTACGAGCGCCTGGGCGGGGAGGTGTTCGCCGAGGTGGCCTCGAACGGGTGGGGCAGGGGGCTGACCGA
This sequence comes from Caulobacteraceae bacterium, assembly GCA_036267835.1. Lineage (GTDB taxonomy): Bacteria > Pseudomonadota > Alphaproteobacteria > Caulobacterales > Caulobacteraceae > Acaudatibacter. The sequence continues at coordinate 2,279 of DATAVF010000083.1, read as the reverse complement.
GACCGGCTACCGCTGGATGGATATCGCCCGGCTCGCCGCCTAATTCCGCGCCTCGTTGCCGGTGACGTTGTCCCAGAAGCGCTTGGCCTTGTTGAAGAAGGCGGCGTTGCGGGGGTGTTGCTGGTCGCCGCAGAGGCCGCCGAACTCGCGCATCAGCTCTCTCTGCTTGGCGGTGAGCTTGGTCGGGGTCTCGATGAAGAGCTCGACCACCAGGTCGCCGCGTTCGCGCGAGCGCAGCGAAGGCATGCCGCGGCCCTTCAGGCGCACGGTGCGGCCGGTCTGGGCGCCCTCCGGCACCTTGACCTCGATCTTGCACTCGCCGTCGCAGTTCTCGCCGCCGAGCAGGCAGGGCGCCTCCACCGCGCCGCCAAGCGCGGCGATGAACATCGGCACCGGCACCGAGCACAGGAGGTCGAGGCCGTCGCGCTCGAAGAGCTCGTGCGGCTTCACCGACAGGAAGATGTAGAGGTCGCCGCGCGGGCCGCCGCGCTGGCCGGCGTCGCCCTCGCCGGTCAGGCGGATGCGGGCGCCGTCGTCGACGCCGGCGGGGATGCGCACCTGCAGGGTGCGTTCGCGGCGCAACTGGCCGGCGCCCCGGCAGCCCTTGCATGGATCGAGCACCAGGCGCCCGGCGCCGCCGCAGCGCGGGCAGGTGCGCTCGATGGTGAAGAAGCCCTGGCTGGCGCGCACGCGGCCCAGACCCGCACAGCTGACGCACTGGGTGGGGCTCGCGCCCGGCGCGCAGCCCGAGCCGGTGCAGTCGTCGCAGGTCAGCGCCGCCATCACCTTCAACTCGACGTCCGAGCCGGCGTAGGCCTGCTCCAGGCTGATCTCGAGGTCGTGGCGCAGGTCGGCGCCGCGGGTCGGCCCGGCCGGGCGGCGCTGCTGCTGGCCGCGCCCGAACATCTCGCCGAAGACGTCGCCGAACACCTCGTTGAAGATGTCGTGCACGTCGGTGAAGCCGGCGCCGCCGCCTCCGCCGCCGTTGACGCCGGCATGGCCGAAGCGGTCGTACGCGGCGCGTTTCTGCTTGTCGGAGAGGACCGAGAAGGCCTCGTTGATTTCCTTGAACCGCCCCGCGGCTTCCTCGCACCCGCCATTGCGGTCGGGGTGGTGCTCCATCGCAAGTTTGCGATAGGCGGATTTCAGACCCGCGTCGTCGGCCTCACGGGCCACACCCAGAATTTCGTAATAGTCGCGCATCTAGAAACGTCAGCCGCCCCGGCGTCTCATACTGAAACTTCGATTTCGTTGAAGTGGGACATCGCCCGCCTCGCTGCAAGGCTTGATGCGCGAGGCGGGCGACTTTGCCCGAAGGCGGCGGCGACGTTCCCCAACGACGATTACATTTTCGGCGCTGAGGAAAATCCCGCCATAGGACAAACCGTCACGCATGCGGACGATTCCAAGCGTGATTTGGCCCGGTGGTCACTTAGCCGGCCTTAGGCCGACTTCTTGTCGTCGGAGACTTCCTCGAACTCGGCGTCGACGACGCCTTCCTCAGGTTGCTCGCCCTCGGCTTCGCCGCCGCCGGCCGCCGCCTGGGCCTTGTACATCGCCTCGCCCAGCTTCATCGCCGCCTGGGTCAGGTTTTGCGTCTTGGCCTGGATGTCGGAGGCGTCTTCGCTTTCGAGCGCGGTCTTCAGTTCAGCGATGCCGGTCTCGATCGCGCTCTTCTCCGCCGCGCCGACCTTGTCGCCGTAGTCGGCGAGGGCCTTCTCGGTGGAGTGGATCAGGCTGTCGGCGTGGTTCTTCGCCTCGACCACATCCTTGCGCTTCTTGTCCTCGGCCGCGTTGGCTTCGGCTTCCTTGACCATGCGGTCGATGTCCGCGTCCGAGAGGCCGCCGTTGGCCTGGATGCGGATCGACTGTTCCTTGGCGGTCGCCTTGTCCTTGGCGCCGACGTTGACGATGCCGTTGGCGTCGATGTCGAAGGTGACCTCGATCTGCGGCATGCCGCGCGGCGCCGGCGGGATGCCGACCAGGTCGAACTGGCCCAGCATCTTGTTGTCGTGCGCCATCGGACGCTCGCCCTGGAAGACCCGGATCGTCACCGCGTTCTGGTTGTCGTCGGCGGTGGAGAAGGTCTGGCTCTTCTTGGTCGGGATGGTGGTGTTGCGTTCGATCAGGGGTGTGAAGACGCCGCCCAGGGTCTCGATGCCCAGGGTCAGCGGGGTCACGTCGAGCAGCAGCACGTCCTTGACGTCGCCCTGCAGCACGCCGGCCTGGATGGCCGCGCCCAGCGCCACCACTTCGTCCGGGTTGACGCCCTTGTGCGG
>DATAVF010000082.1:0-22069 GCA_036267835.1 Caulobacteraceae bacterium | reverse complement strand
GTAATGGTGGCATGGAACGCGGCCACGGCCTCGCCGGCGATCGGCTTGTCCTTCAGTTCGGTGACGATGCGCAGCGCCAGCTTCGGCCCGACGCCGTTGGCCCGCGCCACCGCGGCCTTGTCGCCGGCCTGAGCCGCGGCCATCAGCTCGCCCGGGCTCAGCACGTCGAGCACCCCCAGCGCCGCCTTCGGCCCGACGCCCTGGATATCCTGCAGGGCCACGAACACCCGCCGGTCGTCCCGCGACAGGAAGCCGTAGAGCCGCATGCCCAGCTGGTCCGACCACTGGCTCTCGATATGCAGCAGCGTCTCGTCGCCCACAGCCGGCAGCCGCCCCAGCGTCCGCGCCCCGCAGCGCACCACATAGCCGACGCCCGCCACGTCGATCAGCGCCTCTTCCTCGCCAATCTCGGCCACCTCGCCCCTGAGGCGGCCAATCATGCGGCCGCTCCGTACGCCCGATGGCGGCGGGCGTGGGCGTGGCAGATGGCGACGGCCAGCGCGTCGGCCGCGTCGGCGGTCGGTGCGCCGGCGGTGGGCAGCAGACGGGCGACCATGAAGGCGATCTGCGCCTTGTCAGCCCCGCCGGTGCCGACCAGCGCCTTCTTCACCACCTTGGCGGCGTACTCGGCCACCGGCAGGCCGGCGGCGGCCGGCGCCAGCATGGCGGCGGCGCGGGCGTGGCCGAGCTTCAGCGTCGACGAGCCATTGGCGGTGACGAAGGTCTCTTCCACCGCCGCCTCGTCGGGCGCCCAGCGAGTCACCATCTCGGCGACGCCCTGCAATATGACCAGCAGCCGCTCCGATAGCGGCGCCTGGTCCGGCGGCGCGATCACCCCATGCGCTATATGGGTCAGCCGCGCGCCCTCGATCACCACCACGCCCCAGCCGGTGCGACGGAGGCCCGGATCGAGGCCCAGGATGCGAATCGCGTTCGTCATGTGTTCCAGAACATCGCGCGGGCGGCCCAGGAAGAGAAGCGTCTCTTGTGGTTAAGCCGGTGTTAACCGGGCCTACCCGGCCAGCCGCTCCAGCTCCGCATCATCGAGGCCGTAGTTGCCGAAGACGTTCTGCACGTCGTCGTCGTCGTCGAGGGCGTCGAGCATCTTCATCAGCGTCGTCGCGGCGTCGCCCGAAACCGGAACCTCGGATTTCGGCTTCCAGATCACCTTGGTGGTCTTCGCCGGCCCCAGCGCCGCTTCCAGCGCCTCGACGACCGCGCCCATGTCCTCGAAGGCCGAGTAGATGGTGTGCCCGTCGGCGTCGCTCTCGACGTCCTCAGCGCCCGCCTCGATCGCGGCCTCCATCACCGCCTCGTCGGAGCCGGCGGCGCGGGGGTAGGCGATCTCGCCCACGTGGTCGAACATGAAGGCGACCGAGCCGGTCTCGCCGAGATTGCCGCCGTTCTTGGTGAACACCATCCGCACGTTGGCGGCGGCGCGGTTGCGGTTGTCGGTCAGCACCTCGACGATCAAGCCGACGCCGCCCGGGGCGAAGCCCTCGTAGCGGATCTCCTCCATCAGGTCGGCCTCGCCGCCCAGCGCCTTCTTGATCGCCCGGTCGATGTTGTCCCTGGGCATGGACTCGGCCTTGGCGTTGGCGATCGCCAGCCGCAGCCGCGAGTTGGAGGTGGGGTCGGGCGCGCCGTGCTTGGCCGCCACGGTGATGTCGCGCGCCAGCTTCGAGAACGCCTTGGAGCGGATCTTGTCCTGGCGATCCTTGCGGAACTGGATGTTTTTGAACTTTGAGTGTCCGGCCATGGCGGCGGCTTCTAGCCTCCGAGGGCCGCCGACGGAAGCGGGTCGCACTCCAGCCGCTCAGTGGCGCCGTCGGCCAGGCGGAAGATCACGCCTTGCGGCTTGTCCATCTGGCGCATCGCCTCGACATCCAGGCCCAGGTAGAGGCCGCGCATCGTGCGGGCGACGCCGGCGTGGGTGACGGCGATGGTTCGCAAGCCGGGCGGGCGCTGGCCGGCTTCGGCGAGCCAACCCGCGACGCGCTCGCTCAGGTCATCGAAGGCCTCGCCGCCGGGGGCGCGGCCGAAGATGCCGTTGACGCCGGCGAACTCCGGCCAGCGGGCGTCCAGTTCCTCGCGGGTGAAGCCCTCGAAGACGCCGTAGCCGACCTCGATCAGCCGCTGTTCGATGCGTGGCTCGGCGAGGCCGGTGATCCCGGCGATGATCGCGGCGGTCTGGCGGGCGCGGCCGAGCGGACTCACTTCGATCGTCCAGTCGCCGCCCTCATCGCGCATCAGCGCCTTCAGCCGCTCGCCCATCGCAGCGGCCTGCTGGCGGCCAAGTTCGGTGAGCGGCGAGTCGACGCGGCCCTGCACCCGGTCTTCGCGGTTGAACTCGGTCTGGCCGTGGCGGACGAGATAGATCATTCCGCCGGATGTAGACCCAGCCTAAGCTGGCGTCACCCGCCGGAACCCGCCGCGTCATGGCGCAGTTTGGCTGGCAACGCGGTTGGGAGCTCTGGACCATGACCATCGAGGCCGATCTGGAGGACGAGCCGGAAGACCTGCCCGAGGAGATCGTCCACTGGCAGCCCACGCACCGGCCACTGGCCCAGGCCCAGGGCGCGGTGGCGCATGGGGCTGAAGCGACCGGCGGCTCGCTGGTGCTGGGTCTGGCGATCGGCGCGTTGGCGGTGGGGGCCGTGGCCATTGGTGCGATGGCCATCGGCGTGTTGACGATCGGTCGCCTCAGAATTCGCGACGCGCGGTTCGGCCGCCTGCAAGTCGATGACTTGGTCGTGCGCCGTCTGCACGTGCTGCGCCGCTAAGCCTTTACCGCCTCCACCTGCGGCACGGTCTGGGTCAGCCGGCCGCCGACGCGGATCGGCTCCAGCCGGCGGGCGAGACCGGTGGCGTCGTCCGTCTCCACGTAGAGGCCGCAGACCGTGGCCGGCCCCTCGGCCGGCTTGAAGCGGCCTTGCGAGATGCGCGTGGTGAAGCGGCGGATCGGCTCTTCCTTCTGGTTGCCGATGACGCTGTCGTAGTCGGCGCAGGCGCCGGCGTCGCTCTGGTAGGCGGTGCCGCCGGTGAGGATCTGACCGTCAGCCGTCGGCACGTGAGTGTGGGTGCCGACCACCAGGCTGGCGCGGCCATCGCAGAAGTGGCCCATCGCCATCTTCTCGGACGTGGCCTCGGCGTGCATGTCGACGATGATGGCGTCGGCGGCGATACCGAGCGGGCAGGCCTCGATCTCGCGGTCGACCGCGGCGAACGGGTCGTCGAGCGCATCCATGTGCACCCGGCCCAAGAGGTTGATCACCAGCACGTGCTTGCCGCGGTCGGTGGTGAAGAGCTGCGCCCCGCGCCCCGGCGCGCCGGCGAAGGCCGGATAGTTCAGCGGCCGGATCAGCCGCGGCTCGCGCACGATGTAGGTCAGCGCTTCCTTCTGGTCCCACGAGTGGTTGCCGAGGGTCAGGCAGTCGGCGCCGGCCGAAAAGAGGTCGCGGGCGGTGTTCTCGGTGATGCCGAAGCCGGCCGCCGCGTTCTCGGCATTGACGATGACGAACTCCAGCCCCAGCCGGCGACGCAGGTTGGGCAGGTGCTCGGCGAGGCCGTCGCGGCCGGACCGTCCGACCACATCTCCGAAAAAGGCGAGGCGCATTCCAGTGATCGTCCTATTGCGGCCGATCTATAGCGCGTGAAGCGCGGTTCCGCACGCGGGCTCGCAGCCCGGGCGAAAAGGGTGGCGGCGCCGCGAAGAACCGTGAAGGCGGTTTAAATCCCCTCGGACCTGGTAGACCAGGTGGGCGCCGTGTGTCCGGAACCACGGCTCCGGCCAGGGACAGCTCCCTAACGAGTGAATTAAGGTCCCCGGGATTTGGTGCCTTCGACGCGAGCCGCAGCAAGACCCGCCGTCTAGCAACGTAGGAGGTCGGCGGTAGAGGTCAATCCTCCTTGGATCGACCTTGGGGTCAGGAGGTCGCCATCGCCTCGATGCGGGCTGCGGCGGCGTCCAGCGCGGCGACGGCGGCCAGTTCGGCGCGGCCACGTTCGGCGCGGGCTTCGGCGAGCTGGGCTTTCAGGGTCTCGAGCTGGCTGGTGAGCTCGCTGATGTCGTCGGCCATCACCAGTGCGCCCATCAGCATCAGCCGGGTCTCGCCGAGCGGACCCACGTCGCGGGCCACCTGGCGGACCTGGGCGTCGACCAGCGCCGCCAGCTCGGCGAGGCGCCGCTCCTGGCCGTCTTCGCAGCCGACCACATAGGGCCTGCCGTTGATCTCGATGGTTATCTGGGCCATGGCGCGCCTTCTCTAGGCTTCCAGCGCTTGGTCAGGCGTGTCGTCCGCGCCGCCGAGCGTGCGGCGGATCTCGGCGATCGCGCGCGCCAGGGCTTCCGAGGCGGCGGCGCCGGCCTCTTCCAGTTCGCGCTCCCGCAGGCCGGCCGCGTCCAGGGCGGCGGCGAGGCGGGCGCGATCTTCCTCGAACGCCGAACCCGCGCCGTCGCTGGCCGCGGCGACCTTCTGGGCGATGCGCTGCTCCAGCAGGGCCACCGCACGCTCCAGCCGCCGCGCCGCCAGCTCCAGCGCGCTCTCGGCGCTTCCGTCGGCGCTCATACTGTGTCTGCTTCGCAAATCACCGGCCTTCTATAGAACGCGTCGGGTCGATCCTTAAAGCCGGTTGCTTGACGAGCCTCTGTGGCGCGTGCGAGGCGGGCGGCCCAATCGGGACCCGGGAAACATGTCCGTCCTACCCATCACTATGGCCAACGCCATCCGCGTCCTCTCGATGGACGCGGTGCACAAGGCCAAGTCTGGCCACCAGGGCATGCCGCTGGGCATGGCCGATGTCGCCACCGTGCTCTGGACCCGGTTCCTGAAGTTCGACGCCAGCGATCCCACCTGGCCTGATCGCGACCGCTTCGTGCTGTCGGCCGGCCACGGCTCGATGCTGCTCTATTCGCTGCTCCACCTGACCGGCTTCGAGGCCATGACGATGGATCAAATCAAACAGTTCCGGCAGTGGGGCTCGCTCACCCCCGGCCACCCCGAGTACGGCCACACGCCCGGCGTCGAGACCACCACCGGCCCGCTGGGCCAGGGCATCGCCACGTCGGTCGGCATGGCGATGGCCGAGCGCAGCCTCGCGGCGCGCTACGGCGAGCGCCTGGTCGACCACCACACCTGGGTGATCGCCGGCGATGGCTGCCTGATGGAGGGCGTCAGCCACGAAGCCGCCAGCCTCGCCGGCCGCCTGAAGCTGGCCAAGCTGACCGTGCTCTTTGACGACAACGACACCACCATCGATGGCCGCGCTTCCCTGGCCGAGACCGGCGACCAGGTGGCCCGCTTCAAGGCCGCCGGCTGGGCGACCCGCAAGATCGACGGCCACGACTACGGCCAGATCGCCCGCGCCCTGCGCTGGGCGACGCACCAGGACCGGCCGACCTTCATCGCCTGCAAGACCCTGATCAACAAGGGCGCGGGGCCGTTGGAGGGCGACGAGCACGGCCACGGCTACGCGCTGTTCGACAAGGAGATCGCCGCGGCCCGCGAGGCCATGGGCTGGACCGCGCCGCCGTTCGAGATTCCCAAGGACGTCGAGAAGGCCTGGCGCAAGGCCGGCCAGCGCGGGCGGGGCGCGCGGCGGCGCTGGCAGTCGCGCCTGCGCCACGACGAGCACGGCGCGACCTTCCAGCGCGCCATCCGCGGCGACCTGCCCGAGGGCGCGTTCGAGGCGCTCGACGCGCACATCGATGCTGCGGTCGCGGCCAAGACGGCGGCCGCCACCCGCATCCACTCCGGCGCAGCGCTCGAGGCGCTGATCCCAGCCATCCCCGAGATGATCGGCGGCTCGGCCGACCTCACCGGCTCCAACAACACCATCGTCAAGGGCATGACTGCCTTCGATGCGCCCGACTACGCCCGCAAATACATCCACTACGGGGTGCGCGAGCACGGCATGGCCGCGGCGATGAACGGCATGGCCGTGCATGGCGGCCTGATCCCCTACTCCGGCACCTTCCTGGCCTTCGCCGACTACAGCCGCGCCGCCATCCGCCTGGGTGCGCTGATGGGGGTGCGGGTGATCCATGTGATGACCCACGATTCGATCGGCCTCGGCGAAGACGGCCCCACCCACCAGCCGGTCGAGCACCTGGCGGCGCTCAGGGCCATGCCGAACCTGCTGGTCTTCCGCCCCGCCGACGCGGTGGAGACGGCCGAGTGTTGGAAGGCGGCGCTGCGCGAAGCCAAGCATCCGTCGCTGCTCGCCCTGTCGCGGCAGAAGACCGCCGCGGTGCGCCACAGCGCCGGCAACCTAAGCCTCAAGGGCGCTTACGAACTAGCCCCGGCTGCGGGCGACGATGCCCAGGTGACCATCTTCGCATCGGGAACCGAAGTCGCCATCGCCATGGCGGCGCGGGCCACGCTGCAGGATGAGGGCATCTCGACCCGGGTCGTCTCCACGCCGTGCTGGGAGCTGTTCGAGCGCCAGGGCGCCGACTACCAGGCCGAGGTGATCGGCGCCGCGCCGGTGCGCATCGCCGTCGAGGCCGGCGTGCGGCAGGGCTGGGAGCGTTTCATCGGCGAGGATGGGCTCTTCGTCGGCATGCACGGGTTCGGCGCCTCGGCCCCGTACGAGCGGCTCTATCAGGAGTTTGGGATCACCCCGGATGCGGTGGTGAGCGCGGTTAAAGGCCGCCTCCGATGACCGCGCCGGCGGTCCGTCTCGAGCCAGTGTCGCTCGCGGACAAGCCGGCGCTCTGGGACATGATGTCGCCTTATCTGATCGAGCACGCCGACAAGGTGGACCCGAGACGCGAGCACGGCGATCCGCTGCAGAGCGACTATTTTGACGCCTACTGGACCGAGCCGGAACGGCGCCCGTACTGGATCGTGGCGGCTGGTGAGCGGGCCGGCTTCGTGCTGGTCAACGCCTGGTCGCCGTCAGGGCGGGGTACGCAGCATTCGATCGGTGAGTTCTGCGTGACGCCGGCCGCCCGGCGCCGCGGCCTCGGCCGCGAGGCGGCGCGCCTGGCGCTGGCCAGCGCGCCCGGCCTCTGGGAGCTGCAGGTCTACCGCGCCAACCCGGAAGGCATGGCCTTCTGGCCCCGCGCCATCGCCGCGGCGGGCGGGGCGGACTGGGAGATCATCGAGTCCGACGACCGGGTGATCCACCGCTTCACCACCGCGGCATAGTCCATTTGCATGATGCGCGGCCCGCCACGGCCAGCTCAACTGGGCCTCGCGAACGCAAGACGCGAGGCTTCCAGTGGCGACGGCGGTGTTGGAGAGCGCGAGGTCCTGGACGGCGCGGCCCTGCGGGTTCAGCCCCCGCGAGAGTGACTGCCTCGCCCTGCTGGTGCGCGGCCACACCGACGAGGAGATCGCCGCCGACCTCGCCATCACCCACGCCACCGTCCGCTTCCACCTCGACGGCGCCCGGCGCAAAACCGGCGCCCGCTCCCGTACCCACCTGGCGGCGTTGGCCGTGGCGCTGGGGGCGGCGCACCCTTGAACCACCTTAAGCGTGTCATCCCGCCGTAGCGTAGCGAAGAGCCGGGATCTCCTCAGCGCGAGCGCCCGAAGGAGGTCCCGGACAGCCGCGCTTCGCGATCTTCCGGGATGACACTGAAAAGGGAGGCCGGCCAATCGAGCCGGCCGCCGCACTAGATCAGCGGCGCCGGCTGCAGGCCGAGTTCCTTCAGGAACGGGGCGGCGTGATCGATGCGGCCGGTCATCACCTTGGGGTCGCACGAGGAGAGCTGGAAGACCGCCTCGGCGATGTATTCGATCGGCTGCACCCGGTCGCGGGTGTTGTCGTTGACCAGGTTGTGCAGCAGCGTGCCGGGGGTTTCCACCAGGCCCGGCGAGACCACGTTCACCGAGACTCCGTCCGCCGCCACTTCCGAGGCGAGGCCCGTGGTGAAGCGCTCCAGCGCCGCCTTGCACATGCCGTAGACGGTGCCGCCGCGCCCAGCGGTCATGTAGGGCGCCTTGGGGTGAAAGGCCGCGCCGGACGAAACGTTGACGATCCAGCCGGTGTGCCGCTCCTTCATCGACGGCAGCACCAGCTGCGACAGGTGGAAGGGCGCGTAGACCTGCACCTCCATCATCAGCTTGAAGCGCTTCTCGGGGAAGTCGACGACCGGGATGAAGTAGGTCACCGCGGCGTTGTTCACCAGAATATCGACCGGCCCGTAGCTGGCGATGGTGGTCTCGACCAGCCGCTCGCGGTCTTCCTTGCTGGCCAGGTCGGCCTTGACGAAGCGCGCCTCGCCGCCGGCCTTGGTGATGCGTTCGATGGTCTGGGTCAGGGTGCCGGAAAGCCGGCTCTCACCCTCGTCGGCGGTGCGGGCCGAAGCGACCACCCTGGCCCCCTCTTGCGCGAGTCGCGCCGCGATCGCCTCGCCGATGCCCCGACTCGCCCCGGTGACGATGGCGACCTTGCCTTCCAACGCGCCGTGCGGATTCACTTTTGCTTCGGCCATAATGCCGTTCCTCCCTTTGAAAATGCGGGAAACGGATGCGCCCAAAGACCGGGACGGCGCAAGGCCTCAGGCCGACTGCGCGGCCACCTCGTCCTCGACGTCGCGCAGCTTGTCCTTGCCGAAGAAGAGCTCATTGCCGACGAGGAAGCTCGGGCTGCCGAAGACGCCCTTGGCGACCGCGCCCTCGGTGTTGGCGACCAGCTTCGCCTTCACCGTCGGGTCGGCGATCAAGGCGAGCAGCTCCGCGGCCGGCAGGCCCGCGGCCTTCAGCGCCGCCTCGATCACCGGCGGGTCGTCCATCTTCAGCCCGTCGACCCACATGGCCCGGTAGACCGCGTCGATGTAGGCTTCGAAGACGCCGAGCTGCTGGGCCGCGACGGCGCCGCGCATGATCTGCAGGGTGTTGACCGGGAAGTGCGGGTTCATCGCGTAGGCGGTGATGCCGTGGCGCTTCACGAAGCGCTGGGTCTCGCGGCGCTCGTAGGCAAGTTTCAGCGGGATGCCGGCGAAGGCCTGGGCCGGGGATTGGTTGCCGGTGGCCTTGAAGATGCCGCCGAGGAGGGCCGGGACGTAGGTGAACTTCGCGGCGGTGCGGGCCTCGATCTCGGGGATCACCTTGTGCGCCAGGTAGGCGTTAGGGCTGCCGAAGTCGAAGTAGAAGATCACATCCGTCATCGCGCCCTCACCACTTTTCGCCGTACGGCCGCACGTCCAGCTCGTGGGTCCAGGCGTCGCGGTGCTGGCTGTGCAGCATCCAGTAGGCCTCGCCCACCGACTTGGGATCCATCAGCTGGTCGGGCTGGATGTTGTCGACCGCCGCGTCGCCGCCGCGGGCCCGGATGCGGTCGCGGACGAAGGCGGTGTCGACGCCGGAATCGATGATCAGGTGGGCCACGTGAATGCCCTGCGGCCCGAGCTCCCGCGCCATCGACTGCGCCACCGCGCGCAGGCCGAACTTGGCGCTGGCGAAGGCCGCGTAGCCGACGCCGCCGCGCAAGCTAGCGGTCGCGCCGGTGAAGAAGATCGAGCCTGTCCCGCGTGGCAGCATGTGGCGCGCCGCCTCGCGGCCCGTGAGAAAGCCTCCATAGCAGGCCAGCTCCCAGACCTTGCGGAACACCCGCTCGGTGGTTTCCAGGATGGGGAAGTTGACGTTGGCGCCCGGGTTGAAGATGCACACTTCCAGCGGCGCGGCCGCGTCGGCCTCGGCGATGAAGGCGGCGATGTCCTCCTCGACCCGCGCATCCAGGCCGCGCGCCTGGCAGCGCCCGCCGGCCGCCTCGATCCTGTCCTTCAGCACCTGCAGCTTGTCGGCCGTGCGGCGGCCCGCGTAGATCAGATAGCCTTCGGCGGCGAAGCGTTCGGCGATGGCGGAGCCGATGAAGTCGCCCGCCCCGATGATCGCGACACTGGCGTTGTGTGGCGCCACGTTTTTGGGCGTCATATTGCCGTCCCTTCCGCTTGAAGCGGCCCCTAGTAAGTTCACTTAAGCTACTCACGAGAGGCGTGCAATGTCCCGCGAGCGATTGAGGGAAATGATCGAGCGGGCCGAGCGGATCGCCATCTTCACCGGCGCCGGCATCTCCACCGAGTCCGGCATCCCCGACTTCCGCAGCCCCGGCGGCGTCTGGAGCCGCATGAAACCGATCCAGTTCCAGGACTTCGTGAAGAGCGAGGCCAGGCGGCGCGAGTCGTGGGAGCGCGCCTTCACCGGCCGCGCCGGCTGGGTCGGCCGCGAGCCCAACGCCGGCCACTTTGCCGTCGCCCGGCTGGTGGCGTCCGGCAAGACCCACGCGGTGATCACCCAGAACGTCGACAACCTGCACCAGGACGCCGGCGTGCCGGCGGATCGGGTGATCGAGCTGCATGGCAACGCCAGCTACGCGACCTGCCTGGAGTGCGGCCTGCGTCACGAACTGGCCGACCTCAAGGCGCTGTACGAGGCAACCGGCGACCTGCCCGCCTGCCGCGCCTGCGGCGGCATCGTCAAGACCGCCACCATCTCCTTCGGCCAGTCGCTGCCGGCCGAGGCGCTGGCGCGCGCCGAGGATGAGGCGCTGGCCTGCGACCTCTTCCTGGTGCTGGGCTCGTCATTGGTGGTCTGGCCGGCCAACGGCTTCCCGCCGCTGGCCAAGCATAACGGGGCCCGGCTGGCGATCCTCAACCGCGAGCCCACCGACCAGGACGAGATCGCCGACCTGGTGCTGCACGACGAGATCGGGCCGGTGATGTCGAGCGTCGTCCCTGCGAACTGACCGCTACTTCGACAGGGTCACCTGGCCGCTGGAGTAGTTCGTGCCGACGCCGCCGGGGACCGGCACGCTGGACGACGAATAGTTGGCGTTGATGGTCAGGTTTGGGCTGCCGCTGAGCTGCAGGCCCTTGGCCACCACCACCGTCCAGGCCGACTGCTCGGCCACCTGGTTGCCATTGCCCGTCACCAGCAGGGTGGCGTCAGGGATGTAGATCGCGCCCTCCAGGCGCCGCGCGGCGTCGGACGAAATGGTGAAGGTGCTGGTGTTGGTGCGGGTCGTGGCGATCACGAAACCGGCGAAGCTGCCGCTCTGGCGACCGGTCAGGTCGATGGTGGAGTTGTCCTTGAAGACGAACGAGGCGTTGTCGTTGAAGACGAGCACGACGTTCGAACCGGTCAGGGTCGAATTGTCCTGCATCGTGAGCACGCCGCCGGTGAAATAGTACTCGCCCGGCAGCAGCTCCAGGGTCGCGCCCTGGCGGATGGTGATGTTGCCGCAATGGGTGCCCGGCAGCAGCACATTGACCCCGAGGTCGTAGACGAGGTCGAGCGGGTTGCAGAGGCCGAGCAGCGGCGGGTTGATCGCCATCGAGGCGAAGGGATCGGCGATGGTCGGCGCGCCGGTCTGCGGCGAGGGCGTGATCGGGCCGGACGCCGTGCCGCTGGCCTGAGCCAGCCCGGCATTGAGCGCCGTGGTCGGATCGTCGGCGATGTTGGTGTCGGACTGCACCAGGCATTTGGCGGCCGTCATCTGCGCGCTGCCCTGCAGCTGGATCTGCGAGGCCGCGTCGGTCCCCGAGGTCAGCACGCAGAGCGGCAGCACGCCCATGGTCGAGGCGGTCGACTGCACCTGCATGGTCCAGCCGCCGGGCGGCAGCAAATTGCCGAAGAAGGAGTTGCGGTGGCCGCGGATCGCGACGGTGACGCTGGTGTTGTCGGGCGAGATGGTGGTGGTGACGGTCGTGCCGTCATTGCTGGCGATCTGACCCAGCTGGGCGTTGGCGTAGTCGGTGGCGCGGGCGGTGATGCCAGCCGGGGTCGAGAGGCTGAGCTGCTTGGCCATGGCCAGCGCGGTTGCGTCCGAGGCGTCCTGCATGGACGTGCGGTCGGCGTTGACGCTGGCCAGGTCGATGGCGCCGCAGGCAATCAGCGCGATCACCGGCGCGGCCAGGGCGAAGGTCACCGCCGTTCCGCCGCGCGTCGCCCGGAGGAACGCGCGGATGATTTCAAGCGGCTTGGTGAGTCTCATCGGGTTTCAGCGCCGCATCGGCGGCCTTGGCGAAGGAGACGGCGGCGGGGCGCAAGCTGGGATCGCGCGCCAGCGCCAGGCCGATGAAGTGCGCGCCCTCGGCGGCCAGCCGGGTCAGCTGCGCGGTGGCGGCGGCGCGGGCTTCGACGACGTCGCGCTCATTTACCGCGGTGCGGTGCACATAGCGCAGCTGGTGGCTGAGCAGGCGCCAGTTCAGCGGCTTGACCACGAACGACGTGGCCCCGGCCTCAAACGCGCGGTCGACCGCGACGAGGTCCTCGCGGCCGGTCACCACGATCACCGGGATGCTGGCGAAGCGCGGATCGCGGCGCAGCCGCCGCAGCACTTCGAAGCCGTCGAGCTTGGGCATTTCCAGGTCGAGCAGGATCAGGTCCGGCGCGCGGGCCTCGATCTGCGCCAGGGCGGCCTCGCCATCCGGCGCGGTCTCCACCTCGGCCTGCTCGGTGGTGAGGTTAACCACCGCGAACTCGCGCAGAATCGGGTCGTCGTCGACGAACAGGAGCCGCATCGCGTCTCGCAGCACGTAGAAAAACGGGCCGGCGTTTTGAGGGTCAACCGCCATGACGGGGCGAATTCTGCACTCCGGTGAAGTTCGTCATTAAACCGGGAGTCATTAATCCCGCGTAACCCCATGGAGCTCGCCAAATGGGGTCGGCCTGGGTTGTCGGAACAAGTAAAAACGAAGGTCGGACGGCGCCGTTCGATCCGGGGGAAGTTGACCCTGCTGGTGCTGGCGTCAGTCGGCGCGGCGGTGACGCTGGTGACCGGGCTGATGGCCTGGCGCGATGGCGACCGCGAGACCCACCTGGCGCTCGACCGATTCACCAGCATCGCCCAGGTCTCCGCCGCCATGAGCGAGGAAGCCACGGCGGCGCACGACGGCCCGCGCGCCTTCGCCGCCCTGCGCGCCATCGCGGTGATGCCGGACATCTCCTATGCCCGCATCGAGGATGCGAACGGCGCGCTCATCACCGAGACCGGCTCGGGGGTGCGGCTCTCCAGCGACGTGGTGACCCACGCCGGCGGCGCGGCCTCGATCGTCTCGCTGATTCGGTCCGGCACGGCCGAAGTCAGCGCCCCGGTCTACTCCGGCGGCCACAAGGTCGGCCGGGTGGTGCTGCTGGGCAAGATCGCCGACGGCGGGCAGCGGCTGCTGTTCAGCGTATTGCTCAGCCTCGGCGCCGGCGCGGCGGCGGCCCTGCTCGGGCTGCTGGTGGCCGGCCGCCTGCAGCGGCGCATCGCCGGCCCCGTGGTCGCCCTCACCGAGGCGATGAAGGAAGTCCGCGAGAGCCACGACTACAAGCGCTCGGCCGACGTCGCCTCCGACGACGAGGTCGGCGAGCTGGTCGATGGCTTCAACGCCATGCTGGGCGAGGTGCGCAAGCGCGACGACGCCCTGGCCCAGCACCTCGCCGGCCTGGAAGCCACGGTCGCCGAGCGCACGGTCGACCTGAAGCTCGCCAAGGAGTCGGCCGAGCAGGCCAACAGCGCCAAGAGCGACTTCCTGGCCACCATGAGCCACGAGATCCGCACGCCGATGAACGGCGTCATGGTGATGGCCGAGATGCTGGCCGCGGGCGAACTGCCACCCAAGCAGCGCCGCTTCGCCGAGGTGATCGCCAAGTCCGGCGCGAGCCTGCTGGCCATCATCAACGACATCCTCGACTTCTCGAAGATCGAGGCCGGCAAGCTGGAGCTGGAAGCCGTCGCCGCCGATCCGGGCGAGGTGATCGAGGACGTGCTGGCCCTGTTCTGGGAGCGGGCGCGCGGCAAGGGCCTCGACCTCGCCGCCCACATCGACCCCGCCCTGCCGGCCCTGGTCGAGACCGACCCGACGCGCCTGCGCCAGGTGATCGGCAACCTCGTCAACAACGCCATCAAGTTCACCGAGACCGGCGCGGTGATGGTGCAAGCCGCGCCGCGCGGCGAGATGCTGCGCATCGCCGTGCGCGACACCGGCATCGGCATCCCCAGGGACAAGATCGGCGGCCTCTTCGAAGCCTTCACCCAGGCCGACCAGTCGACCACCCGCCGCTTCGGCGGCACCGGCCTGGGCCTCGCCATCTGCAAGCGCCTGGCCGAGGCGATGGGCGGCACGCTGACCGCCACCAGCGAGCTCGGCAAGGGCTCGGTATTCATCCTCGACCTGCCGATGAAGGCGCTGGCGCCCGCCGCGGCGTGGCCGAAGCTCAGCGGCGAATCTGCCCAGCTGATGGTGTCCGGCCAGGCCACCCGCGCGGCCCTGCAGCGCTATCTGCAGTCGGCCGGCTTCTCGTTCGCGCCGGCTACCGCGCCCGGCCTGCTGATCGGCGACCCGGCCGCGCTGAAGGCCGCGCCGCGCAGCCCGGCGCCGGTCATCTGCCTCGGGGAATACGGCGAGACCGCCGGCCAGTCGCTGCTCGAAAGCGGCCTCGCCGACCTCGTCATGATCCAGCCGCTGCGCCGGCGCGACCTCGCCGCCGCCATCGCCCAGATCGCCTCGGGGGCCCCGCTCAGCGAGGCCCTGGCCGAATCGGATCGCCCGGAATCCGATACCCTGCCCAGCTTCGCCGGCCGCCGCGTGCTGGTGGCCGACGACAGCGCCGTCAACCGCGAGGTCGCGCTCGAGGCCCTGTCGCGCCTCGGCTGCCACGTCACCTTGGTCAACGACGGGCGCGAGGCGCTGGACGCCGTCACCGCCCAGATCTTCGACCTGGTGCTGATGGACGCCAGCATGCCGCAGATGGACGGCTACGAGGCTACCGCCGAGATCCGCGCCCGCGAATCCGCCGCCAGCAAGGCCAAGACGCCGATCGTCGCCCTCACCGCCCACGTGGTCGGCTCCGCCGCCGACCGCTGGCGCGAGGCGGGCATGGACGGCATGCTCTCCAAGCCCTTCACCCTCGCCGCGCTGGCCGCCACCCTCGGCCAGTTCATGGCGCCCACCCCGCAGGCGCCCGCCAGCGCCGCGCCGGGCGCCGCACCCGCCGCCCGCGTCCCGACCAAGCCCGCCACCGCCACCATCGGCCCGCAGGCGGCCGCCGACCTGCTCGATCCGCAGGTCACCGGCGAACTCGCCCGCCTCGCCGCCGCCGGCAAGGGCGACTTTGTCGCCCGCGTGCGCCGCCTCTACCGCGAAAACGCCCCGGCCGCGGTCAAGGCGGTGATCGAGGCCTGCAACAATCGCGACTGCGACGGCGTCGCCAAGGCCGCCCACGCGCTGAAGTCGATGAGCCTCAACATGGGCGCGCGCCTCGTCGCCGAGACCGCCGCGCGCCTCGAAGTGCAGGCCCGCGACCTCGGCGTGGTCAATGTCGACCAGGCCCAGGTGTTGCACCGCCAGCTGCTTGCCACCCTCGACGTGCTCGAAGGCTATCCGCCGGACCTGCGCCCGCCGATGGCCGCCGACGCGCCGCCGGACGAGGAGTCGCTGCTCGCCGATCTCTCGGACGCGATCGACAACGACCACCTGACCCTCGTCTACCAGCCGCAGTTCGACCCGGCGGGCGAGACCATCACCGGCATCGAGACCCTGGTGCGCTGGACCCACCCGACCCGTGGCTTCGTCAGCCCGGCCTTCTTCATCCCGATCGCCGAGCGCTACGGCCTGATCGGCCGCGTCACCCAGTGGGTGCTGGCGAGAGCCATGCGCGAGACCGCCGACCTCGGTGATTTCACCATCGGCTTCAACGCCTCGGCGGTGGAGTTCGCCGACCCGTCGTTCGTCGACGAACTGGCGGTGCTGATCGCCCGCTGCGGCTTCGATCCGAAGCGCCTGGAGATCGAGGTCACCGAGACCGCGGTGCTGGCCGAGGAAGACGAGGTGCGCCGCAACATGTCGCGCCTGCACGACCTCGGCCTGAAGATCGCCCTTGACGACTTCGGGGTGGGCTACTCCTCGCTCAGCCACCTGCGGCTCTTCCCCTTCGACAAGCTGAAGATCGACCGCGCCTTCGTCACCAGCTGCGCCGAGAACCTGCAGTCGGCCACCCTGGTCCACGCGGTGGTGAGCATCGGCCGCGCGCTCGGCATGAAGGTGATCGCCGAGGGCGTGGAGACCGAAGAGCAGCGCAAGTTCCTCAAGGTCGCGGGCGTCCACGGCATGCAGGGCTACCTCTTCGCCAAACCGGAGCCGGTCGAGGCGCTGAAGGCGCGGCTGGCGGCCATGCGCGAGCCCATGGCGAAGTCAGCTTAGCGGGCCGCGCGGCTGAGGCCTATCCGGCGGTCCGCCGCGCGAGCGCCTCGGCCACCGCGGCGGCGATCTGGGCGACGTTGTAGGGCTTGCGCACCACGGGCGCGTCGAAGCCCTCGGGGGCCGGGGCGGCGTCGCCGTAACCGGTGGCGAAGATGAAGGGCTTGCCGAGCGCGGTCAGAGCCGCGGCGACCGGGGTGACGGGCGTGCCGTTGAGGTTGGCGTCGAGCACGGCCACATCGAACGGCGTCTCGGCCAGCTTCAGCGCTTCTTCCACGTCGGCCGCCATGCCGACCACGCGGGCGCCCGCCTCGGTCAGGCCGGCCTCCAGCTCCAGCGCCAGCAACACCGCGTCCTCGACGATGAGGATGCGCAGGTCCTTCACGGCGCCGGCCGGCATCATCACCCCCGCCGAGGCGCCGGCCTGGGCCGCCGGCCTGGCCTCAGGCTGCTTCTCGGGGAGCGGCTGGGCCGCCGCCGCGCCGGCCGCCAGCGCGGTGACGTCGGCCGAGATGGTCGCCCGGGCGCCACCGGCGCGGAACTCCAGCTTCGCGGCGCCGCCAAGCTCGCGGCCGGTGACGCG
Source organism: Caulobacteraceae bacterium (assembly GCA_036267835.1). GTDB lineage: Bacteria > Pseudomonadota > Alphaproteobacteria > Caulobacterales > Caulobacteraceae > Acaudatibacter. Next base: position 5,351 of record DATAVF010000082.1, on the reverse strand, counting down.
CTCCAGCAAGGTGACGCCGAAGCCGCGCCGCTCCGGCTGGTTCACCGGCGGGCCGCCGCGTTCGGTCCAGATCAGCTCGAAGCCGCCCTCCAGCTTGCGCGTCCAGCTCACCTCCACCCGGCCGCCGTCGGCGGAGAGGGCGCCGAACTTCACCGCGTTGGTGGCAAGCTCGTGCAAGGCGAGGGTCAGGGCGTTGGTGGCGCGCGGATTCAGCACGATTTCCGGCCCCGCCCAGCGCGCCTGGCCGGGGGCGAGGCCGCCCAGCTCGGCGGCGGCGATGTTGCCGATGTCGGCGCCGCGCCAGCGGGTGGCGGTCAGCAGGGTGTGGGCCGAGGCCATCGCCTCCAGCCGGCCGGCGAAGGTCTTCAGGAAGGCGTCCAGCGAGGTGGTGCGCCTGGCCGACTGGGCGGCAAGCGACTGCACCGAGGCCAGCACGTTCTTCACCCGGTGGTCGAGTTCGGCGACCAGGGTGTTGCGGGCGCTGTCTTCGGCCTTGCGGCGGGTGACGTCCTCGACGATGCCGAGCACGCGGCCAGGCTGGCCGTCCGGCCCGGGCACGGTGGCGCCAATGCACTGCACCCATATCAGGGCGCCGTCGTCGGGGCGCAGATAGCGGAATTCGACCTCGAAGCGGTCGTGGGTTTCCAGCCCGGCCTGGACGGCCTTCTCGACCGCGGCCTGGTCGTCCGGGTGGACGTGGGCGCGGGCGTCGCTCTGGGCCTGGTCGCCGACCGCCAGGCCGAGCACCGCGGCCATCCGCTCACTGACGAGCAGCCGGTTGCCGGGCACGTCCCACTCGAACTCGCCCATCCGCGCCGCGCTCAGCGCCAGACTGGCGCGCTGGTGCTCTAGCGCAAGCTGGCTGGGATCAACGTTGCGCGTGTGGCGGGCGCCATCGTCCATACTCGCCAACATAGGCGTCGACTCGGGGCGTGGCGACAGCCAAAAGACTTCGCAAGGATCGCGTGGCGGCAAGTTTGCCTCTATATTGCGAGCTAGGCAGCGTGGCTGGAACGTCGGATCGCAACGAGCGTTTGGCGTCACGGCTCGAACAACCGGCGCTGGCCGCGCCAGCGAAAGCTCGGAGACCCCAAATGCCCGCCGAAACCATGAGTTCCGCCGCCCACGAGGCCGCCTCCTCCGCCAAGAAGACCAAGGACGCCGTCGCGACCGCCGTCGATCGCGGCCATGAGGGCCTCGCCGACGCCATGGAAATGGCCGAGCGCAACATCCGCGACGCGGCCAAGCGCATCGAAAAGGCCGTGCGCGACGGCGTCGAGACGCTGAAGGCGCAGACCGAGCCTTACCGCGACAGCGCCGAAGCGCAGTTCGAAGAAGCTTCGAAGTACGTGGTGGCGCGGGTCAAGGAACGCCCGCTGACCGCGACCTTGGCCGGAGTCGGCGTCGGCCTGCTGCTCGGCCTGTTGCTGGCGAGCCGCTCCAACAAGTGATCCTTCGCCGGATCCTATTCTTCCTCGCTGGCGCGACGGCGCTCAGCGTCAGCGCCGGCGTGATCGTCGTCGCGTTGGCCTATGCGCTGTTCGCGTTGGTGAAGCCGGCCCTCGGTCCGGCCGGCGCCTCGGCCGTGGTGGCCGGCGCGGCCGCGGTGCTGATTGGCCTGATCGGCCTGGTGCTGAGCCTGCTGGCCCGCCCGCCGAAGAAGAAGCCGGGCGAGCCGGACGGCATCGTCGACCGGGTGGTCGACTTCGTCTCCTCCAAGCCCTTCACCTCGCTCGCCGCCGCGCTCGCCGCCGGCGTCCTGATGGTGCGCAACCCGCGCTATCTCGGCATGGCCCTGAACTCGTTCTTCGACAGGCCGGACAAGAAGAAGAAAAAGTAGGCGCTCGCCCGAGCGTCCAGGCTCCTTAAAGCCCCGCGGCCAGTCCGTGGGCTCTGAGCGCGTCCAGGACCTTGTCGTCGCCCGGGGTCAGCTGGCCCGCCGCCTTGATCTTGCGGTACTGGGCGGCGACGTCCTGCCAGCCGGCGCCCGTGGTGCGCGAGAGGCGGGCGAGGCCGCGCAGCAGCAACTGCTGCATGCCGGCGTTGGTCGGATCGGCAGCGGCGAGGCGCTGGCGGATGGCGACGCTCGCGGCGTAGTCGGTGCGGGCGGTGGCCGCGTCGTTCTGGTCGAAGGCGACGCCGGCCAGGTCTTCGAGGTCGAGCGAGATCGCCGCCTGCAGCTGGGCCGAGTCCGGGTTGGCGGCGGCGAGGCGCTGGCGGATGGCGAGGCAGGCCTCGTACTGGGCGCGCGCGGTCTTCAGGTCACCCTGCTTCAGGGCGACATCGCCCAGCCGACGCATGAAGGCCGAGGTGAAGTACTGCAGGTCGGTGTTGGTGGGATCGGCCGCCGAGATGCGCTGGCGCAGCGCCAGGCCCTGCTGGAAGGCGATGCGCGCCCCGCCGAGGTCGCCCAGCTTCTCGCCCAGATCGCCGATGCGCTGGAAGAAGCTCGCGACGAGGTCCTGCATGCCTGGGTTGCTGGGGTCGGCGGCGGCCAGCGCCTGGCGCAGCGCCAGGCCCTCGGCGTAGCTGGCCTGGGCGCCCTTGAAGTCGCCCTGCAGCACCTGCAGGTCGCCCTTGTCCTGCAGCACCCAGGCGATGTTGTTCTTCGCGACCGCGCTGGCGTCGGCGGCGGCGACCTTGCGGAACATGGCGAGCGCCTGGTCGTAGTCGGGCGCGGCGGTGGCGTAGTCGTGCTGGGCCGCGGCCTGCTCGCCGATCCAGCGCAGCGCCATGGCGTGTTCGGCGTCGGTCGTCGCAACGCGGCCGGCCTGCTCGGCGGCGGCGCGGGCGCGGGTCAGGTCGCCGAGGTCGACGGCGAGCCGGGCCCGCGCGATCTCGGTCTTGAAGTCGCTGGGGTCGAGGCTGGCGGCCTTGTCGTAGAGGCCCAGCACGTCGGCCGTGCCGGCCTCGCCGTGGGCCCGCATGATGTCGCGCAAGGCCGCCAGCTCACGCAGGTCCCTGGCCTGGTCGGCGACGCTGACGCCGGGCGCGGCGATCTCGGCGTTGGTCAGTTGCTGGATCAGCGGCCAGGCGGCGGCGCGGTCGCCGTCGGCGAAGCGTTGTAGCGCAGCCAGCTTGGCGGGCGAGGCGCTGGCCGCGGCGCTGGCGGCCTGGGCGTGGTAGGCGCCCGCGTCGGCCTGGGCGACCGGATCGCGCGCGGTCAGCTTGTCGGCGAGGCCGGCGTAGTCCTGGCGAGCCGAGGCCAGGGCGGCGTTGGCCGCTGCGGCCGCGCCGTGGGCGGCGTCAGCCTGCGCCCGGGCGGCACGCAGGCGAGCCTCCAGCGCGCCGATCAGCTGGGTCTCGCGATCGTCGGCCATCTTGCGCTCGCGGATCAGCGCGATTTCGTACTGGGTCTGCAGGCCCTGGACGAGCGCCTGGCGATCGGCGGCCTGGGCCGCCGCGGGCTGGGCCATCAGCGGCGTCGGCACGGCGACCGCGAGCAGCCACGTCATTGCCACGATGCTGGCCGCTCTTGCCTTCATTCGGGGGTTCCGCCACAGCCGACGCCGCGCCAGACGATGCGCCAGGCGGGGCCGCGGCGGCAACCTGCCGTTTCTGGGAGGGGTCGATGGCGGATTTCAGCGCGCTGCAGGGCCGGCCGACGCCGGCGTGGTACGCGAGGCCCCAGCTCGGCGTCTTCATCCACTGGGGCATCTTCTCGGTGCCGGCGTGGGCGCCGCGCGAAGGTGGCTCGATCACCGAGTTGACCCGCACCCACTACGACGAGGTCTTCGCCCTCGCCCCCTACGCCGAGTGGTACGCCAACGCCCTCGCCATCCCCGGCAGCGCCACCGCCCGCCACCACGCCGAAGCCTGGGGCGATCGCTCTTACGAGAGCTTCCGTCCCGACTTCGAAGCCGCCGCAGCCGCCTTCGACGCCGGCGCCTGGGCCGAGCGCTTCGCCTCGGCGGGCGCGGGCTACGTGGTGCTGGTGACCAAGCATCACGACGGCTTCTGCCTCTGGCCGACCGGGACCCAGAACCCGCACCGGCCCGGCTGGCATTCGCGGCGCGACTTTGTCGGCGAACTGGCCGCGGCGGTGCGGGCGCGCGGCATGCGCTTCGGGGTCTATTACTCCGGCGGCCTCGACTGGACATTCAAGCACGCCCCGATCTCCAACGTCGGCGACATGTTCGCCTGCGTCCCGACCAGCGACGAGTACGCGTCCTACGCCGACGCCCAGGTGCGCGAGCTGATCGCCCGCTACGAGCCTTCGGTGCTGTGGAACGACATCGCCTGGCCCGACAAGGAGGGCCTCCCCGAGCTGTTCGCCGACTACTACGCGGCGGTGCCGGACGGCGTGGTCAACGACCGCTGGCTGGCCGAACGCAACCTGTTCGAGGGCCTGGCCGACCCGGCGTTCAAGGCCGCTTTCAACGGCCGCCTGAAGGCCGGCGTGGTGCGGGGCGACGAGCCGCACCAGAGCCGCCCGCCCTGGAGCGACTTCCGCACCGCCGAGTACAGCGCCGGCAAGGGCTTCGGCGACGCCAAGTGGGAATCCACCCGCGGCCTCGGCCTCGCCTTCGGCTACAACCAGAACGAACGCCCCGAAGACTACATGACCGCCGCGGACCTCACCGGCCTCTACGACGACGTCACGGCGCGCGGCGGCAACCTCCTGATCAACGTCGGCCCCCGCGCCGACGCGGCTATCCCGCCCGAGCAGGAAGCTTTGCTGGAGGCGTTGGGACGGCATCTGTATCCTTCTCCCCTCGCGGGAGAAGGTGGCGCCGTAGGCGACGGATGAGGGGTGTCAGCGCCCGGCTCCGAGACTTGCGCGGCGCGGCGTCGCCCCCAAGCAAATCACGAACGAAAGAGGATGCGGCCGGCGCCCTCTCATCCGGCGCTTCGCGCCACCTTCTCCCGCGAGGGGAGAAGGATACCGGTCACAGCCCGCTGAGCTTCCCTTGCGTCGGCGTTGAATGGCCGCCCGATCGGCGCCAAGCATGGTCCATGACCCTCGCCGCACAGCGCCGCTTCGTCACGCCCGAGCCGGATGAGACCCTGGAAGCGCTGGCGGCGCGGGCACTGCCGGCCGAGCCGCTGGAGGGCGCCATGGACCTGATCCGCGGCTGGAACCTGCACATCTTCGCCATGCGCAAGCCGCGCGGCCTGCTGCTCGGCAGCGATGTGGTGTTCGTCGAGGCGCCGCCAAAATGAGCGCCGCCGCCCGCCGCCTGGCCCAGCCGGGCCTCGACGACGCGGTGGTGACCGGCGCCGAGATCGTCGCGGGGCATGACGGCGCGGCCGAGCTGCTGGTGCGGCTCAAGCACGGCAATGGCGCCCTCAGCACCGTGACCCTCGACCCTGAGACCGGTTTCGACCTCCTACGCGCCGCCGGCGCCGCC
>DATAVF010000081.1:0-7823 GCA_036267835.1 Caulobacteraceae bacterium | reverse complement strand
GGCAGGGCGAGGTCGGCCTGCCGTTCGACCACCTGCTGCCGATCCGCCGCGGCCAGGACCAGCACCGGCACGACGCGCTGGGCTCGGTGATCAAGATCAACCACCTGGCCGACCCGCTGCCGGAGGGTCCGCCGACCGGCTACCGCGAGCTCTATGTCGCCCGCGAAGGACTGGCCGAGCCCAAGCCGGTGACCGACCCGGACGGCAATCGCGTCACCCTGGTCCCGCCGGGCTGGCGCGGCATCGGCCAGATCGGCGTGCGCCTGGCCGTGCGCAGCCTCGCCGCCCACCGCAAGTTCTACACCGAGGCGCTGGGCCTCGCCGAAGAGCCCTGGGACGGCGGCGCGGCCTTCCGCGGCGGCGAGAGCCTGCTGATCGTCGAGGAGCGGGCCGACGCGCCGGCGCCGGGCGTGCGGCCAAGCGCCAAAGGCTGGGGCTACGTCACCTTCCAGATCTTCAAGGTCGACCAGGAAACCGCCTTCGCCGTGGCCCACGGCGCCGGCCAAGCCGTCGCCCCCGTCACCCTCGGCACGACCGCCCGCATCTCGATGATCACCGACCCTGACGGGAACCGGATCGAGCTGTCGCAACGGGCGTCGATCGTGGGGAGCTTGGAACCGGGCTGAATGGGTGCGCCCTAGCTCGCGACCGCCAGTTCGTCTTCCTCTTCCGGCTCCAGCACCGCGTTCAGCGCGGCCATCAGGGCGGTGATGGTTACCGGCTTGGCGACGTGGCCGTCGGCGCCGGCGAGGCGGCCGGCTTCGCGGTGTTCGGCCAGGGCGTTGGCGCTGAGCATCAGGATCGGCAGGTGCGGCGCGCCGCTGACGCCGGCTTCCTTGCGGATCAGGCGAGTGGCTTCGAGGCCGCCCATCACCGGCATCTGCATGTCCATCAGCACCGCATCGAAGCGCTCGCGGCGCACCGCCTCGACCGCCTCTGCGCCGTTGTCGACCACCCGGCTCTCGATGCCGAACTGATCCAGCATCATCTTGACCACCATCTGGTTGGTGGCGTGGTCGTCGGCCAGCAGCACGCGGATCGGGCGGCCCTGCGCCACCGACGCGGCATCGGGCGCGGCTGCCTCCGCCGGCGCCTCCGCCTCGGTGAACGGCGCCTCGAACCAGAAGCGCGAGCCCCTTCCCTCCTCGCTCTCGCAATCCACCACCCCGCCCATCAGGGCCGCCAGCTGGCGCGAAATGGCAAGGCCCAGGCCGCTGCCGCCAAAGCGGCGGGTGATTGAGCCGTCAGCCTGCTGGAAGCGCGAGAACAGCCGCTCCCGCACCTCGGCCGAGAAGCCGACGCCGGTATCCCAGACCTGGAAGCGCAGCACGCCTGGCGACGTCATCTGGGCGCTCAGCGTCACCCGGCCGCTCTCGGTGAACTTGACCGCATTGCTGGTGAGGTTGGTCAGGATCTGGCGCACCCGCACCGCGTCGCCCAGAAACCAGCGCTCCAGCGCCGGGTCGATCTGGGCGCTCAGCGCCAGCCCCTTCTCGTCGGCGCGCAGCCGGCAGAGCGCGGCCACGGCGCGCACCAGGTCGGCGGCGTTGAAGGGCGCCGTCTCGACCGTCAGCTGGCCAGCTTCGACCCGCGCCAGGTCGAGCACGTCGGTCAAGAGCCGCTCCAGCGATTGGCCGGACGAGCGGATGATCTCGGCCATCTTGCGCTCACGTTCCGGCAGGCCGGCCTGGGCCAGCATGTCGGCGACGCCGACGACGCCGTTGAGGGGCGTGCGGATCTCATGGCTCATGTTGGCCAGGAACTCGCTCTTCGAGCGGCTGGCGAGCTCGGCCTTCTGGCGCTCGGTGTTGAGCCGCGCGGTGAACCGCCGTTGCCAGGTTAGCGTCGCCGCCGCGCCCACTACCAGGAGCGCGCCCAGGATCACCACCCAGCGCTGGCTCTGCACCACGTCGGTCTGCAATTGCTCGCGGCGCTCGACATCGCGCAGCTGGCGTTCGAGTTCGGCGGTGACCTGGCGGACGGCGAAGCTTGCGTGCCTGGCCTGATCGGCGGCGCGGTGCTGGTTGTAGCTGCGCAGCAGGGCGAAGGCCTCGGCGCCCTTGCCATCGGCAGCCAGCACCTCGGCCTGCAACTCCGGCATGCGGGCGAAGGCGGTGGCGGCGAACTGCTTGGAGGCCTGCAGCGATTGCAGGCTGGTGAGATCGGCGCGCGCCTCGTCGGCGTGGCCCAGCCGGGCGGCGGCGATCCCGCGCAGCACCAGCAGGCGCGGCGCGAGAAACTCAGCCCCGGTCAGCTTGGCGTCGATGCCGGCCAGGCAGTCGGTGACATCCTTCGGCGTCTGGAAGCTCTCGGCCACGTCGGCGCAGAGGTATTTGTCCCAGACGCCCAGGTGCGGCAGGTCGGAGCGCAGGGTCAGGCGGCGGTGGACGGCGGCGATGGAGCGGGCAAGGTCGCCGTCGCCCAGCTGGGCGGCCAGGACGGCCATGTTGTAGACGTCGTCGAAGTCGGGGCGCGGGTAGGATTTCTCGGCCAGGTCGAAGTCGGCCTTCTGGAACGCCGCGGCGCTGCCATCCAGGTCGTTGAGCTCGATGAGCTGGATGCCGATGGTCTCCCAGATGTCCGACTCGGCCGTGGGGCCATCGACATCGCCCGCCGGCACCAGCGCCTCGGCCTGGAAGAGCCGCTTCAGCGCCGCGCCGGCCTCCGCGTTGGAGCCCAGGATCAGCGCCTGCATGACGATGGCGTGGACGCGGGCGAACCAGTCAGGGTCGTGGTCGGCCATGGCGGCGATCTGGGTCAGCACCGAGGTGTCGCCGCGATCGAACTTGCTCTTCAGCTCGTCGAGCTGGGCGACGTCGGCATAGCGCGCGTCATCCTGCGCCTTGGCCTTGGCGGCGAGGAGGCTGTTCCAGTGCTCGAACTGGTCGAACTCCGACTGATTGAGCATGATGAAGGCGACATGGTGCAGGCGGCGCAGAGCCTCGCGGCCGCTCTGGTGGCTGGCGTCCTCGCCGAAGCGCTGCAGGTCGGCGAAGCTGGTGGCGTCGGCGCGGTGTTCGATGGCATTCGCCAGCTGGCTGGCTGCGTCGGCAGGCGGCGCCGCCAAGGCGGCCGAGCTCGACATCAGGCCCAAGGCCACGGCGATACATATCGCCAAGGTTGCGCGCAAAACAGCCGCCCTCCAAACACGAGCGGGGGCCTAGCACTCAATCGCTGAGCAAGTGCTTAACGGTAACGCTTGGCGCGCGGTTTAAGGCTTTCCAGACGCCTCAGATCTTGCGCGAACTCACTGCGCCGCGGCCATGGCGGGTTCGCGCGCCGGCCACTCGGCCGGATGGGTTCCCAGCCGCACCACGGGACGTTTCCAGCGCGCCGGCGTGGCGCTGAGCCTGACCCCCGGCCGCAGGTGGCTGATCGGGCCGTAGCCGCCGTGACTTGTGGTAAGGAAGCCGCGGATTTCGTCGCCCTCCAGCTTCTGCGCGCTCTCGATCCGCTCCTGGCCGGCGATACCCAGGCCGCGCACCCACATGCCGGTCTGACAGAGCGAGACCCGCACCAGATAGCTGCCGCCGTAGACCGCGCGCCGCTGCAGCGCGATCAGGCTGCCCAGCGCCGCCAGGAAGCCGGTCGTATAATCGGTGACCGCGCCCGGCTGCAGCTGCGGGCCGGCAGCGCCGCCGTGCACGTAAGCCATGCCGGTGACGGTCTGCGCCAGCTGCTCCCAGCCGGCGCGGCCCCGCCAGGGGCCTTCGTGGCCGTAGCAGTTGATCGAGGTGTAGACGATGCCGGGCCTGAGCGTCGCCAGCTGGCCGGGGCCGAAGCCCATCCGCTCCATCGCCCCGGTGCGGTAGCCCTGCGAGAACACGTCAGCGGTGCGCAACAGCTCGGTGAGCCGATCGCGGGCGCCGGGTTCGTCGAGATCGAGCCAGGCCGAGAGCTTGCCGTGGTTGGTGTCGGGCAGGAAGCCGGTCGAGGCCGGCAGCTTCGGCGAGGCGAGATAGAGCACGTCGGCGCCGTATTGGGCGAGGGTGCGGGCGCAGGTGGGGCCGGCGAGCACGCGGGTCATGTCGAGCACCCGGATGCCGGAGAGCGGCATGTCGCCCAGGTCAGGCATCGGCTCGGGCGGGCTGTCGCCGATCTTGATCACCTCGACCGGCGGACGCGCCGCCAGCTGGCGGCCTTGCTCGCTGGCGTCCCACTCCTCCGGGGTGCGCACGACGCCGGCGCAGCCGCGCTCGGCGGCCACGGCGTCCTCGATCTCCTGGGCGGTGCGCGCCATGCAGGCGGCCTCGACCGACTCCTTGGTGGGCTCGCAAGCCAGCGCCTTCAAGATGCGGTCCGTGCCCGGCGGGAAGCTCGGGTGCAGCAGCACGTGGCGGCCGTCCTTGGTGGGGTGGAAGCCCATGACGGCGTTGCGCAGCAGCGCCGGATCACGCGGCGGGATGGCCTGGGCCGGGTCGTCGAAGCGCAGGAAGCTATAACTGGTCAACGAAGCCGCCGCCTCGCGGGTGTTCACCTCGACCTGCTGCTGCTCGCCGGTGCGCAGCCGCCAGAGGTCGGCCGCGACCGTGCCGCCCGCCGCCATCACCGCGCTGACCGCCTCGTCGGCGGCAAAGCGCGTGGCCAGCACGTGCGGGCCCTCGTCGAAGCTGACGAAGTCCGGCGTCTCGCGGCCATAGAGCCGCATCAGCTGAGCGAAAGCGTCCTGGGTCAGCGACATGCCGGTCCTCCCACGTATTTTTCGTTGTTCCGCCAATGATCGCGCAGACCGGCGGCCGCGCCTAGTCCGGGTGTGGCCCGCACCAGCCCGGCAGGTAGCCGGCCTCCTCGGATTTCGCCAGCGACAGCGCCTTTTCCAGGGCGGTGGAGAACCGGCTCTCGATCTGCTTTACCTTCACCCGCGGCCGCAGGAAATCGGCCCACAGGAACTCGGCGAAGGGGGTGGTGTCCTTGGCGAAGCCGCCGGCGCGGCGCAGCTCGCCAGCCAGGCTGCGGTAGGGGTCGTCGGCCAGGGCCGTGAGCTTCTTCGGGATGTCCTCGAACCCCCGCCGCTTGCCGGCCGCGTCGTACGGATGACACCAGGCGCGGTTGTCGAGGTAGGTCCAGAATTGCGCTGGGGCCAGCGCCCCGAGGTCGGCCAGCACCGTCACCAGCACATCGTCCTGACCTTCCTGGTGCAGGGCCAGCGCCAGGTGGTGGTGATCCACGAGATAGTGGCGCCCCTTCGGGCCCAGCACGGTCGGCGCCATATGCCGGCCCAGGTACTTGCCATCCTTCTTCGCCGGGCGCTCGCGCCACTCCCGGCGCTTTTCGGCCACTTCGCGGAAACCCACGGTCATCTGCGTCGGCCGCAGCTCGGCGATGGCCACCGAGGTGATGATCGGCTCGCGGGGGTTCATGGCGGACGCCCTGGCGGTTGTGTCGCCGCCAGCATGCGCGCCTCGGCGCCGTCCGTCACGTGGGAGCGCTTGCCGGCCCAGGCCGAACGGCTCAAGGAGACCGCCAAACGAGGCGACCATGATCCCAGCCAGGCTGCGAAACGTGTTTCTGCCGGTGCTGGCGGCGGCGACGTTGGCCGCCTGCCACGGTCCTCGCGCCCAGGGTCCGCTGCCGCCGCCAGGCCCCCTGGCGCCGGCCGACCAGGCCTGGGTGCAGCTCACCGACCGCGGCGCCGAGGCGCGCTACGTCACGACGGCCACGACCTGTCCGGACGCCAAGGTCGACGGCAAGCCGCTGGCGATGCGGCCGCGCGGGCCGCAGAACGCCGACTTCCCGGTTACCGTCTGCCAGGCGGTGCTGCCCAAGGGCGCGGCCAAGGTCGTCGTCGCCGGGCACGTGCTGCCGCTGCCGGTCGCCGCGCCGCAGACCATCGTGATCTTCGGCGACACCGGCTGCCGGCTGAAGGGCGCGGCCATCCAGAATTGCGACAACCCGGCCGACTGGCCCTTCGCCACCGTCGCCCGCCTGGCCGCGGCTCACCATCCGGACCTGGTGATTCACGTCGGCGACTACTACTACCGCGAGAGCCGCTGCCCCACGAGCGCCGGCTGCGGCGACAGTCCCTGGGGCGACAACTGGACCACCTGGTACGCCGACTTCTTCCAGCCCGCCCAGCCCCTGCTCGCCGCCGCGCCCTGGGTGATCGTGCGCGGCAACCACGAGGACTGCGCCCGCGGCGGTCCCGGCTGGTTCACCCTGCTCGACAACGCCGCCGCGCCCCTTGCCTGCCCGGCGGGCAGCGCCCCGATGGCCGTCGATGTCGGCGGCCTGACGCTCTATGTGCTCGACAGTTCCGGCACGGACGACACCCGCGCGCCGCCTGAGCTGGTGGCGGGCTTCGGCCATCAGCTCGACCTGCTGAAAGCCCACCCGCCCGCCGGCCCGGCCTGGATTGTCACTCATCGGCCGATCTGGGGCCTCGTGCCGCTGGCGACCGTGGGCCCGATTGGCCCTATCGAGACCCCGATCAACGCCACCGAGCAGGCCGCCGCCAAGGGACGCGACCTTTCCGGCGTGCAGATGGTGGTCAGCGGCCACATCCACCACTTCGCCAGTTTCGGCTGGAACGGCCCACGCCCCGCCCAGCTGATCGCCGGCACCGGCGGCGACATCGGCGAGCCGGGCGACACGCCGCGCATGCTGAATGACACGGTGAACATCGATGGGATGAGCGCCAAGCGCTTTGGCTTCGACCGCTATGGCTTCCTGGTGATGCAGCGCAGCGGCGCGGACTGGACCGGCGACTTCTTCGACGTCCACGACAAGCCGATCGCCCATTGCCGGCTCGTCGCCCGCGCCCTCACCTGCCAGGCCGCCGCCCCGTGATCGTCGAGATCGGCCCGGCGCCCTACATCGCGTTCGGCTACCCGGAGGAGACCGCCTTCTTCGCCACCGACCCGGCCGCCATCACGCCGCCGGGCGTGCGCCGGTTGCCGTCGCTGGCGGCGCTGTGGAGCGCGCTGGGCAGCGCCGAGCTTTCGCTGGTGGTCTGCCGGCCCAACTTCTCGACCCCGTGGGGCCCGCGCCACCTGAACCGCTCGCTCATTTCACGCCGCCTGCTCGAGGGCCGCTCGCCGATCTTCACCGCACTGGGACCGGAGCTGCTGCGCCGCCGCTTCTCCGCCCCCCTGGTGGTGATCGACCACGAGGACCTGCCAGTGATCGGCCGCGACAACCTCTTCCTGCTGGAGCGCTGCGCCCTCTGGTTCAAGCGCGAGCTGCCCGCCGACCACTGGCGCGTCTTCACCGGGACGGCGCACAGCCACCTGCCCACGCCGCGGTTCCGCCTGAAACCGCGCCACCTGACCTGGGTGAAGAAACTGCGGCCGATCTCTATCGGCCTACCGACGGACTCGGAGCACCTGCTGCCGATCCCGCCCGCCGAGAAGCGCGCCGACGTGTTCTTTGCCGGCCGCCTCACCGGCTCATCGACCTTGCGCCCCCGCGGCATGGCCGAGCTGCAAGCGCTCGCCGCGTCCGGCCTGACGCTCGATATCCCCGAGGCGCCACTGTCCCGCGAAGAGTTCTACCGCCGCTGCGCCGCAGCCTGGTTGGTCTGGTCGCCCGAAGGCCTGGGCTGGGACTGCTTCCGCCACTACGAGGCCCCGGCCTGCGGCGCCGTCCCGCTGATCAACCAGCCCGCGCTCGACCGCCACGCCCCACTCCTGCACGGCGAGCACGCGCTCTACTACGACGCCGAGCTGGGCGGGCTGACCCGGGCTGTCACCGCGGCGCTGGCGGACAAGGAAGCGCTGACCCGAATTGCCGCGGCAGGCCAGGCGCACGTGATGGCCCACCACACCCCGGAGGCTCTGGCGCGGTACGCTGTGGAATCCTCCCCTCCCCCTTGAGGGGAGGGGTCG
>DATAVF010000080.1:0-27700 GCA_036267835.1 Caulobacteraceae bacterium | reverse complement strand
AGCAGGGCGCCGGGCCGGAACGGCCGGCGCACCGGGGCCGTGAGCTGCGGCGAGTGGCCGGCGAGGCCGGGGGCGAAGAGCACGTCGTGCTCGAGGGTGGCAAGCGGGCCGATCAGCTCTTTCAGCGCGGCGGGGGCGAAGTCGAGCGTCTCGGGGCGGGTGTTGCCGAAGGTCAGGATCAGCCGCTCGGCCCCTTCGCCGCCCTCGTCGGTGGAGAAGCAGATCAAGGGGCGCGCGCCCTCCGCGGCGACGAACCATCGGCCCGGCTTGAGGGCGTCGCGTTCGACGATACGGGGGAAGCCCTCGAAGATCACCGGCATCGAATCACACGTCCTCCGCGCGCCTAGAAGGCGTGGCGCGCGGTGACGTTAGCGGCTGAGCCGGCCGGGCGCACCCCTCAGCGGGCCGCGCGGGTTCGGATTCGCCCGGGCCAGCGCGGCGCCCACATCCTGCAGCGCCGGGCCGAGCAGCGACCAGGGCTCGACGAGATAGCGATAGGCGAGGCGGCGCGGTTCGTGGAACAGCCGGGCCAGCCACTCGACGCCCAGCCGGCCGGTCCAGCGCGGCGGGGTGCGCTGTACGCCAGCCTCGTAGTCGAAGGCCGCGCCGACGGTGAAGATGGCCCCGCGCGTCAGGCTGGCGCGGTTCTCCAGCACCCAGGCCTCCTGCTGCGGCATGCCCATGCCGACGAAGAGGATGTCCGGGTCGAAGGCAGCGATCCCGGCCAGCACCGCGCGGTTGGCGGGCGAGGCCGGGGCCTGGTCGAAGTAGCCGTGGTGGCAGGCGATGGCAGCCAGCGGGTGGGCGGCGGCGAGGCGCTGCACGGCGGCCTCGGCCACGCCCGGCGCGCCGCCGAGGTAGAAGACGCGCCAGCGCCGCGCCTCGGCCAGGCGCCAGAAGTCTTCGCGCCAGTCGAGGTAGGTCGAGCGCATGGCCCGCGTCGTCGGCAGGCCGAGCAGCCGGCCCCAGAGGATCATCGGGGTCGAGTCGATCTGGATCAGGTCGGCTTCCTCGAAGAAGGCGCGCATCGTGGCTGAGCGGCGGATGAGGAACAGGCTGTGGGCGTTGTGATTGGCGATCAGCGCCGTGCCGCCGGCGTCGGCGGTCAGCTCGGCGAAACGCAGCATGTCGCCCGGCGTCGTCAGGTCGACGTCGCCGCCCAGCAGGCGGACGCGGCGAGGTGCGGGCGTAGCGGCCATGCCCCACGCCTTACGCCAGCGCGATTGCGGGCCGGTTAGCGCTTATGGTTAGCGGGGCGTGAGCGGCCGCTAGAACATCGCCCGGCCGGACAGGTAGACGTCGTAGCGCTGTTCGTTCTGGCGCAGGTCGGCCTCGCCCTCGATGGCGACGTAGGAGAGCGGCGTGCCGGCCTTCAGCGAGAAGCCCGCCACCACCCAGCCGCCATTTTGGTCGCCGGGCGACAGGGTGAAGGGCAGACCGCCGGAGAAGGCGGCGGTGGTGCTGGCGATGTTGCCGAACACGACCTCGCGGTAGCCGCCGAAGATCTCCGGCCGGAACCAGACATCGTGGCCATACTGAGCCCCGATGGTGAGCAGGGCCGAGCCGGTGCCACGTTCGCTCGCCTGCTGGTTGACCGTCAGGTCGAAGCCAGGTCCGGCGCCTGTGTCGGAGTGGGCGTCCTCATTGAGGTACAGGTAGTCGAAGCTGAGCTCGGGACGCATGTAGAAGCGGCCCAGCTTGACCTCGTACTCGGCCCCGACGTGGGCGTCGCCGAAATAGCCGTTCCAGCGGCCACGGCTGGTCTCAGAGACGCCGGTGGTGACGAACATCCGGTCCTCGTTGAACCAGGCGTAGCCGCCGGCGCCGCGCACCGACAGGCGCAGGCCGCCCCAGGCGCGGCGATAGTAGGCGCCCACTTCGGCCAGGTTGGTGACGATGCCGCCGCCGATCGGCTCGAACACGCCGGCGTCGCCGATGTTCAGGTAGGCCAGGGTGACGCCGAGCGCGCCGCCGTTGGCGCCCATGTGCTCATAGCCGCCGACGAGGCCGAACAGCTTGTCGGTCTCGCCCAGGGTGTCGCCGTCGTTGCGCTTGATGGTGGTGTTGACCTCCTGCAGCCAGGCGCTGGTGCCGCCGATGCGCGTGCCGGCGTCGGGCGTCTGCTCGGTCAGGTTGGCGATCTTCTCGGTCGCCGCCTCCAGCGCATCGAAGGTGCCGATGCCCTGGTCGGGGATCATCTGGTTGTAGAGGGTGAGGAAGCCGGCGGCGGTGGTGGGGGCGATCACGGCGTTGCCGATCGCGGTGTTCTTCTCCAGCGCCGCGAAGATGGCGTTGAAGGCCTGCGTGCCGGTGGCGTTGAGGCCCAGCTGCTGCGGCGTCTTCAGGGTGACGGTCACGTAGACGTTGGACGCGTCGCTCGACGAGACCGCGGTGTAGAGGAAGGGCGCGTCGGTGAGCACGGTGCTGGTGGTGCTGAGGTTGCCCACCGTCAGCGCGCCGGGCGCGCCGCTGGTCTGGACGAAGATGTACTTGGCCGTCGGCGCCGCCTGGATGGCGTCGAGCGAGACGCCGATCTGGGCCCCGTCGGCGAAGACCGCCGTGCCGTCCGGGCCGGTCTGGCCGGCGTGCACCGTGGTGTCGAAGACCGGCTGCGGGGCGCTGCCGCCGATGGCGAAGCTGGGATCGACCTTGGCGGTCAGAATGCCGCCGGAGCCGACGTCCAGCGACGTCACCTGGTGGGTTTCGGCCGTGGTGATGGCGAGGGTGCCGCTGGATCCGGGCGTGGTCGCGACCGAGATGTCGAGGAAGCGGTTGCCGCTGATCTCGGTCACCGCGCCGACGACGTCACCGGCCTGCACGTTCAGCACGTTGGGCGCGGCCTGAGTGCCGGCGCCGAACAGGATGTCGCCGAGCAGCTCGGGCGGGCCGCCGGCGGACGTCAGCGACTCGCTGGACACCGTCTGCGTGGTGCTGAGGGTGTAGGTGCCTGTGCCGCCGGTGCCGGTGCCCTCGGCCGTGATGGTGGTGCCCGCGGCGATGCCCGCGCCGTAGAGCGTCTCGCCGGCCACCAGATTGCCGGTGGCGGCGGTCACCGTCAGGGTGGTGCCGGAGATCGAGCCCGTGAACTGGGCTTCGGGGATGCCGCCGAAGCTGACCGATGGCGTCTGGGTGATCGTGACGCCCGACGTGGCGTGCGAGACGTCGATGGCGGTCCTGGGCCCGGCGATCGTGAAGGTGATGTCCGAAGGCGTCAGCACCGCGGCGATTTCGCCGGTGTTGCTGATCGACGAGACGGTGCCGGAATTGTCGATGATGGCGCCGGCCGCGCCGGTGGTGGCGGCCGTATCGGTGACCTGTGCGGTGATGCTGCCGGTGTTGGTGATCGAGCCCACCGACGCCCCCGAGGCGATGGAGATCGCCGTGGCGGCCTCAGGCGTCGAGCCATTGACCGAGGCGGCGATGGAGCCCGAGTTGACGATCGCGCCCGCGGTGGTGCCGCTGCCGATGACGATGGCGTTGGACGCCGCGTTCAGGGCG
The DNA here is from genome assembly GCA_036267835.1 of Caulobacteraceae bacterium. GTDB lineage: Bacteria > Pseudomonadota > Alphaproteobacteria > Caulobacterales > Caulobacteraceae > Acaudatibacter. The sequence continues at coordinate 24,202 of DATAVF010000080.1, read as the reverse complement.
GCGGCGGTGATCGAGCCGGTGACGTGGATGCCGCCTGTCAGGTTCAGCGTGCCGCCATCGACGCCCAGCTGCACGGCGGTGGCCGTGACCGGCCCAGTCAGGCTGGGCGTGGTCTTGATGTCGAAGACGCCCTGGGCCGAGACCGAGCCGCCGATCACCAGGCCGTAGGGGTCGGCTGCCGTGTTGCCCACCGTCATCGCCTGGCTGGCCGCGCCGACCACCAGGGCCGGGGCCGAGCCGAACTGGGTGATCGAGCCGGCGGCCGTGGTCACCGCGGCGGTGCCGGTGCCGGTGACCGTGACGCCGGTGAGCGTGATGCCGTTCGCCACGCTGCCTCCGATCACGACGGCCGAGCCGGCCTGCTCGACCTGGTCGGGCTGCAGGTCGGTCAGAAGCGTGCCGGTCGGCGCGGTGGTCGTGCGGTAGGCGGTGTTGGTGATGGTCGAACCGATGATCAGGGCGCCGGAGACCGGCGCGCTGGTGACGACGGCTTGCGCACCGGCCCCTTGCGACGTGATCGCCCCGGTCATCGACAGATTGCCGCCCACGGCGCCCGCGACCAGGATGCCGATCGACTGGTTGCCGGTGATGGTGACCGTTCCGTCCGAGATCACGTCGCCGGACATCGCGGTTTCGATGGCGATGCCGGCGGCGAGGTTGCCGCCCACGGTGTTGGCCTGGATGTTGATCGCGCCGCCGGCCCCGTTGGTGACCGAGCCGTCGAACAGGCCCGGACCCGTCACCAGGATGCCGATCCGGCCCTGGCCGCTGGTGAAGGGGCCGGTCGCCAGCCCGGTGTTGTTGTCGAGCGGCGGGTTGAGGCTGCTGGTCAGCGAGATGCTGCCATCGTTGACGATGTTGCCGGTGTTGCCGCCCTGGCCGACGATGCCGGTGGTGTCGTTCACGTCGACATTGGTGATCGCGCCGCCGGCGTCGACGGTGATGTTGTTGCTGCTGTTCTGGGTGACGCCGGCGCCGTCCTGCTTCGGCGTCACGGTGCAGCCGGAGGCGATCTCAATGTCGGATCCGCTGGTCGTGGCGCCGGGCGACGGACAAGCCGCGTAGGCCGCGCCGCCCAGCAGGGCGAGCATCGGCCAGGCGGCGGCCGCGGACAGCAGGACTCTGCGCATATACGAAAAACTCTCTGACAGCCGCCGACTGGAGTCGCCTCCAGTACCTTGCCGCCTATTACGACTGCAATGCGGCGCCGTTCAAGCTAGAGCTGCCCAAAGCCGCCCCTGTCACGCGCACGACACACATAGCGTCTGAGATACAAGTGGAGTCCGTCACCCGAGTCGCCGCCATGGTAGCAGAACCGCTTGCCGCGCCGTCGCGCCGCCCGCCGCCCGCGGGCCTGGCCTGGGCGCCGCTGGCGGTGGCCGCCGTGGCGATCCTGGCGCTGGTCGCCCTGGCCAGCGGCCATACCGCCGACCCGGTCGCCGCCGGCGTCGCCGGCGCGCTGGTGCTGGCGGTGGGTGCGGCGATCGGCCTCTGGGTGCGGAGCCGCCAGCTCGCGCCGGCGAGCGCGAGCCGCGCCGACGGCCCCCCCGCGGGCGCCGAGACAGTCGCCGGCGCCGCGCACTTCGCCGCGGTGCTGGATGCGCTGGAGGATCCTGTGCTGGTGGTGACCGGCGATGAGCCGGACGACCTGGTCGGCCGGCGGCTGATCTACGCCAACGCCGCGGCGCGCGACCTCTTCCGCACCACCCGCGACGCGGGGCCTCTGGTCACCGCGGTGCGCGACCCCAAGGTGCTGGAGATCGTCGACGAGGCGCTGTTCGGCCGTATCACCAGCGAGGCCGCCTACGAGGCCGGTGGCGCGCAGGATCGCGTCTGGCGCGCCAGGGCCCGGCCGCTGAGCGCCGCTGGCGAGCCCAACCTCGCCCTGCTCACCTTGCGCGACGAGACCGAGCTGCGCCGCTCCGAGCGCACCCGCGCCGACTTCCTCGCCAACGCCAGCCACGAGCTGCGCACGCCGCTCGCCTCGCTCGCCGGCTTCATCGAGACCCTGCGTGGCCATGCCCGCGACGATCCGGCGGCGCGCGACCGGTTCCTGGCCATCATGCACGACCAGGCCGGGCGGATGGCGCGGCTGATCGAGGACCTGATGTCGCTGAGCCGCATCGAGCTGGGCGAGCACATCCCGCCGCAAGGCCGCGCCGACCTGCGCTTGACCGTGCAGGACGTGATCGACGCCCTGGCGCCGCTGGCCCAGGAGAAAACGGTCGGCTTCGACCTCAGCCTGCCGGACGCGCCGGCCCCGGTGAACCCGGCCGACCGCGACCAGATGGTGCAGGTGATCCAGAACCTGGCCGAGAACGCGGTGAAGTACGCGCCCTGCGGTTCGCGGGTGACGATCGAGGTGGCCGCCGACGTCTCGGCCGAAGCCGCGATGGCGCCTGGCCAACCCGGCGCGGCGCAGATGTCGCTCCTGACCCCCGACCACGCCTCCGACCAGCGCTATGTCCTGCTCAGGGTCCGCGACGCCGGCCCCGGCATCGCCCGCGAGCACCTGCCCCGCCTCGCCGAGCGCTTCTATCGCGTCGAGGGCCAGAAGCCCGGCGAGCGGCCGGGGACGGGCCTGGGGCTCGCTATCGTCAAGCACATCGTCAACCGCCATCGCGGCGGCCTCACGGTGGAAAGCGCCCCCGGCCAGGGCGCGACCTTCACGGTCTACCTGCCGACCTGCGGGTAGGGCTTCCGCCCCACGGAGCCCCGTCCACGGGTGAGAGGCGGGGAGGTGGTTGTCCTGGTCAGCCCTGACCGCTAGCGTCAGCCTTTGTATCGAGATCACATTTCGAGGGAGGATTTTCATGAGCGGCAGACTGGCCGGCAAGGTCGCCATTATCACCGGCGCGAGCCGCGGGCTCGGGCAATATTGCGCCATCGGCTACGCCCGCGAAGGCGCCAGGGTAGTGGTCGCCGCGCGCACGGAGACCGAGAGCGATCCGCGCCTGCCCGGCACCATCCACGACACCGTCAAGATGGTCGAGGAAGCCGGCGGCGAGGGCCTGGCCGTGGTCTGCAATGTCGGTGACATGGAGAGCGTCGAGGCGATGGCCGAGAAGGTCATGGCTCACTGGGGCCGCATCGACATCCTGATGACCAACGCCGCGGTGCAGCCCGCCGGCTTCATCTCCACCATCAAGCCGAAGAGCTGGGAGCTGGAGTTCAACATCAACGTCCACGGCCCATTCCGCTGCATCCGCGCGGTGCTGCCGGCGATGCAGGCGCAGAAGAGCGGCAACATTATCAACATCTCGTCGGTGGCGGCCCGAGGCGGCTCGCACTACGGCGCGACCAAGCGGGCCATCGAAGCCATGTCGATCGGCCTGGCGCGCGAGCTCAAGGACCAGGGCATCGCGGTCAACGCGATGAAGCCGGTCGGCGGCATCGAGACGCCCGGCCTGCTGTTCGGCCGCCCGCAAGGCGCCGGCGCCATGGCTCCCGCGCCCGGCCAGAACCCGACCGCCCGTCCCGCGCCGCAGGCCTATACACCGGGCGCTCGCGCCGGCCTGCCGTCGCCGGACTCGTATGTGGAAGCCGCCGTGCTGCTGGCCATGCAGACGCCGGAGAGCTTCACCGGCCAAGTCTATAACGACGCCCAGCTGATCGAGCGACTGGCCTCGGATGCAGACAAGGCACGCTTCCGCTCGGAGAACCCGGCCAACTGGGTGGAGTCGATGACCGCGGCCTGAGGTCCGGCCGGCTTAAGTCGGCCAGGTTTCCGGGGACAGGGCCAGCACGTCGCCGACGAAGTGCAGGCTGCCGCAGATGATCACGTGCGGCGCGGGACCGGGGGCGGCCAGCGCGCGGTGCAAGCCGTCCTCGACCCCGCCGACGGCCTCCGCCTGAAGCCCGGCGCCCAGCGCAGCGGCGGTCAGGTCTTCGACGGGTGTCGCGTTCGGCGACGAGAAGCTCGTGGTGAAGACGCGCGGGTTCAGTGTCCGGAAGTGCCGGAAGAAGCCTGAGGCGTCCTTGCGCCCCAACATGCCGACGATCATCGCGACCGGGCGGCCGTCGCGGGCGGCGAGGCGGGCGGCGGCGGCGGCGAGGGCGGCGCCGGCGTGGGGGTTGTGCGCGCCGTCGAGCCAGAGATCCGAGCCGCGCGCCTTGGCCAGGGCGGCGAGCGGGCCCTTGGTCAGGGCCTGGAAGCGGCCGGGCCAGACCGTCGTCGAGATGCCCCGGCCGATCGCGGCCTCATCGATGCGCGGATCGTCGAAGGCGTGGATCGCCGCGACGGCGAGGCCGGCGTTGGCGAACTGGTGGGCGCCGAAGAGGCTGGGCGCCGGCAGGTCGAGCAGGCGGTCGCCGAGCTGGACGGCCAGGCGGCCGTGCTGCTCGTAGGCGTCGAAATCGCGGCCCATGAGCGAGAGCGGCGCGTGCAGGGTCTCGGCCTCGCGCTCGACCACTTCCAGCGCCTCGTCGAGCTGGCGGGCCAGGACCACCGGGCGGCCGGCCTTGATGATCCCGGCCTTCTCCCAGGCGATCTTGTGCAGCTCCGGGCCCAGCATCTCCAGGTGGTCGAGATCGACCGGGGTGATCACCGAGACGGCGGGCGCCTCGAACACGTTGGTTCCGTCGAAGCGGCCGCCGAGGCCCACTTCGACCACCACCAGGTCGGCGGGGTCCTGGGCGAAGGCGTGGAAGGCCAGCGCCGTTGTAATCTCGAAAAAGCTGATCGGCTGGCCGGCGTTGGCCGCCTCGACCTCGTCGATGCGCTGGCCGAGTTCATCCTCGCCGATGATCTGGCCGGCAATGCGGATGCGCTCGGCGAAGCGCACCAGGTGCGGCGAGGCGATGGCGTGCACCTTCAGCCCCGCCGCCTCGCCGATGGCGCGCAAATAGGCGCAGGTCGAGCCCTTGCCGTTGGTGCCGGCGACGTGGATCACCGGGCCCATGCGGCGCTCCGGGTTGCCGAGCGCGGCCAGCAGGCGCTTCACCCGGCCGGTCGAGAGGTCGATCAGCGACGGGTGCAGGGCGCGCAGTCGGGCAATCGTCACGTCCGAGGCGCGGATCGCGTCGTAGTCGGGCTTCAAAGAGTCCAACGTTGGATTTGGCGGGATCAAGTCAGGCGGCGGAAAGGCGGGCGCGCCCCATCGAGAGGGTCTGCAGGATCGAGCCCAGCACCTTGGGCAGCTCCTTGCGGCTGACCACCCGGTCGACCATGCCGCGCTCGACCAGGAACTCGGCGGTCTGGAAGCCGGCCGGCAGGGTCTCGCGGATGGTCTGCTCGATCACCCGGCGCCCGGAGAAGCCGATCAGGGCGCCCGGCTCGGCCAGCTGCACGTCGCCCAGCATGGCGAAGGAGGCGAGGACGCCGCCGTAGGTCGGGTCGGTCAGCACCACGATGTAGGGCAGGTGCGCGGCGTGCAGCAGCTGGATGGCGATGGTGGCTCTAGCCATCTGCATCAGCGCCAGTGCGCTTTCCTGCATGCGCGCCCCGCCGGACGCGGCGAAGATCACCAGCGGGGCCTTGCGCCGCACCGCCTCCTCGGCCGCGACCACGAAGGTCTCGCCGGCGGCGACGCTCAGCGAGCCGCCGATGAAGGCGAAGTTCTCGACCAGCACCACGCTGGTCACGCCGCTGATCTCGCCCACGGCCGCGACCATGGCGTCGTTGTCGCCGGTCGCCTTGCGGGCCGAGGCGAGGGCGTCGCGGTAGCTCTTGCCGTAGGTGAAGCCCAGCGGATCGTCGGTGGTCTTCGGCTGGGCCAGCTCTTTGTAGCGCCCGTCATCGAAGGTGTAGGCGAAGCGCAGGTCGGGGCCGATGCGCATGTGCCGGCCCGCCGGGGTCACCCAGAGGGCGGCTTCGAGGTCGGGGCGATAGATCATCTCCCCGGTGTCGGGGCATTTGACCCAGAGGTTCTCGGGCGTCTCGCGGCGGGCCACCAGCTTGCTGACGCCGGGGGCGATCTTGGCCAGCCAGCCGCCACGCTCGCGGTTCGCCGGGGGCGGCGTGCGGACGGGTTTGTTGCGCTTGTCGTCAGCCAAAGCCATGCCGAGCGTCTATCCTGCCCCTGATGCTCGCGCGGACCGCACTGCCTTAGCAAGGCCGCCCGCTGTTTCCAAAACCTTCGCGACCGGATCACGGTTCTGTGCGACCGCGTCGGCCCCCGCATCGACCAGCGTCGTGCCCACCACCGCGGCGTCCGCGACCCGCGCCACCGCCGCCGCCTGCTCCGGCGTGCGGATGCCGAAGCCCACCGCAACCGGCAGGCCCGAGGCCTTGCGCACCCGCTCGACGGCCGGGCCGATGCTGCTCGCATCGACCGATTTGACCCCGGTCACGCCGGTCAGCGACACGTAATATACGAACCCCGACGTGCGCCGGACCACGACCGCGAGGCGCGCGTCGTCGGTGGTGGGCGCGGCGAGGCGGATCAGCGCCAGGCCCGCGGCGTCGAAGGCTTCCAGCACCGGATCGGCCTCTTCCGGCGGGCAATCGACCACAATCACCCCGTCCACGCCGGCGTCGGCCGCATCGGCGGCGAAGCGGGCGAGGTCGTAGGTCAGGATCGGATTGAGATAGCCCATCAGCACGAGCGGCGTGGTTTGGTCCGTCTTACGAAAGCCGCGTGCGAGGCCGAGGGTTCCCGCCAGCGTCATCCCGCCTTCGAGCGCCCGCAGCGCCGCGCGCTGGATCGCGGGACCGTCTGCCATCGGGTCGGAGAATGGGAAGCCGAGCTCGATGATGTCCGCGCCGGCGCCGGGCAGGCCCTCCAGCAGCGCTGCCGAGGCGGCGGCGTCGGGATCGCCGGCCATTACATAAGCGACAAAGCCGGCGCGGCCTTCGCGCTTCAGGGCGGCGAACTTGTCGTTGAGGCGGGCGACGGTCAAACGTCCTTCTCCCCCTGCGGGAGAAGGTGGCCGCGAAGCGGTCGGATGAGGGGGGCGTCGCAGCCGCCGCGCAAGTCTCCGGTGATCGCGCTGACACCCCTCATCCGTCGCCTCCGGCGACACCTTCTCCCGCAAGGGGAGAAGGACGACTGCGCTGGACCACCGTCTCCAGGTCCTTGTCGCCGCGGCCCGACAGGTTCAGCACCACCACCCCGTCCGGCCCGACCGCCTTGGCCACGTCGCCCAGCCGCGCCAACGCGTGGGCGGATTCCAGCGCCGGGAGGATGCCTTCGAGCTTCGAGAGCAGCAGGAAGGCGGCCACGGTCTCATCGTCGGTGGCTGCGAGGTAGGTGACGCGGCCGACGTCGTGCAGGAATGCGTGCTCGGGGCCGATGCCGGGGTAGTCGAGGCCGGCGGAGATCGAGTGGGCCTCGGTGATCTGGCCGGCGGCGTCCTGCAGCAGGTAGGTGCGATTGCCGTGCAGCACGCCGGGGCGGCCGCCGTTGATCGCCGCCGCATGCAGGCCGGTGGCCAGGCCATGCCCCGACGCCTCGACGCCATAAAGACGCACGCCCTCGTCGGAGAGGAAGGGATGGAAGAGGCCGATGGCGTTAGAGCCGCCGCCCACGCAGGCCACCAGGGCGTCGGGCAGCCGCCCCTCGGCCTCCAACACCTGTTCCCGCACCTCCTCGCCGATGATGCGCTGGAAGTCGCGCACCATGGCCGGATAGGGGTGCGGGCCGGCCGCCGAGCCGATCAGGTAGTAGGTGTCCTCGACATTGGTCACCCAGTCGCGCAGCGCCTCGTTCATCGCGTCCTTGAGCGTGGCCGAGCCGCTGGTCACCGGCCGCACCTCGGCGCCCAGCAGCTGCATGCGCTGCACGTTGGGCGCCTGCCGCTCGACATCGACCGCGCCCATGTAGACGACGCACGGCAGGCCATAGCGGGCGCAGACCGTGGCGGTAGCGACGCCGTGCTGGCCGGCCCCGGTCTCGGCGATGATGCGCGGCTTGCCCATGCGCTGGGCCAGCAGGATCTGACCCATGCAGTTGTTGATCTTGTGCGAGCCGGTGTGATTCAGCTCCTCGCGCTTCAGGTAGATGCGCGCGCCGTGATGCTCGGAGAGCCGCCGGGCGAAATAGAGCGGGCTCGGGCGGCCGACATAGTGCGTCAGCTCGGACCGCAGCTCGCCCTGAAACGCCGGGTCGGCCATCGCCTCGCGCCAGGCCACGTCCAGCGCCAGGACCAGGGGCATCAGGGTCTCGGCCACATAGCGCCCGCCATACTCGCCGAATCGGCCTGCGGGGTCGGGGTAGGCCGAATAGTCGTTGGGTTTCAGGGACTTGGTCACGGTATGGTCAGGCGCGCGCGGCGGCGGCCAGGAAGGCCTCAATGAGAGCCGGGTCCTTTAGTCCGGCCCCGCGCTCCACGCCAGAGGAAACGTCCACGATCGGGGCCCCGGAGAGGCGCACCGCGTCGGCCACATTCCACGGGTCCAGCCCCCCGGCCAGCAGCCAGGGCCGGGCGAACTTGCGGCCGGCGGTCAGCGACCAGTCGAAGCTGACACCCATGCCGCCGGGCCGGGACGAACCGGGCGGCGTCTTGGCGTCCAGCATCAGATGGTCGGCCACCACCTCGAACTCGGCCAGCTTGGCGAGGTCGGCCTCTTCGCCGATCGAGATCACCTTGATCGTGCCGGCCCCGCTGCGCATGGCCGCCTCCCGCACCCGCGCCGGCGTCTCGCGCCCGTGCAGCTGCACGAAGTCCGGCCGCAGCGTTTCGGTGAGCTCGCGCAGCAGCGCGTCGGACGGATCGACCATCACCGCGACGGTCTTGGCCTTACCCTGCACCGGCGCCGCCAGCCGCGCCGCCGCGTCGGGCGTGACGTAGCGCGGGCTCTTCTCGAAGAAATTGAACCCGAGATAGGCCGCGCCGCCGTTCAGCGCGGCGGCGACGGTCTCGGGCGTCGAGAGTCCACATATCTTGGCGAGGGCCATGCGGCGGCGAGGCTCTAAGGTTTCTGACCACGAACCACACAAACGACACGAACAACGAAGCGCGCCGATTTGCACCGAGCTTCCGTTCGTGTGGTTCGTGTGGTTCGTGGTCCATATAGGCGTCGCCGCGCCTACGGAGAAACGATGGCTTACCGCAGCCTCAGAGACTTCATCTCCAAGCTTGAAGCCGAGGGCGAGCTGGTGCGCGTCCGTGAGCCGGTGGCGACGGAGCTGGAGATCACCGAGATCTGCACGCGGCTGCTGGCGACCGGCGGGCCGGCGGTGCTGTTCGAACAGCCGGTGCGCGGGGATGGCTCGATCTCGCCGATCCCCTGCCTCGCCAACCTCTTCGGCACGGTGCGGCGCGTCGCCATGGGGGTGACGCTGCAGGGCAAGGGCCGCACCACCGCGGCCGAGCTGCGCGAAGTGGGCGAGCTGCTGGCCTTCCTGCGCTCGCCGGAGCCGCCGCGCGGCATGAAGGAGGCGCTCGATCTGCTGCCGCTGGCTCGCACGGTGATGGATATGCGGCCGAAGACCGTCAGCCGCGCACCCGTCCAGCAGGTGGTGTGGAAGGGCGACGACATCGACCTCGGCAAGCTGCCGATCCAGACCTGCTGGCCGGGTGAACCCGCGCCGCTGATCACCTGGCCGTTGGTGGTGACCAGGGGCCCGGGCGCTGCCCGAGAGGACGACTTCAACCTCGGCATTTACCGCCTGCAGGTGGTCGGCAAGGACCGCACCATCATGCGCTGGCTGGCGCACCGCGGCGGCGCCCAGCATCACCGGCGCTGGAAGGGCGCCGGCAAGCGCGAGCCCCTGCCCGCCTGCGCCGTGATCGGCGCCGATCCCGGGACCATCCTCGCGGCCGTCACGCCCGTGCCGGACACGCTGTCGGAATACCAGTTCGCCGGCCTGCTGCGCGGCGCGCCGGTGGAGCTGGTGGCGGCCAAGACCCAGCCGCTGATGGTGCCGGCCCAGGCCGAGATGGTAATCGAGGGCGAGGTGCTGCTCGACGATTATGCCGACGAGGGCCCCTACGGCGACCACACCGGCTACTACAACTCAGTCGAACAGTTCCCGATCTTCCGCGTCACCGCCATCACCATGCGGCGCGACCCGATCTACCTGACCACCCACACCGGCCGACCGCCCGACGAGCCGTCGGTGCTCGGCGAGGCGCTGAACGAGGTGTTCATTCCGCTGCTGAAGGGGCAGTTCCCAGAGATCGTCGACTTTTGGCTGCCGCCCGAGGGCTGCAGCTACCGCATCGCGGTGGTCTCGATGAAGAAGGCTTACCCCGGCCACGCCAAGCGCGTGATGATGGGCGTCTGGAGCTATCTGCGCCAGTTCATGTACACCAAGTGGGTGATCGTCGTGGATGACGACATCGACGCGCGCGACTGGAAGGACGTGATGTGGGCGCTGTCGACCCGCATGGACCCGGCCCGCGACATCACCCTCGTCGAAGGAACCCCGATCGACTACCTCGACTTCGCCTCGCCGGAATCGGGCCTGGGCTCCAAGATCGGCCTCGACGCCACCAACAAATGGCCGCCCGAGACCCACCGCGCGTGGGGCAAGCAGATCCGCATGGATGACGCGGTGATCGAGACGGTCACCGCCAAGTGGCCGCGCCTGGGCCTGCCCGGCGGCGGCAAGCCGATCTGGCGGGGCTAGCCATGCCCGTGCAAGTGATCCTGCTCAACGGCGTCTCCAGCGCCGGCAAGACCAGCCTGGCGGCGGCGATCCAGCGGCGGATGCCGCAGCCATGGCTGACCATGGGCGTCGACACGATGATCGTGGGCATGCCGCCGCAGTACAACGCGACGCACGACGGCCTGCTGTTCTACGCGGACGGCCGGGTTGTGGTCGGGCCGAAGTTCGCCGCGCTGGAAGCTGCATGGCGCATTGGTCTGGGCGCGATGGCGCGCTCGGGCTTGCGGCTGGTGTTGGACGAGGTGCTGTTCGACGGGCCTGAGAGCCAGCGGCAGTGGAACGCGGCGCTGGCCGGGCTGGAGGTGCTGTGGGTCGGCGTGAAGTGCGATTTGGCGGTGCTCGAAGCGCGGGAGAAGGCGCGGGGCGACCGGGTGATCGGCATGGCCGCCAAAACAGCTGGCCTTCGTGCACGATGGGATCGTCTACGACCTGGAGGTCGATACTTCGCGGGTGAGCACGGAAGAGTGTGCGGAGGAAATCGTCGAGCGCTGCTCCCCTCCCCCTTGAGGGGAGGGGCTGGGGGTGGGGGTCTGCCGGCCGAATGATCTGGCCGGCGGCCCGCCACCGCCTTCACCTACTCAAGCGCATTCTCCGGGAGCAGACCCCACCCCCGGCCCCTCACCTCCAGGGGGAGGGAGTTAGAGTTGTTCCAGCATGTATTCCGCGGATGAGACGCGGTACTCGCCGCCGGTCTCGACGTTGAGCTCCGACACCACGCCGTCCTTGACCACCATCGCGTAGCGTTGCGAGCGCGGGCCCATGCCGAAGCGCGAGCCGTCGAGTTCCAGGCCGATGGCCCTGGTGAAGTCGCCGTTGCCGTCGGCCAGCATCAGGATGTCGCCGCCGACGCCCTGGCTCTCGCCCCAGGCCTTCATCACGAAGACGTCGTTGACCGAGACGCAGGCGATCTGGTCGACGCCCTTGGCTTTCAGGTCGGCGGCGTGCTGCTTGAAGCTGGGCAGATGCTTGGCCGAGCAGGTGGGCGTGAAGGCGCCCGGCACGGCGAAGAGGGCGACGGTCTTGCCCTTGAACAGCGTGTCGGTGGTGATCGGGCCGGGACCGTCGGCGCCGAAGGTGGTGAAGGTGGCAGTGGGGACGGTGTCTCCGACCTTGATCGTCATTGGCTCATTCCTCGTGGGGCGGGTTCGGCCTCGACATAGATGCATCACAGCGCCGCGCCAAGCGCCGGCGCCCCTGGTTGGGGGTTGAAAGCGGCTCACCTCGCCCCGATGATTCGAATCATGTCCGAGTCTGATAAGGCGCGCCGGTCGCGCCGCGGCGCTGACGGCGTCCGCGGTCCGGATCATCGTGAGCGGCGGCGACGACCCGCGGCCGAAGGCGAGTCGTTGGCCGGACGGCTACTGGTGGCCATGCCGGGCATCGGCGACGCCCGCTTCGAGCACACCGTGATCCTGCTCTGCGCCCACGATGCCGAGCACGCGATGGGGCTGGCGATCAACCGGCCAGTCGAGGGCCTGAGCGTGGCCAGCGTGCTGAAGCGGCTGAACATCGCCGCCACCATCTCCGTGCCGGACGATCTGGTGCTGATGGGCGGGCCGGTGGAGCGCGACCGCGGCTTCGTGCTGCACACCGACGATTACCAGAGCCCGCAGTCGAGCCTGCCGGTGGCGCCCGGCCTTGCCCTGACCGCGACGCCGGAAGTGCTGGAGGCCATCGCCGGCCACAACGCCCGCCCCCGCCGCTCGCTGCTGGCCCTCGGCTACGCGGGCTGGGAGGCCGGCCAGCTGGAGCAGGAGATCCTGGGCAACACCTGGCTGACCTGCGACGCCGACGAGAGCCTGATCTTCGACGATGATTACGAGCGCAAATGGACCCGCGCCCTGGCCAAGATCGGCGTGGCGCCGGAGCGGCTGTCGAGCTTGGCCGGGCGGGCCTGACCCCCGCGAGCTATCCGCTTGCCTTCAAAGGCGCGGCGCCGTCGGCGTAGCATTCGTTGAGGTAGACTTCGGCTTCCTGCGGCGAGAGCGCGGGGGCGTAGCCGTAGCCTTGGCCGTAGTCGCAGCCGAGTTCGAGCAGGGCGCGGGCCATGACGCCGTTCTCCACGCCCTCGGCCACCACCTCCAGCGCCAGGTCCTGGCCGAGCTGGATCACCGAGCGAACGATCTTCGAGGAGCCCTCGTTGGCGGCCATGGTGCGCACGAAGTAGCGGTCGATCTTCAGCGTGTCGAAGGGCAGGCGGGTCAGGTACGACAGCGACGAGAAGCCGGTGCCGAAGTCGTCGAGGGCCAGGCCGGCGCCGGCGTCGCGCAGCGAGCGCAAGGTCACCGCGGCCCGGTCCGGGTCGCGCATGATGTCGCTCTCGGTGATCTCCAGCTTCAGCGAGCCGCGGCGCAGGCCGTTCTCGCGCACCAGGTCGGCGACATCGTCGACCAGGCCCTCGCGGTCGATCTCGCCGGTGGAGAGGTTGACCGAGCAGGTCAGGTGATCGACCGCCGGGTGGGCCCTGCGCCACGCGCCAAGCTGGCGGGCCGAGGCGCTCATCATGTGCGCGCCCAGCTCGACCATCATGCCCATCTCGGACATCAGGCCGAGGAAGTCGTCGGGGGCCAGGAAGCCGCGGCGGGGGTGGCGCCAGCGGGCCAGAGCCTCGAAGCCGCTGAGCTCGCCGGTGGAGAGCCGCACGATCGGCTGGAAGAAGGCCAGGATCTCGCCGCGGGCGATGCAGCCGCGCAGGTCGGCTTCCAGGGCGAGGCGCGAAAGGCCGTCGCTCTCCAGCGCTCGGCCGTAGGCGGCGGCGGGCGCGCCCCGGCCGGCAGACTTGGAGGCCTCGATGGCCAGTTCCGCGCGGCGCAGCAGCTCGGAGGCTTCCGGCGCATCGTCGCCGCCCTCGACCTCGACCGCACCCATCGAGAGCGTTGGGTGGATGTCAAAGCCGGCGACCCGCAGCGGCTGCTCCAGCGCCGCGCGCAGCGTCTCGGTGCAGGCGACCGCGCCCTTCGGCGCCAGCACGGCGAACTCGTCCTCGCCGATGCGCGCCATCAGCGCGTCGCCGGCGAAGGCGGCGGCGAGGCGCGAGCCCAGCGCGGCCAAGACGAGGTCGGCGCGCTCGTGGCCCAGCGCCTCGTTGAGGCGGCGCAGGCGATTGAGGTCGGCCACCACCAGCTCGAACTGGCCTTCGCTGGTCAGCCGCTCGCGAGCCCTGGCGACGAAGCTGCGGCGATCCAGGAGGCCGGTCAGGCCATCGCGCTCGGAAGCGGTGAAGCGCATCTCGCGGGCCACCACGCCGGCGGCGCGCAGCCCCTCCTCTAGCCAGACGCCGCGCCAGAGGCAGGGCTCGGCGCCCCGCATGCGCAGCCGGGCGGAAATCTCGGTGCCGGGCTCGCGGACCTTCAGCATGTCCTCGGCGGCGGCGCGGTCCTGCGGCAGCACCAGCGCGCGCAGGGCGGCGGACGCGGCTTCCGGCGCCAGCGGACCCAGGCCCAGGGCGCGCGAGGCGCCCGACAGGCGCACGCGGTCCCGCTCCGGCTCCCACACCCAAAGCGCCGCATCGGCGGCGCCCAGGGCCTCGAGCACGGTGGTCGTATCCCAAACCAGCCTGTCGGCTGCCATCCACTCCTCGCTTTGCGAGCGAGAAGGCGCGGGTCTTTTCAGACCATCACGTCCTCACCCCTGTGCTCGCTCGCCGGCGCCGGCGAAACGAGTCCGAACAGGAGATGATCTTCCCAGATACCGTTAATTCTCAGATAAGCACGCGCCAATCCCTCCTGCACAAACCCCGCTTTGGCCAAAACGCCGCGGGAGGGTTCGTTGGATGGGATGCACGCCGCTTCCAGCCGGTGCAGGCCCAGGCGCTCGAACGACAGCCGGCTCACCGCCTTCACCGCCGCCACCGTGTGGCCCTGGCGGGTGAAGGGCTGGCCGACCCAGTAGCCGATGGTGCCCATCTGGGCGACGCCGCGGCGGATGTTGGAGAGGGTGATGCCGCCGACCATGGCGTTGTCCGAGGCGCGGAACACCAGGAACGGATAGGCGAGGCCGCGCTCGATGTCGTGGGCGTAGGCCGAGAGGCGCCGGCGCCAGGCGCCACGGGTCAGGTCGTCCAGCGGCCAGGTCGGCTCCCACGGCTGCAGGAAGGCGCGAGAGCCGCTGCGCAGGGCCGCCCACTCCTCGAAGTCGCCGCTGCGATGCGGCCGCAGCCGGACGTTCTCGCCGGTGAGGCGCAGATCGTGGTCGGACGACATCCAGTCGAGCAGGGCCATGGGGGGCTTTATATCCCCGGATGGGGCGGGGGCGGCAAGAGGGGGTGTTTGCGCCTGAGAAGAAGCGGGGTGTGGCGAACCGGGGACAAGTTTTAACGCAGAGGACGCGGAGAAGCGCAGAGGACGCAGAGGGGGAAAGTTGCGACATCGTGGAATCAAGTGAGTGCGCTGCGCGCTAGAGCCCGTTCACCAAGCGGACGATGCCGGTCTTGAGCAGGACGACATTGAAGTTGATGAGGTAGCCAAGGCGGAACCCACCGCGCCTGACGTAGCTGAGCAGTTGGGCTCGATGAACCTCTAATATCCGCTTGAGCGCCTTCACTTCGATCACGACGCGTCCCGCGACTAGCAGATCCAACCGATATCCAATATCAACGGTCATGCCGTCGTAGAGAACCGGCAGCGACAGCTGACGCTCAAAGCCAATTCCGGCCTTCGCAAGCTCGTGCGCCAGACAGGCTTCGTAGGCGCTCTCCAGCAGACCCGGGCCAAGAGCCTTGTGGACCCTCAACGCACACCCAAGGATCAGTTCGCCAATCTGGTTGTCGTCCACCTCTGCGTCCTCTGCGCTTCTCCGCGTCCTCTGCGTTAAACCTTTTTGCTACCCGAACATCGCCTGGTGAAACCGATCCGCCGCCGCCAGGGCCTTGGCAGGGCCAAGCACTGCGGGCGCGCTCAGCTTCGAAGCAGTAAGGCGGGCGCCGACGCGTTTGAGGTCGTCGGGGGTGACGGCGTCGATGGCGGCGGCGATCTCTTCGGGGGTGAGCAGGCGCTCGAAGACCAGGAGCTGGGCGGCGGCCTGTTCGGCGCGGGCGGAGAGGGATTCGCGGCCCATGAAGAGCGAGGCCTTGAGCTGGGCCTTGGCGCGATCGAGTTCGGGCAGTTCGACGGCTTCGGCGAGCTTGCGTGTCTCGGCGGCGACCACTTCGGCGAGGCCCACCGCGTCCTTGGCCGCGCACCCGGCGTAGACGCCGACGAGGCCGGTCTCCTGGTAGGACTCGGCGAAGGCGTCGATGGCGTAGGCGAGGCCCAGCCGCTCGCGCGCTTCCTGGAAGAGCCGGCTCGACATGCCGCCGCCCAGCGCCTCGGTGAAGAGGCGCGCGGCGAAGTAGTCGGGATCCAGCGCGCCGACGCCCGGCAGATAGAACACGAGATGCGCCTGCTCCAGCTTGCGCGCCTCGGCGGCGCGGCCGCCGGTGAACGTGGCGAGGCCCGGGTCGGCGCTGGGCGCGGGCGCCGCGCCGCCGAACAGGCGCTCGGCCAGGTCCACGAGTTCGGCCTCGTCGATGGCGCCGGCGGCGCTGACCACGATGCGATCCGGCGCGTAGAGCTGGGCGCGCCAGGCCTGCAGGGTGTCCGGCGCGGCGGCGCCGATGCTGGCCTCCGTGCCCAACACCGGGCGGCCGAGCGGGTGGCCCTCGAAAGCCGCGGCCTGGGCCATCTCGAACACCAGGTCGTCGGGGGTGTCGGCGGCCTCGGCGATCTCCTGGGCGATGACGCCGACTTCCTGGGTCAGGTCCTGCGCGTCCACGGTGGGGCGCAGCATCATGTCGCCGATGACTTCCATGCCGAGCTGCAGCCCGCCCGCCAGGCTGCGCACCTGGAAGCTGGTGCGCTCATAGCCGGTGGCGGCGTTGATCGAGCCGCCGCGCGCCTCGATGCTCTCGACGATGTCGCGGGCCGTGCGCTGGCCGGCGCCCTTGAACACCATGTGCTCGAGGAGGTGCGCCCAGCCGGCGTGGCCCTCGTCCTCGGCCCGCGCGCCGCGCCCCGCGGCGACGGTCAGCGCCAGGGTCTGGAAGCCGGGCACGGCGTCGGCGACGACGCGGACGCCATTGGCCAGGGTGTGGACGCGGGTCATGCTTGCGCGAACTGCCGGATGTAGGATTTGGCCGCATCGAGGTCGGCGGGGATGGCCGCGAAGCGCTCGGGCCGATCGGCCATGCGGAAGACGGCCTGCGGGACGGCGGGCTCGACGCCGGCGGCCTCGCGCACCGTCTCGGGGAACTTGGCCGGGTGGGCGGTGGAGAGGGTGATGACGGGCGTCGCCGAATCGATCGGGCCGATGCGCGCCGCGGCGGCGAGGCCGACGGCGGTGTGCGGGTCGACCAGTTCGCCCGTGGCGATGCGGGTGGCGAGGATGGTGCGCGCGGTGTCGGCCTCGCTGACCGCGGCGCCCCTGAAGAGGGCGCGCATGGCGGCAAGGCTCCGGGGCGCGATGTCGATGACGCCGCGGCCCGCGAAGGCGCCGAAGGCGCGGGCGGTGTCCACCGCGTCGCGGTCGGCGGTCTCGAAGTAGAGCCGCTCGAAGTTGGAGGCGGCCTGGATGTCCATCGCCGGACTGCCGGTGGGCGTCACCTCGCCGCGCGCATAGCGGCCGTTGATCAGGGCCCGCGAGACGATGTCGTTGGCGTTGGTGGCCACGATCAGGCGCTCGATCGGCAGGCCCATGCGGTATGCCACATAGCCGGCGTAGGCGTCGCCGAAATTGCCGGTGGGGACGCTGAAGGCGACCTTGCGGTGCGGCGCGCCGAGGGCGACCGCGCTGGTGAAGTAGTAGACGCTCTGCGCCGCGATGCGGGCGAAGTTGATCGAGTTGACGCCCGAGAGGTCGATCGCCCGGGCGAACTGCTCATCTTGGAACATTTGCTTCAGCATCGCCTGGCAGTCGTCGAAGGTGCCCTTCACCGAGAGGCAGGCGACATTGGCGTCGTCGGCCGTGGTCATGAAGCGGCGCTGCACCTCGGAAATGCGGCCTTCGGGAAACAGCGCCACGATGCGGACGGCGCCGCGCCCGCGGAAGGCCTCGACGGCCGCGCCGCCGGTGTCGCCCGAGGTGGCGCAGACGATGGTCATGCGCCGGCCTTGCCGCGCCAGCACGTGATCGTAGAGCCGGGCCAGCAGCTGCAGCGCCACGTCCTTGAACGCCAACGTCGGCCCGTGGAACAGCTCCAGCAGGAAGCCGCCGGGCGACAGCTGCTTCAGCGGCGCCACGGCGGTGTGGCTGAAGCTGCCGTAGGCGTCGGCGCACATCTCGGCGAGCGCGGCCTGGTCGATCGAGCCGGCGGCGAAGCGGCCGATGATGTCGGCGGCGACCTCGGCGTAGGGGCGGCCGGCGAAGCCGGCGATCTCGGCCGGCGTCAGCTGCGGCCAGGTCTCGGGCACATAAAGGCCCCCGTCGGGCGCCAGGCCCGTCAGCACGGCTTCGATGAAGCTTACCGGCGGCGCTGCGCCCCGGGTGGAGACATAGTTCATGGTTTCGGGTGGTATCTGCGCCAGAGCATGGCCGCATAGATGCACGCGAGCGCCGCGGCAAGGCCGAACCAGGTGGGCGCGTAGGCGCCGACGTACTCCAGCTGATCCGCGGCGCCCGCGACATAGGGCGCTGGAACCACGCCGGGCGCGGCCGGCGTCTCGGCTTCGGCGACCAGGACCACCGGCGCGGGGCGCTTCAGCGACGAGGCGGGGAAGGCGTCCGGATGGGCGAAGAGCACGCCCGTCACCGTGACCGGCGCTGGCAGGGTGAGGACGGGTGTCGCCGTGGAACCGCGGCTCGCCGCCAGGAAGCCGCGGTCGACGATGACGCCGTCGTAGGCGGTGAGGCCGGCGAGGGCGCAGGCGCTGGAGACGCGGGCGATCCAGTCGCCGTTGTCGCTGGTCATGCGAATCTGGGCCGGCGCGGCGGGGGCCGGCGCGCAGGTCGCGATGACGCGGGTGAAGGTCACCGCCTCGGGGCTGGTCATGTGCGCCAGCACCGGACCTAGGGGTTGAGGCGCCGCATGCTGGAGCGCGGCGATCTGCGCCAGTTTCTGGTGCTTCCAGTCCAGCCGCTGCAGCTGCCAGACTCCCAGAGCCACGATGATGGCGAAGGCGGCGGCGGTGAGCAGGGTCAGCACCACCGGGAAGCGTGGGCGCTCAGATGTCATCCCTGCCGGCTTCCGAGGCCTTGTTGACGAATTGGGCGGCGATCATCAGCCCCTTCAGCGGCTGCAGCAGGCCAAGGCTGAGGCCCGCGGCGACCGGCAGCCAGATCACGAACTCCACCCAGATCGGCGGGCGCACGATGATCTCGGTCAAGAGCAGGCCGAAGGCCGCGACGAAGCCGGCGATCAGGATCACGAACACCGCCGGCCCGTCGCCGGAATCGGCGCGTGTGAGATCGAAGCCGCAGGCGGCGCATTTCGGCGTCACCTTCAGGAAGCCGGTGAAGAGCTTGCCGTCGCCGCAGTTCGGGCAGCGGCCGAGGGCGCCCGCGATGAAGGGCGCGGCGCCCCGGCTCGGCGTCACGGCCCCCAGATCGTCCCGAAGGTGAAGTAGAGGAAGGTGAAGAGGAACAGCCACACCACGTCGACGAAGTGCCAGTACCAGGCCGCGGCCTCGAAGCCGAAGTGCTTGGTCGGGGTGAAGCCGCCGCCCATCAGCCGCAGCAGGCAGATCAGCAGGAAGATGGTGCCGATCAGCACGTGGAAGCCGTGGAAGCCGGTCGCCATGAAGAAGGCCGAGCCGTAGAGGCCCGAGTGGGCCGCGTCCGGGCCATAAAACAGCTTCTCGGTCAGGATGTGGTGGTACTCGAAGGCCTGGATCGAGGTGAACAGGATACCCAGCAGCACGGTCAGGATCAGGCCGTTGCGGGCGCTCTTGCGGTCGCCGCTCTGCAGCGCGTGGTGGGCCCAGGTGACCGTGGTGCCGGAGAGCAGCAGGGTCAGGGTGTTGACCAGCGGCAGTTCGAACGGCGCCACCACTTCGACGCCCTTCGGCGGCCAGGTCTTCCAGGCGGTGGCCACGTCGTCGATCGGCGACAGGGTCCGGTGATGGTGGAAGAGCGCCATCTCGAAAAAGATCCAGAACCAGGCGACGAAGAACATTACTTCGGAGGCGATGAAGAGGATCATGCCGTAGCGCAGGCCGAGGGAGACGACCGGGGTGTGATCCCCGGCGTTGGCCTCCTTCACCACGTCGCTCCACCAGCAGATCATGGTGATGATCACCAGCGCGAAGCCGAGCAACAGGCCCCAGGACGATTCCCAGCTGTACTTCGGCAGGCCGAACAGGCCCTTCATCCACATCACCGCGCCGGCGGTGAGCACGAAGCCGGCAAACGAGCCCAGCAGCGGCCACGGGCTCGCGGGCACCAGGTGATAGTCGTGCTTGACGCCGTCGTGGGCCATGTCGCGCTTGGCTCTCTCTCTAACTCGTCTAACCGGCGGGAGCGCGCGGCGCGGCGCCCCCAGGGGTGCTATAGCCTTGGCCCGCGCTGGTCGCCAAGGGCTTGGCTGGGAAGAAGGTGTAGGAAAGGGTGATCTGGTTGATGCCGCGTGTGTCATCGTCGAGACCGAAGCGCGGATCGACGAAATAGACCACCGGGAACTCGGCCGTCTGGTGCGGCGCCAGGGTCTGGTTCTTGAAGCAGAAGCACTCGAGCTTGGAGAAGTAGTAGCCGGCGCTGCCGGGGTTGACGTTGTAGACCGCGCGGCCGGTCAGCGACTGATCGGAATTGTTGGTCACCTTGAAGAAGGCCAACTTGGACTCGCCTGGATGGGTCTGCTGGCTGGGCACGTTGGGCTCGAAGCTCCAGTCAAGGCCGCGCACGTTGGTGTCGAAGGCGACGGTCACGGTGCGGGTCGAGACGGTGGTCGGCGCGACGGTGGCGCGGCGCACCGTGCCGTTGAACCCGGTCGCCTGGCAGAAGGCCTGGTAGAAGGGCACTGCGGCGAAAGCCACGCCGACCATGCTGGCGAAGACCACGCCGCAGATGATCGCGAGCCGCGCGTTGCTGCGCGCCTGCCGTGCGCCGGCTTCCGCCGGGGCGGGGGGTGGGTCAGAGGGTGTTGGTGGCGAGGGCATTTGCGCCGAGGTGGGTAAGGGTAATCACGAAGACCAGGATCACGAAGGCCAGCAGCCCCACGAAGATGGCGATGTTGCGGCCCGTGCGCGCCTTGCGGAAGGCAGCGTTCTCGCTTTTGGGATCGCTCATCCCAGGAACCTGAGGGCGAGCAGCCGCAGCGGATGGAGGCCGGCCAGGTGTTCGCCCAGCAGGGCGGCGAAGAGGGCGAAGAGGTAGAGGATCGAAAAGCCGAACAGGCGCTTGGCGTCGGCCCGGTCCTTGCGCACGAAGAGACGCGCCGCCAGGGCGATGAAGGCCACGCCGCCGAGCGCCGCGATGCCCAGATAGACCGGCCCGCCGAGGCCGGTGCAGGCGGGCGCCAGCGCCAGCGGCACGAGCACGAGCGTGTAGAGCAGTATCTGCAGCCGGGTCGACGCCTCGCCCTTGGCCACCGGCATCATCGGCACGCCGGCGCGCTCGTAGTCGTCGCTGGTGGTCAGGGACAGGGCCCAGAAGTGCGGCGGCGTCCACATGAAGATGATCGCCACCATCAGCCAGGCGTTCAGCGGCGTCGAGCCGCTGGCGGCGGCCCAGCCCACGGCCGGCGGCAGGGCGCCGGCGAGACCGCCAATGACGATGTTCTGCGGCGTCGCCCGCTTCAGCCACATCGTATAGACGACGGCGTAGAAGAAGATGGTGAAGGCCAGCAGCGCGGCGGCCAGCAGGTTCACCGCCAGGCCCATGATCCCGACCGAGAACAGCGACAGCGTCAGGCCCAGCGCCAGGGCGTCGGCGCCCTGCACCCGGCCCGCCGGCACCGGCCGGCCCCGGGTGCGGCGCATCAGGGCGTCAATGTCGGCGTCGTACCACATGTTCAGCGCGCCCGACGCGCCGGCGCCCACCGCGATGCAAAGCACGGCGGTGAAGGCGAGCACCGGGCTCAAGGGGACATTGGCGCAGACGAGGCCGGTGAGCGCGGTGAAGATCACCAGGCTCATCACCCGCGGCTTCAGCAGCTGCACATAGTCCTGCCAGCGCGCGGGCACGGCGGCGCCGGCGATCGGCGTAAGCTCAGGCGTTGTTGTCTTCGACATGGATGTTCAGCCCGCCGCCCTCGGGAGGAACGGCGGGCCTGAGGCCTTTAGTGGCTGTCGGAGTGAACGACCGGCAGCTCGTTGAACTGGTGGAACGGCGGCGGCGAGGAGAGGGTCCACTCGAGCGTGGTGGCGCCTTCGCCCCAGGGATTGGCGCGGGCCGGCCGGCGGCGGATGGCGGCTTCCAGCAGGGTGACGAAGAAGACGCACAGGCCCACGAGGGTGATCAGGTAGCCGACCGAGGAGACGTAGTTCCAGAGGTCGTACCCCGGGGTGTAGTCGACCTGCCGGCGCGGCATGCCCTGCAGCCCGAGGAAATGCTGCGGGAAGAAGATGATGTTGACGCCGACGAAGGTGATCCAGAAGTGCAGCGAGCCGAGGAACTCGTTGTAGCGCACGCCCCACATCTTCTCGAACCAGTAGTAGAAGCCGCCGAAGATGGCGAACACGGCGCCCAGGCTGAGCACGTAGTGGAAGTGCGCGATGACGTAGTAGGTGTCGTGGACGTTGTAGTCGAAAGCGGTGTTGGCCAGGGCGACGCCGGTGACGCCGCCGACGGTGAACAGGAAGATGAAGCCCAGCGCCCACAGCATCGGCGTCTTGAACTGGATCGAGCCGCCCCACATCGTGGCGATCCACGAGAAGATCTTGATGCCGGTCGGCACGGCGATGACCAGGGTGGCGGCCTCGAAATAGGCTTGCAGGTCGACGTTCATGCCCACGGTGAACATGTGGTGGGCCCACACCACGAAGCCGATGAAGCCGATCGCCACCATCGCGTAGGCCATGGCCAGGTAGCCGAACACCGGCTTCCTTGAGAAGGTCGAGACGATGTGGCTGATCATGCCGAAGCCCGGCAGGATCAGGATGTACACTTCCGGGTGCCCGAAGAACCAGAACAGGTGCTGGAACATCACCGGGTCGCCGCCATTCTGGACGTCGAAGAAGTGGGTCCCGAAGTTGCGGTCGGTCAGCAGCATGGTGATCGCGCCCGCCAGCACCGGCAGCGCCAGCAGCAGCAGCCAGGTGGTGACCAGGATCGACCAGACGAACAGCGGCATGCGGTGCAGGGTCATGCCTGGCGCGCGCATGTTGAAGATGGTGGTGATGAAGTTGATGGCGCCCAGGATCGAGCTGGCGCCGGCCAGGTGGATCGACAGGATCACAAAGTCCATGGCCGGGCCGGTGTGGCCGGTGGTCGAGAGCGGCGGGTACATGGTCCAGCCGCCGCCGAAGCCGCGGCCCGGTCCGCCGTCGACGAACATCGAGGTGCACAGCAGGATCCACGAGGCGCACAGCAGCCAGAACGAGATGTTGTTCATGCGCGGGAAGGCCATGTCCGGCGCGCCGATCATCAGCGGCACGAACCAGTTGCCGAAGCCGCCGATCATGGCCGGCATGACCATGAAGAAGATCATGATCAGGGCGTGGGCCGAGACCACCGCGTTGTAGCCCTGCTTGGAGCCCTCGATCACGCCGATCTGGGCCAGGAAGGAATGGGGCTGGAAGACCTGGATGCCGGGTTCGGCCAGCTCCCAGCGGATCAGGCCCGACAGCAGGCCCCCGACGATCCCGGCCATGATGGCGAACAGGATGTAGAGGGTGCCGATGTCCTTGTGGTTGGTGGACAGGAACCAGCGGGTGAAGAAGCCGGGCGTATGGCTGTGGTCGTCGTGACCGTGGGCGTCGTGACCGTGCCCATGAGCTGCAGCGGCGTTCGTGGCCATGATCTTACTCTCAGTTCAGCGCGGCGAGCTTGAGGCTCGGCGCCGGGGAATGGGTCTTCACGGAAGTCTTGGTCGCAGGCGGCGCGGCCGGATTGAGGGCGGCGGCGGGCTTGGCCGGCGCCGGCGCATTGCCCGGAACCGCGCCGGTCGGGGCGGGGCCAGGGGCCGGGGCGTTGGTCTGGCCCGCGGCGTTCAGCGTCGAGGGCGTCGCCGGTTGGGGGACAGTGGCCTTGGAGGCGACCCATTTGTCGAAGTCGGCCTGGCTGACCACATCGACTTCGGAAGGCATGAAGGCGTGGTTGATGCCGCACAGTTCCGAGCACTGCCCGTAGTAGACGCCGATCTTCTCGGCCTTGAACCAGGTCTGGTTCACGCGGCCCGGAATGGCGTCGATCTTGGTGCCGAAGGCGGGATTGGCCCAGGCGTGGATCACGTCGGCGCCGGTGACCAGCACCCGCACCACCTTGTTCACCGGCACGACCATCGGGTCGTGCGCCGCCAGGCGGAAGGGCAGGCCCCTGGCCTTGGCCTCGTCCTCCGGCATCACCGCGGAAGTGATCTCCTCGATCTTCTGGTCGGGATAGGCGTAGCCCCAGTACCACTGGTAGCCGGTGACCTTCACCGTCATGTCGGCCTTGGGCATGTCGTGGTAGGCGAATAGCAGCTTGAACGAGAAGATGGCGATGAACATCAGGATCAGGACCGGCCCGGCCGTCCAGATCACCTCAACCATGGTGTTGTGGCTCCACTTGGCGGGAACCGGGTTCGATTTCTTGTTGTATCG
>DATAVF010000079.1:0-4119 GCA_036267835.1 Caulobacteraceae bacterium | reverse complement strand
GGCCGAGCGGCTGGAGGGCGAAGACCTGATCCTGCTCGAAGACGGCCACTGCCTGCGCGAACACGCCCTGGCCGCCTGCGGCTTCCCCGACCAGCGCTCCCGCGACGACGACGCCACCTTCGCCGCCACCTCGCTGCCGACGCTGGTGCAGATGGTGGGCTCGGGGCTGGGGGTGTCGTTCCTGCCGGCGATGGCAGTGGACGCAGGGCTGGCCGACGCCGCCGCGGTGACGGTGCGGCCGCTAGCGGCGGAGCACACTTCACGGCAGATCGTGGTCGCATGGCGCGCCGGGTCCAGCCGCGCGGCCGAGGGGCGGCTGCTAGCGGAGCTGTTTGCGGAGGGGTGAGCCTCTCCGCCGCCCACGACCCGCACCCCCTCCAAGAGCTTCAGGGCATGCCAACATTATTCAATGCTGATCGACTGGGTGGCTTACTCCGCCGCCCGCAGCCGCCATGCCGTCAGCTCCGACACCGCCTCGAACCCTAGCCGCAGCAGGATCGGCCGGCTGGTCGGCCGCGCATCGACCGTGAGGTAGCGGTAGCCCCGCTCGCGCGCTTCCCTGACCCGCGCCGCCACCAGCGCGCGGTAGGTCCCGCGGCCGCGGTGGTCGGGGACGGTCCCGCCGCCGTAGATGCCGGCGAAGGCGGTCCCCGTGCAGAACTCCAGCCTTCCGGAGCTCACCGGCCGCCCATCCGCGTAGGCGACGTAGAGCGCGAGGGTGGGGTCGGCGAGGCGGGCTGTCAGGAACTCCACCGTCCAGCTGCCGGGTTCGCCGAACGCCGCCTCGTTGACCGCCATCATGTCGGCGACGCCGGCGCTGTCCACGATGCGCCGCACCTCGACGCCGCCCGGCGGGGCTGGCCAGTCGGGCTGGGCGTCGAGATCGAGGGCCAGGAAGGTCTCGTGGCCGCCGACCACGAAGCCGGCCGCTTCCAACGCCGCGCCCAGGTTGGCCGGCGCATCGTGGCTGTAGACCTTCCACTTCAGGTCGCCGAGCGGGCGGTAGAAGGCCGCCTCGCGGGCTGCGATCTCGGCCGAGCGCTCCGGGCCGAAGTCCCACCAATCGATGAAGTTGTACGACACCGTGTGGCGCAGCACCCCGTCGCACCACTCGGTCACACGCCCGACCTGGGTCGGAGGGTTGGCCCGCACCTCCCGGTCGAACCGTTCGCGGATGTCGGCGATGTCCATCAGTCCATCAGTCCATCAGCTTGCGCGTCAGGTAGGTGAACTCCAGCGCCACCCGCTCGGCGCGCTCCTGCAGGTTGGCCGAGGCCGCGTGGCCGCCGTTGGTGTTCTCGAAGTAGAGGAACGGCAGGCCCATGGCCTCCATCTTCGCCGCCATCTTGCGGGCGTGGACGGGGGTCACCCGGTCGTCGCTGGTGGCGGTGACGAAGAACGGCTCGGGATAGGCCGTCCCCGCGTGCAGGTTCTGGTAGGGCGAGGTGCGCTCCCAGAAGGCCCGCTCCTCGGGCACCGTGACACTGCCGTACTCGCCGACCCACGAGGCGCCGGCGCCGATCTGTTCGAAGCGCAGCATGTCGAGCAGCGGCACCTGGATGTCGACCGCGCGCCACAGTTCGGGATGCTGGGTGAACTCGACGCCCATCAAGAGGCCGCCGTTGGAGCCGCCCTGGATGCCGAGGCGGCGCGGGCTGGTGATGTTGCGAGCGATCAGGTCCTTCGCCACGGCCGCGAAGTCGTCATAGATCAGCTGGCGGTGGGTCTTCAGGCCAGCTTCGTGCCAGGCCGGACCGAACTCGCCGCCGCCGCGGATGTTGGCCAGCACATAGACGCCGCCATGCTCCAGCCAGAGCTTGCCGATGGTGGCCGAGTAGGCCGGCAACATCGAGACCTGGAAACCGCCGTAGGCATAGAGGATGGTCGGGTTTGCGCCATCCAGCTTCATCGTCTTCGGATGCACGACGAAGTAGGGGATTTTCGTGCCGTCCGAGGACGTCGCTTCATACTGGTCGACCGCGTCGCCGGCGGCGTCGAAGCGGGCCGGCAGGTCCTTGACATCGACGTCCGTCCCGCTGGCGCCATCGGCCTCGAAGAGGTGGGTGGGCGAGAGGAAGTTCTCGACGCTGTAGTAGATGCGCTCGTCCGCCGCGCTGGCCGAAATGAGGTTCACGGACGAATTGGCCGCCACCGGCGTGGTGGTGGCCGCCCAGCCGCCGCCGGCGCGCGGTGCGAAGCTGACCAGGCTGCCGCGGACGTTGTCGTAGATGGTCGCCACCACGCGGTGCATCGTGGTCGCCGCGGTCTCCACCGACTGGCGCGGGCCGGGTGCGAAGATCAGGTGCGCCGGTCCGCCGGGGGTCGCGTCTTCCGTACGCAGCTCGTCCGGGCGGAAGGCCACGAGGTCGCCGGCGTGATAGCCGCGCCAGTCCTCGAGCGTCTGGAACACCAGCTTGCCATCGACCAGACCCTGGATGTTGTTCTTCGACGGCAGGTGCAGCTGGACCACGCCCTGCGGCGTCAGCTCGTAGGTCTCGGAGTGGAAGAAGTCCGTGCCGCGGACGATCAGCGCCAGCTTATGGCCGTCGCCATCGTGCAGCACGGTCGGGCCGACCGACACATCCTCCGGCTTGCCGCGAAACACTTCCGTGGCCTGAGCGAGGGTCTGGCCGCGCTTCAACAGCTTGACCACGAACGGGTAGCTCGACGCTGTCATCGTGCCCGGCCCCCAGTCGCGGGCGACCAGCAGGGTGTTGTCGTCGAGCCAGCCGGCGTTCTGCTTGCTGCTCGGCAGCACGAAGCCGCCGTTCACGAACGACTTTGTGGTCAGGTCGAACTCGCGCAGCGTCGAGGCGTCGCCGCCGCCGTCGGAGAGGCTGACCAGGCAGCGATGGTAGCTGGGCGGCGGGCAATTGGCGCCCTCCCAGACCCAGTTGGTCTTCTCGTCCGTGGACAGCTTGTCGAGGTCGAGCACCGTCTCCCAGGCCGGCGCGGCGGCGCGGTAGCTCTGCGCCGTGGTGCGGCGCCAAAGCCCGTGCACATTGGTCGGGTCCTGCCACAGATTATAGACCAGCGCCCCGATCTGGCCCGGCATCGGGATGCGGTCGGTGGCGTTGACGATCTTCAGCGCGTCGGCGTGGAAGCCGGCATAGCGCGGATCGCCTTGCAGTACGGCGAGCGAGCGGGTGTTCTCTTTCTGCACCCAGGCCATGGCGCGGGCGCCGTGGATGTCCTCGAGCCAGAGGTAGGGATCGGCCGGCGTGGCCGCGGCGGGAGGCGTCGGCGGCGGGGTTGTCGGCGGCGTGTCGGCCATCAGGGAAACCGGAACTGGGAGGGTGAAGGCGGCGACGGCCGCAATCAGAAGCAGGCGCATGGCGCTGCTTGCCCCGAAGGCAAGGTGCGAGTCCAGAGAGGAGCCGCTATATGGGGCGCTCCATGAGCCGTCCGTTCCTCAAGATGAACGGGCTCGGCAACGATTTCGTCGTCGTCGAGGCCCGCTCCCAACCGTTCGCACCCAGCGAAGCGGAGGCGCGCGCCATCGCCGACCGCGTGGGCGGCATCGGCTGCGACCAGCTGATCGCCATCGAAGCCTCGCCCAAGGCCGACGCCTTCATGCGCATCTGGAACGCCGATGGCGGCCGCGTCGAGCAGTGTGGCAACGCCGCCCGCTGCGTCGGCTGGCTCCTGATGGAGGCGACGGGGCGCGACTCCGCCAGCCTCGACACCCCAGCCGGCGTCGTGCTGATCGAGCGCGCCGGAGCCAAGACCGTGACCGTCGATATGGGCGCGCCCGGCCTCGACTGGCAGCAGATTCCGCTGGAAGAGCCGATGGACACCCGCGGCATCGAGCTGCAGGTCGGGCCGATCGACAATCCGGTGCTGCACACGCCGGGCGCCGTCTCGATGGGCAATCCGCACTGCATCTTCTTTGTCGCCGACGCCGAGACCGCGCCGGTGACCCAGGTCGGCTCGATGATCGAACATCACCGGCTCTTTCCGGCGCGCACCAACGTCGAATTCTGCCAGGTGAAGGCGCGCGACCGGCTGCGGGTACGGGTCTGGGAGCGCGGCGTCGGCGTCACCCGCGCTTGCGGCACCGGCGCCTGCGCGGCCCTGGTGGCGGCGGCGCGACGCAATCTCAGCGACCGCAAGGCGACG
>DATAVF010000078.1:0-7840 GCA_036267835.1 Caulobacteraceae bacterium | reverse complement strand
CGCTTGCCGTCGCGCACGTCGCAGAAGTCGAAGGCGGCGGACGCCGGGCCGACCAGCCGGTCCTCGGCCCCAATGGCGCGCAGGTAGCGGCGGGTGGCGTAGTTGCCCGAGAGGACCAGGTGGTTGCCGTTGTCGATGGTCATGCCGAGCTGGGCGTCGAAGTACGAGCGGCAGCGGCCGCCGGCCTGGGCGGCGGCTTCCAGCACCACCACCTTGGCGCCCTGGCCGGCCAGGCGCACGGCGGCGGACAGCCCGGCCAGCCCGGCGCCGACGACATAGACCGTCCCGTCCGGCATCAGTCGACGAGGCCGTGCCTGAGCACGATCCAGAGCAGATGCGCCCGGCCCAGCGAGACCCGGCGGCGCGGCGGCGCCCAGCCCTCCGCCTCGGTGGCGCGCAGGATGGCGCTGTAGACCTGGCCCATCAGGCGCGGCGAGCGGATGCGGCCGGGCGGGCGTGTTTTCAGCACCGCTGCGGCCTTGGCGTACTGCTCGTGCGCCCTGGCGGCGACCCAGCGGGCGGCTGCATCGATGCGCGGATCGGCGACGACCGCGAGCGGATCGCGGCTGGTGATGCCGGCGGCGTCCAGCGCCTCGGCAGGCAGGTAAAGCCGGCCCATCCCGGCGTCCTCGTCGAGGTCGCGCAATATGTTGGTCAGCTGCAGGGCGCGGCCGAGATGGAAAGCCAACGTCACGCCCGATTCGTCCGGCATGCCGAAGATGCGGACCGAGAGCCGGCCGACGGCGCTGGCGACGCGGTCGCAGTAGCGGTCGAGGGTGGCGAAGTCGGGCGCGATGACCGGGCCATCGACGTCCATCTCCATGCCATCGATCACGGCCAGGAAGTCGGGCTGCTTCAGGCCGAAGCGGCGCACGTGTTCCGCGAGGTAGGCGATCCGCTGCGGCGGGGCGCCGGCGTAGAGGGCCGCGACGTCGGCGCGCCAGGCGTTCAGCTCCTCGCGGCGTTCTTCGTTGGTGGGGCCGGGCTCGTCGGCGACGTCATCGACCACCCGGCAGAAGCCGTAGATGGCGAACATGGCGGCGCGCTCGGCCGGCGGCAGCAGGCGCATGGCGGCATAGAACGAGCTGCCCGAAGCCTGGCTCTCGGTGGTGGCGGTCTCGGCCGGGGGATCGACGGCGGCGTCCATGGCGCAGCTTATGGCGCGGCCCGACGCGCTTGCCGAGCCCCCACGCGTTCTCGAAGGGTGCGGCCGATGCCCGCCAGCCCGACGCCGGCCATTTCCAGCCGGCTGTGGTGCACGTCCTGCGACAGGGGATCGCGCTCGAAGAGGCGCTTCAGCAGGCTCTCGGCCATGCGTTGGATGACGCCGACCTCGACCGCCAGGCGCAGGTCGCGAATCTGGCTGGCGAAGGGGCGCGAGACCTCCAACAGGTCCTGGGTCTTCTTGGCCAGGTTGTGGATCACCGCGGTCATGGCCGGATCGCCGTGCGGCTGGCCCAGCATCTCCACCCGCGCGCCGAACGCCGCCAGCGTCTCGGCCGGCAGGTAGACGCGGTTGATCTCGCGGTAGTCCTTGGCGCAGTCCTGCAGGTGGTTGATCACCTGCAGCGCGGCGCAGAGCGCATCGGACGCCGGCCAGACCGCGCGGTCCTCGCCGTGCACGTCCAGCACGAAGCGGCCGACGGGGGCTGCCGAATAGCGGCAATAGTCCATCAGCTCGTCCCAGCTTTCATAGCGCAGCTTGGTGACGTCGCGGTGGAAGGCCTCCAGCAGGTCGAGCATGTGCTCCCAGCCCAGATGCCGCTCGAGCAGCACCTTGTGCAGGGCGACGGCCTCCGGGCAGTCGTTGTCGGCGCCGGTGAGCGAGGCTTCCATTTCGGCGAGGCGCGCCAGCTTCTGGTGCGGACCTATCGTGGGGTGGTCGGCGATGTCGTCGGCGAGGCGCGCGACCCGGTAGAAGGCCATGATCGGCGCGCGGTGCCGCGGCGCGACCAGGAACGAGGCGACCGGGAAGTTCTCCTTGGTGTGGTCCTTGCCCGAGGCGAGATCGGCGGCGGTCATGGCTGCGCCGCCAGGGCCTGGGTGCGGCCCTTCCACATGCCGCCGCGGCCGCGCCAGACCTCGACCGCCGATTGCACGGTGAAGAGCGAGTAGAGCGCGCCGATCAGCGGCATGGCCAGGCCCCAGAGTGGTGACAGGCGGTAGTAGCGCAGCATGGGCTGGAACGCGCCCGCCATCATCACCCAGGCCGCCACGCCCAGCCAGCGCGCCCAGCCGTCGCCGAACACCGCTATGATGGGCGCGGCGAGGTAGACCAGGCACATGCCGATCAGCGTGCCCGCCAGGAGCCAGGGCGAATAGCGCAACTGGGCGTAGGCCGAGCGCGAGACCATGCGGCCGATTTCGCCCAGGCTGAGGTAGGGCCGCAGGCTCACCGAGGTGCGGGTGAGGCCGAGCCAGATCGGGCCCTGCGCCTTCAGCCGGGCGCCCAGGGCGCAGTCGTCGATGATCTCGGCGCGGATCGAGGCGATGCCGCCGGCCGCTTCCAGCGCGGTGCGCCGCACCAGCATGCAGCCGCCGGCCGCCGCGGCGAGGCGGCGCTTCGGATTGTTCACGATCCCGAACGGAAACAGCATGTCGAAGAAGAACACGAAGGCCGGGATCATCAGGCGCTCGGGCCAGGTCCCGGTCTGCAGCCGCGCCATCAGCGTGACCAGCGTCAGCTGGCCGGCCTCGGCGCGGGCGACGAGGCGGCGCAGGGTCTGCGGGTCGTGCTCGATGTCGGCGTCGGTGATCCAGAGATAGGTCGGTGCGTCGGCGCAGGCGCGCTCGACGCCCTGGCTGACCGCCCAGAGCTTGCCGGTCCAACCTTTTGCCAGCGGCTGGCCGCTGAGTCCGGTGATCTTCTGGCCGGCGTTTAGACGCGCCGCTGCGGCCTCGGCCACCGCCCCGGTGCCGTCCTCGCTGTTGTCGTCGACGAGCACCAAGCGGAAGGCGCCCGGATAGTCCTGGGCCAGCAGGCTCCCGACCGAGCGGGCGATCACATCGGCCTCGTTGCGGGCCGGGACCACGGCGACGACGGCGGGCCAGGCGGCCGGTTCGGGCGGCAGGTCCCGGTCGTCGCGCTCCCGCATCATCCAGAAGAGCCCGCGGCCGGCCAGCAGGTAGACCCAGGCGGCGACCGCGATGGCGCCAAGCGTCAGCCAGGCGATCATTTCAGGTACCCGGCCGCGCCGAACCAGGCGAGGGCGTCGGCCAGGGCTTCGGTGTGCGGCCGGGCGTGGTAGCCGAGTTCGCGCTCCGCCTTGGCCGACGAGAAGAACATGTGGTGCGCGGCCATGTCCAAGGCGTCGCGGGTCAGCATCGGGGCCTTGCCGGTGATCTGGGCGATGCCCTCTGCGATGAAAGCCAAGGGGTAGAGCGGGCCGCGGGGCAGGGCGGTGGTCGGCGCCTTGCGGCCGGTGAGGGCGGCGATGTCGGCCAGCATTTCGCGCAAGCTGAGGTCCTTGCCGCCCAGGATGTAGCGCTCGCCGATGCGGCCCTTTTCCAGCGCCAGCAGATGTCCCTCGGCGACATCGTCGACGTGGACGAGGTTGAGGCCGGTATCGACGAAGGCGGGGATCTTGCCGGTCGCCGCCTCGACCACCATCCGGCCGGTGGGCGTAGGCTTGATGTCGCGCGGCCCGATCGGGGTCGATGGATTGACGATCACCGCCGGCAGGCCGCGCTCGGCCACCATGCGCTCGACCAGCCGCTCGGAGGCGACCTTGCTCTGCTTGTAGGCGCCGACGCCGCCGCCGTCGGGCAGTGCCGCGGTCTCGTCGACGATGGTCGGGGTGTCAGGCGCCCTCAGCGTCGCCACGCTGGAGGTGTAGACAATGCGCTCGACGCCCGCCGCCAGCGCCGCCTCCATCACCACCTGCGCGCCGACGATGTTGGCGCGGCGCACCTCGTTCGGATCGCGGGCCCAGAGCCGGTAGTCGGCCGCGACGTGAAAGAGGTAGCGCACGCCGGCCAGCGCGCCCGCCATCGAGACCGGGTCGGTCATGTCGCCGACCACCACGTCGCAAGCCGCGCCCTCGAGGTTCAGCCGCGGGCTCGTGGGCCTGGCGAGGACGCGCACCCTGGCGCCGCGGGCTTCCAGCGCGCGCAGTACGGCCGAGCCGACAAAGCCGGTGGCGCCGGTGACCAGGATGGGATCGCCTGGCTGCAACCTCGAGGTCCTCTGGCCCGTCCCCGCGACGGGATCGGCCCCTTAGGGGTAGTGCAGCCGAATCTGCAAGCGCGTATCGCCGGGTCCGGCGCTGAACAGGGCCGACTTGAGGGACGGCGGCAACAGGAACGGCCGTACGTTGTTGGAGAAGCCGTAGCCCTCGGTGGGCCCGAACGGCCCGAGGTTCAGGTCGCCGTCGGCGTTGGCGTCCTGGAACATCACCAGGGCGTAGGAGCCAGGCGCCGGCAGGTAGAGGCACAGCGTCTCAGTGCCCGGCTTCGATGGGTCGCGCCACACGCCCAGCCAGCCGTTGTCGGCCAACCACTTGTGCTTGTCGGGGCCGTAGAGGTTGGCGACCACGAAGCCGGCGTTGGAGCGCACGCCCTGCACGTCGATGAACAGCCGCACGCCGCTCGGCGCGCCATGGCAGGCTTGCGCCAGCGCCGGCGCGCCCCAGGCGGCCCCGGTCAAAGCCAAGGCGGCGGCGATAACCCCCCTTAAGCGACTACGCACTCGACCCCCGACCTCAATCCGCGGCGCCCGATACTCGCGGGCGGTTGTTGCGGTACGGACATAAACCATCGGGCCCTCGCCGCAAGCGCAGCCTTAAGCTGCGGGCGTCGCCGCCTCCGCGTCGATCTGCGCGAAACTCATTCCCTTGGTCTCGCGCGCCGCCAAGGCCGCAACAAGGCTGACCGCGCAGCCGGCGGCGACATAGATGGCGATGGGGGTTGTGGCGCCGTGGGTTGCCTGCAACAGCGCCACTGCGATCACCGGCGCCAGCGAGCCGGCGAAGATCGAAGTGACCTGGTAGGCGATCGAGGCGCCGGAGTAGCGATAGCGGGTCGGGAAGAGCTCGGAGATGAAGGCGGCCTGCGGTCCGTACATCGCGCCGTGAATCACCAGCCCCACGACCATGGCGCCTGCCACCGCGACGGCGTCGCCGCCATGCAGCACGCCGAAGAACACGAAGATCCAGATCGCCATGGCCCCGGCCCCAAAGGCATAGACCGGCCGCCGGCCGATCCGGTCCGAGAGCGCCGAAAACAGCGGCATGGCCAGGGCCTCGGCGAAGCTGCCGACCAGCACGGCGGTCAGCCCGATGCCGCGCTTGGCGTGCACCGTCTCGGCCAGGTAGGCGATCGAGAAGGTGGTGAGGATGTAGTAGCAAATGTTCTCGCCCAGCTTCAGCCCGGCCCCGATGGCGATGCCGCCCGGCCGCCGGGTGATGGCCTGCAGGGCCGGGGCCGGCTCCAGCGCCCGCTCGGCCCGCGCCTCGGCCGCCTCGAACTGCGGCGATTCGCTCAAGGTCGAGCGCACCCACCAGCCGACCGCTACCAAGAGGGCCGAGAGCAGGAAGGCGACGCGCCAGCCCCAGGCCAGGAAGTCCTTCTCGTCCAGCGCCGCCGCCATGGCGGTCAGCACGCCGGCGGCGAGCAAATTGCCGACCGGCACGCCCACCTGCGGCCAGCCGGCCCAGAAGCCGCGCCGCTTCGCATCGCCGAACTCGCCGGCCATCAGCACCGCGCCGCCCCACTCGCCGCCGACCGCAAAGCCTTGAACGAAGCGCAACGCCGCGAGCAGCACCGGCGCGGCCACGCCGATCTGGGCGTAGGTCGGCAAGAGGCCCATGGCCGCGCTGGAGACGCCCATCAGCACGAGGCTGACCATCAAGAGGCGCTTGCGTCCGATCCGGTCACCGAAATGGCCGAACACGATCCCGCCGATCGGCCGCGCGACGAAGCCCAGCGAATACGTCAGGAAAGCCTGCAATATGCCGGTCAGCGGGTCGGACGAGGGGAAGAACAGCTTGCCGAACACCAGCGCGGCGGCCGTGCCGTAGAGGAAGAAATCGTACCACTCGATGGTGGTGCCGATCAGACTGGCGACGACCACCTGGCGCAGCGACGAACGCGGCCGCGCCGTGGCTTGCGACATGCCGCTAGCTGGCTCGGCCGATGTGGAAGATCTCGGCCCCCGCGCCGGACGCCGCTTCCGCCAGGCTGTAGCCCTCGAGCACGTCGGCGGTAGCGTCGCGGGCTCTGAGCAGCGCTTCGCGAATCGAGCAGGTGGCGAGGTCCGGGCAGTCGTCGCACTTGCGGAACGACAGCCGCGAGACGCAAGGCGCCAGCGCCAGCGGCCCGTCGATCACCCGGATCACCTCGGCGAAGCTGATGCCGGCCGGATCGCGCGCCAGGCTGTAGCCGCCCAGCTTGCCGCGCCGGCTGACCACGATGCTGCGGCGCGCCAGCTCCAGCAGGATCGCCTCGAGGAACTTGCGCGGCGCGTCGGCGCGCTCGGCGAGGTCGCCGGCCGTCATCTGGGCCCCGCCCGAACGGGTGAGCTCCACCAGGGCGCGAAGGGCGTAGCGGGCCTTGCTCGACAGCATACCCCTTCATAGGGGGCGCCGTCCGCGCGGCGCAAGCGCGCCGATGGCGGAGTAGGGCTGGCTACTCGAACTCGGAGGCGAAGCGCCGGCGCGCCTCTTCCAGGAAGCCGGTCGGGGAGGGCGCTGGGTGCTGGTCGGAGCGATGGGTGACGAACAGCTCCTCGAAACCGCCCGGGTGGAAGCTCACCAGCAGTTCGACCTCGGCGCCGGAGACGTTGGCGAAGCCGTGCCGCACGCCCGGCGGCGCCCGGATGAAGTCGCCGGGCGACAGGTCGAACACTTCCTCGCCCAGCAGAAAGCGCAGCTCGCCGCGGCGGACCAGGAAGGTCTCCTCGGTCTCCAGGTGACGATGCGGCCCGAAGTCCGGCGCGGCGCCGGCCGCGCGGGCCGCGACCACGAACTCCATCAGCGAATAGCGCCCGCCGGTCTCATGGCCAAAGACCAGCACGCGGCCGCGGTCGTCGCCGTCCTCGAAGCGGACGCCGCCATCGGTGCGGACGGGAGCTTCACTGGTCATGTCGCGAGACTAGCGGAAGGGGAGGGGAGAGTCCGCACGCTCGGGGAGACCGCCGCCGATGCGCCCCGCGACGTTTCGGCCCGTATGCGAATTGCCTCGAAAAAGCGCTTGCACCGATGGCGGAGCATCCATATACCCCGCCGCTCGCTGCCGGACGGAGACTTCTGGGGCGGGCGGACGGAAATAGAGAGCTTCGGCCCTTGCATTTTCGACCAGCCCGAACTATTCTCCGCCCCTTCAATCGACTCGCTACGGACTGACAGGGGCAAGCCCCAGCGGCCCCGGAGCGGATTTTGCGCTAAAATCGGGCCCGCCCGACGCCGCACAAAGGTCGGTTGACAGCAAATTTGGGGGCGGATAGAGAGCCGCTCCTCGCGCCGCCGGGCGTTACCTGCGGGATCGGAAAGCCTCCGATCAGGTCTTTGACATCGTTGATTTGGAAAGAGAAACGCAGGCGGCGGCGTCCTGGCGATAGCGAAACCACGCTATCTCGACGCTGACAAATGCGGTCTCTTGATAGACAAACCATGGCCACTGGCCCTGGGCTTCGGCTCTAGGTTGGTGGCTTGGGAACTCGTCAATAGACTACGCAACGAACGCCCATCTGTCCCTCGGGATGGATGGAATATCGGTCAGAACGTCAACTCAACCTGAGAGTTTGATCCTGGCTCAGAGCGAACGCTGGCGGCAGGCCTAATACATGCAAGTCGAACGCACCTTCGGGTGAGTGGCGGACGGGTGAGTAACACGTGGGAACGTG
>DATAVF010000077.1:0-2110 GCA_036267835.1 Caulobacteraceae bacterium | reverse complement strand
GCCATCGAACATCGCCGACAGGTTCGAGGCCATCACCATGGCGCCGCGCTTCACCTTGCGGGCGCGCAGCGTGCCGGGCGCGATCCAGGCGTCGACGACGGCCCGTCGATAGATCACCGGGTTGAGCGGAAAGAAGCGCAGCGCCTCGAAGACGTGCGCCGCGAAGCCCGCGTCGTCGCCGGCGGCGATGGCGGCCCGGGCTGAGGCCAGGGCGGCGGGCCGCGCCAGCAGCTGGTCGAGGGCGCGGTTGGCCGCGCAGGAGGTGGTCGGCAGTTCGCCGATCAGAAGGCCGCTCAGGTTGTCGCGGATGCCCTCATCGTCCATGCCGGGCGCGCCGGCGGCCTGCAGCGCGAGGCAGCGGCCCAGCACGTCGTCGCCCCGCTCGCCGCTCGCTTTGCGCGCGGCGATGGCGCTCTCGAGATAGGCGCGCAGCTCGGCCGCCGCCTGGACCGCCCTGGCGTCGAAGGCCGGGTCTGCGCCGAGGTCGATGAAGAGGTACCAGAAGAGCGTCGTGGTCCAGTCGATCATCTGGGCGGCCGTGGGGCCGGGCGTGCCGAAGTAGACATCGAGCAGGTGGGCCGCAGTGGGCAGGGTCAGGGCCTGCGGCGCGTCGAGCTGCCCTGACGCGGCGGCGACGATGCCCGCGGCCATCTCGGCCACGCAAGGGGCCACGAGGGACGGCAGGTCCTCGCGGCGCACCACCAGGCGCATGTTGGAGACATCGCGGGTGTAGTCGGGGATGTCCTGCATGCCGAGGAAGAAGTTCCGGCCGGCGGTGATCATCTGCATGCGGGGCGCGTAGACGACCTCGAACTCGGCATCGCGCTCCAGCACGTCGCGCACGTCGGCGCCCCGCGAGACGATCACCGTGCCGGTGTTCGGATAGGCCTTCACCAGCGCCCGGCTCAGCGCCAGGTTGGGCTGCAGGGCGCGCAGGGCGGCGAAGCCGGCGCGCTGCCCCTGCGGCGTCGCCAGCATGGCCGCGGCCCCGCCCTTCGTGGTCAGGCAGGCGCCGGCCAGCCAGAGCCCCGCCCCCACGCCGCCGAACCAGGCCGCCAAGTAGCGCCAGATCGCGAGGGGCAGGTTGAGCAGGATCATTGGCGCATCACGTCGGGTCGACGATGCCCATGCCGATCATGCGCAGCGCGGTCATACTGGGGATGAAGAAGTAGTCGCCGCCGCGCGGCTCGACGAACTGCGGCATCGGCTGGCAGACGAACGGTGCGCCCTGCCCCGCCGGATCGACCGGAATCACATACTTCGAGCCGGCGTCGTGGTTGCCGACGATCGGGCAGGTGTCGCTGCCGACGTCGAAGTCGAGCCCGTACTGCCCCCACTGCTGCTGCACGAACTCGAACTGGCGGAAGAGGCTGCAGCAGATGGCCACAAAGATGATGCCGTGCTCGCCGGCGTCATCCGGTGCGGCCGGATCGACGTGGCCGTACGGCAGCCCGCGGCGCAGGATGCGGCGGCGGTTGTTGAGCGCCGAGCCGGCCCAGGTCTTCGGGTTGGGGTCGGTGAAATGCGGGTCCAGCATGTCGCGGGTGTTCATACGGCGCATATGCGAGGTCATCGGGCACGCTGCGCCGGCGGGGTCGCGCCGGTAGACGAAGTTCACGTACTGCAGCGCCATCGCCGCCAGCGTGGCCTTGTCGTCAGCGGCGCGGGCATCGGCGAGCCGAGACCGGAACGCCATCCACGCCGCGAAGTCCGGCGCGGCCAGCAGCGGCACGCCATCCTCCCAGCGCCCGACCAGCTTGGCCTTCACTGTCTGCAGCGCCTCGTCGGCATTGGCGAGGCCCATCGCCGCGCCATAGGCCGCGCCCTGCCCGGTCAGGTAGCTGGCGAAGCTTCCGACGTTTTCGTGCAGCTTGCGGTAGGCCATGAAGGTCCCGTTGCGGCTGAACTCGATCGGCATCGCCGCGCCCGGAATCTCCTGGGCCTCGTCCGGATAGCCCAGCAGGAACTCGCCGGTCGCCAGAGGCGCCCAGGTCTGGTCGGGCTCGAGCTTGCCGCCGCCGATCATCTTGATCTTCAGCGCCGCCGGGCCGAGCTGACCTTCGAAGGTTGGGTCGCCAAAGCCGTCGGAGAGGCCGAAGTGCTCCTTGTT
>DATAVF010000076.1:0-3251 GCA_036267835.1 Caulobacteraceae bacterium | reverse complement strand
TCCACGTCGCTCAGGTAGTGGATGGCGCAGAGCCAGTCGCAGGGCATGTAAGGGGTGCGGACCAGGCGGTCCTCGCGCACCGCGTCGTGGTGGAAGTTCATTGCGCCGGGGCCGGCGCCTTCCGGCGTCTCGCGGAAATTGAACTCCGAGAAACGGGCGTGCTCGGCGCCGCCCAGCAGCTTAGCGACCACCGGGAACGAGCTGCGGTGGCGGGTGTAGGGATCGAGCTCGGGGTAATCGAGCAGCGGCTGCGAGAAGATCAGGCCCTGGTTGCGGTGGTGAGGCTTGCGCTTCTCGCTGAGGCCCCACGATTCCGGCCGCTCTTGCTGGGTGCGCTCGATGAACTCATTGAGATGGGCGACCTCACTGGCGTCCAGGCACCCGGCCAGCACCACGAAGCCGTGCTCGGTGAAGAAGGCCGCGGCCGCGTCGGTTTCCTTGGCGGGATCGAAGGCCGGCGGCGACATGCGGCTCACCCGGCCGAAGCCCTGCGCCGCCAGCTTGGCGTCGCCGCTCTTGTTCTCCTGCCGCTCCAGCCGGACCTTCACTGCGCCCATGTCGCCGACACCTCCCCGAGACGCCGCTCGATTAGCACGCTTCGGTGACGATTCACCCCCACCAGCGCGCATCGAAATCGCGCAGCAGGCGGTGGGCGCGGTCCAGGTAGCGCCGACCGAGGGCCGCCTCGTGCAGCCGCAGCGACCACTCCACCTGCCGCAGCACCATGTGGGCGAGGTAGGCGCCGACTGCCGGCGCCGGCCGCAGCGCCGCCAGCTCAGACCACAGCAGCCCGGCGGCGCCGGGCGCGTCGTAGAGGTAGAACAGCAGGGTGGCGAGATCGAAGGCGCGGTCACCGGCGCGCACGCCCTCCCAGTCGATGACGCCGGTCAGTCGGCCGTCGTTCACCAGCAGGTTGGCCGGGTTGAAGTCGAAGTGGACGATGTCGCCCGTCGTGGCGACGGCGCCCTGGCCGCGGCGGGCGCGGGCCTGGAGGTCGTCGAGCAACCGCGAGGTCTCCGGCGACTGCCGCATGGTCTCGTGCAGGCAATAGCCCTGGCCGCCGTGGAGCACGGGATCGGCCGCCGGGGCCGGCCAGTCGCCGGCTGGCAGCTCAGCGGCCTGCGCGCCGCCGGCCTGCAGCGCATTCAGAGCTATCAGCGCCGAGACCTGGCTCGCGTCGTCGGGCGACATCGAGACGCCCGGCAATTGGGCGCGCAGGGTGTAGGCGTGGCCGGATGCGACCCCCGTGGTGAGGGTGCGCGGCGCTGGATAGCCGCGCGCCGCAAGCCAGTCGCAGACCCCCGCGGCGCGCCGGTGGTGGTCCGCCAGCCGCCCGACGTCGTCCAGCTTCAGCACCAGCGCTGTCTCGCCGGCGCTGACAGCGAAGGTCGCCCGGTTCTCGCCCGCGGCGAACGGCGCCAGCAGGCGATAGTCCACGCCGAGTTGGCGGTTGATCGCTTGGAGCGCCGCCTCGGCGGTCTGCTGCCGCATCACCGGGTCTGAGGCGTGTGGGTCTCGGCGTCGTGAACGACGGCCCCATCGATCAGGGTCGCCCGCACGGCGTCGGCGCTGGGCGCGCCCAAGGCCTCGGCGAGCGGTGTCGCCAGCAGGCAGAGGTCGGCAGGGACGCCGACTTCGACTCGCCGCGCCCCGCCGCCGGGATCGCTCGCCGGGCCGAGGTAGAGGGCGAGGGCTTCGGCGGCTGCGACGCGCTCGCCCAGGCCGAGCGGGCGGCCGCCGACGGTGGTGCGGTCGGCGGCGGCGGCGATGCCGAGCCAGGGGTCGGGGGTGGCGTAGGGGGCGTCGGAGCTGGAGGCAACGGGGATGCCGGCGGCGCGCAGGGAGGCGAGGCGGTAGAGGTCGGGCTGCTCGGCGGGATCGACCTCGGCGAGGTATCGGTCGCCTCGTTCGCGGACGAAGGCCGGCTGGGTGACCACGGTCAGGCCGAGGGCGCGGATTTGGGGGATGGCCTCGGCCGGGATGACGCCGCCGTGCTCGATGCGGTCGCCGGCCTGGGCGCCCGCCGCGCCGAAGGCCGCGAGGGTCAGGGCCAGCTCGGCTGCGGTGACGCAGTGCACGGCGACCGCGCGGCCCCAGACGCGGGCCTTGGCGATGCGGTTGGTGAAGTCGTTGAAGTCGGGCAGGGCGTGATCGTCGAGCAGCACCTTGACCGGGCCGACGGCGAAGGCGCCATCCGCCGGCGCGCCCAGCGCGCCGCCGCTCATCAGGGTGAGGCGCTGCGGCAGGTCGCCGGCGCGGTGGGCGACGGCGAGGGCCTGCGCGGCTGCCGCGTCGGTGGTGACGCTGGCGTCGGTGACGGCGGTGATCCCGTAAGCCGCGAGCTGGCGGCCGATCGGGGCGAGCGGCGGCGGCTCGGGGCCAAGCTGCTCGCGCATCCATCCGTCGCCGCGCCAGATGCGGCCGGTGGGCGCGCCATCCGCGCCGCGCTCGACGGACGGCGGCCCGGCCTCCGCGCCGATGGCGGCGAGTGCGGCGCTGTTCAGCATCCAGAGCGAGCCGGTCTGGTGTTGCAGGCGCAGCTTGTGGCGCGGCGCGAGGGCGTCGAGCTCGAGGCGGGTCAGCTCGCCGGCCATGCGCTCGTGATAGCCGGTGGCGCGCAGCCAGGCGCCGGCCGGCGCGGCGGCGGCCGCGACAGCGATGCGGTCGCGGAGCTGGGCTGGCGTGGTCAGGCCCGCGAGCCGGATGGAGCTGGCTTCGGCCGCGAGGGCGAAGAGGTGAATGTGATGATCGGCGAGGCCGGGGATCAGCGCCCCGCCGCGGCCCTCGATTTCGTCGGCGCACCGCGGCAGGCGTTCGCCGAAGGCGACGACGCGGCCGGCTTCGAGCCGCACGTCAAGGCCGGCGCGACCCTCGATCTCGACATTCCGGATCACCAGCGACGCGGTCATGCGGGCGCGGCTTGGCGGCAGAGCACGGCGGCGTTGGCGGCGCAGCGGGCCATCGCCACATCGATGAGACAGCCGCCGCCCTCCAGCAATCCTTCCAGCGCGCCGATGGCGGCCGAGAGGCCCGTGACCGGGTCGGCCAGGGCGTCGCCGAGGAAGCGCGGCTCGCCACCGTCGGTCCAGCGGACGAGCCCGCCGGCCGCCGCCGCGTCGTCGCCGAACGCGACCCGCTCGCCCGCCGCGCCACTCCAGCCGTGGCCGGTGATGGCGACCCAGACCAGCGAGGGATTGGCAGCGAAGACCGCGTCGGGCGTCAGGCCGAGGCCGGCGAAGGCGCGCGGCCGG
>DATAVF010000075.1:0-11754 GCA_036267835.1 Caulobacteraceae bacterium | reverse complement strand
CCGCGCGGCGTCTCACGCAGGCGCCGGCGGGCCCTTCACGATCGCCGTCGCCGCGTCGATCTGCGCCCTCGCCGCGTCGAGCACCGTGGCGGTGCGAGCGATGAACTCCTGCGCTTCGGCCCAGCGGCGGCCCTCGATGGCTTCGCGGATGCCGGGCAGGGTCTTGGCCCCGTAGCCGGTCAGCATGCCGGGCGCATAGATCATGTGCTGGTACCAGGGCCGGCCGGGCAGGCCGCGGGCGTCGGTGAGGGCGTGCTCGACCCCGATCAGCACCCCGTCGAGCTTGGCGGCGCTGGCCGGCGATAAAGGTCCCACGGCGGCCAGGGCGGCGTCGTAGGCTGCCGCGCTGGCCTTAAGCTTGGCCAGGGCCGCGTCCATCGGGCCGAAGTCGATCGCTGGGACGACGTCCGGGCGCGGCGGCGGGGCCGACGGCTTGG
The DNA here is from genome assembly GCA_036267835.1 of Caulobacteraceae bacterium. Lineage (GTDB taxonomy): Bacteria > Pseudomonadota > Alphaproteobacteria > Caulobacterales > Caulobacteraceae > Acaudatibacter. The sequence goes on along the minus strand of DATAVF010000075.1, from coordinate 11,317 downwards.
TCGGGTCGGCGGCCAGCGCGTAGGCGTTCGAGTCCAGGATGTGGTCGACGATCAGCGAGTGGGCGCGGGTGGTGTCGACGAGCTTGTGCAGCTGGTCGAGGTCGACGGCGATGCCCGCGGCGAGGTCGGTGAACTGCAGCGGGACAACGTCGGCGTCGGCGGCGCGCAGCATGATGCGGCCGGCGGTCTGCGCCAGGGTCACGCCGTAGACCATGCCAGGGTCGCCGAAGCGGGCGAAGTGCTCATAGGTGTCGTACTGCGAGTGGTAGACGCCGCTCTGTTCGCCCTCGCCGGCGTATTCGAGGTTGATCGAGGCGATGCCGAGGTGTTGCACGAACGGCGTGTAGTCGGAGCCCGAGCCGAGGTCCTGGACCGGCAGCTCGCCGCCATCGGCGACGAGGCCCGCGAGCCGGTGCATTTCTTCGGTCGCGCCTTCGGACTGGCTTGCGACCCGGATCCTGGCCACGGCGCGCTGGCGGACGCTCACGCGGGTCTCGGGGTCCTGCACGTCGGCGGCGACCTGGTCGATCAGATGCCGGGTCGAGTAGCTGGCGCCGGCGCTGAGGAAGCCGCGGGTGTTGGAGTCGGAGTTCACGTAGAGCACGGCCTTGGCCTTCAGCTCGTCGGCGTGCGTCTCGGCCCATTCGGTCGAGCCCAGCAGGCCCGGCTCCTCGCCGTCCCAGCTGGCGTAGACCAGGGTGCGCTTCGGCCGCCAGCCGCCCTTGGCCAGCTCGCCGATCGACTTGGCCTCCTGCAGCATCTCGGCCTGGCCGGAAAGCGGGTCCCACGCGCCGAACACCCAGCCGTCGCGGTGATTGGCGCGGATCACCCACTCGTCGGGCCGTTCCGAGCCTTTCAGCGTGGCGATCACGTCGTAGAGCGGTTTCAGGCTCCAGTCGGACTGCAGCGACAGGTGCACGCGGGCCGGCCCCGGCCCCGCATGGTAGGTGATCGGCAGCGCGCCGCGCCAGGACCGGGGCACGACCTGGCCGCCGAGCGCCGCCAGGAAGGGCTTGGCATCGGCGTAGGAGATCGGCAGCGCCGGGATCTTCATCAGTGTCTCAGCCTCGGCCAGCGTCAGCCGATGCGCGTCGGCCGTGGCCCCGACATTGGGCGTCAGCGGGTCGCCGGAGCGGACCGGGATGTCCATCACCGAGCCGCGCTGCACGCCCTCGTCCGGCCGCCACGCGCCCCTCGGATAGGGATCGCCGGGGCCGTAGCCGTCGTCGGCGGGGTCGGAGTAGATCAGAGCGCCCACAGCGCCGTGCTCGGCGGCCAGCTTCACCTTCAGCCCGCGCCAGATCTGGCCGTAGCGGACGATGACGACCTTGCCCTTCACGTCGACGCCCATCCGGGCGAGCGCGTCGTAGTCGGCGGGCGAGCCGTAGTTGACGTAGACGAGGTCGGCGGTGACGTCGCCGTCGGCGGCATAGATCAGGTAGGGCGGCAGGGCGTTCTCGCGCACCGCGGAGGTGGCGTCGCCGGGTAGCGGCGGCTCGTTCAGGGTGGCGGTGAAGGGCGTCGGGCCAAGCAGCTCCAGCGCCTCGTGCTTCGGCGTCGGATAGAGCACCTGGAAGGTCTCGATGTGGGCGTCCCAGCCCCAACTCTGCAGCTGCGCCAGCACGAACTCGGCGTTGGCCTTGTCGTGCGGCGAGCCGACCTGATTGGGCGCGGCGGAGAGCAGGCGCAGGCGCTTGTCGATGTCCTGCGCGTTGAGGCCGGCATCGAAGGCCTGTTCGACGCCGCGCTCGGCATTGGCGTTCGCGTCCGTGAAGCCCAGCATGGGCGGGCCGTTCACCGGCGCGATCGGGGCGGCGAGCGAGGCGGCAGGCGCCAGCACCACGGCGACGGCGCCCAGCAACAGTTTCCGGTTCATCGTGCCTATCAACCCCAAGCCAAGGACCTGCCCCGGCTGTTAGACCTGCGCCAGCGGGCTGTCAGCACCCGGAACGCTGGGAGGCGGGCGAACGTCAGATGCCGATCGATCAGCCGCCGTCCGCGCCGCCAGTCGGGGTGGCGCCCATCGTCGTGGCGACGGCGCAGCTGCCGTCGGCGCCCGGCGACGCGGCGTTCTCGATCGTGACGGTCAACGCAGGCGTGCTGAAGCTGGCTGAGCGCACCGACGAGGCGCTGGCCAGCGTGCCCGGCTTCTCGCTCTTTCGGCGCACCTCCAGCCTGGGCGCCAATCCGACCACGCAAGGCGTGTCGCTGCGCAGCATCGCCGGCTCCGGCGCCAGCCGGGCGCTGGTGACGCTGGACGGCGTGCCGCAGAACGACCCGTTCGGCGGCTGGGTGATCTGGACCGGCCTGCCGCCGCAAGCCGTGGCCGGCGCCAGCATCGTGCGCGGCGCCGGGGCCGGACCCTATGGCGCGGGCGCCCTGACCGGGGTCGTGGCGCTGCAGTCGCCGATAAACGCGGCGGGCGGCTTCGTCGGCGAAGTCGAAGGCGGCGGCCTCGGCTACGTCCGCGCCGCCGGCGTCGGCGCGGCCGAGCTCGGCGGGGCGCGGCTGTTCGTCGATGCGTCGGGCGAGCGCAGCGACGGCTGGATCCCGGTGATCCAGGGACGCGGCTCGGTCGACCGGCCCTTGACCTTGCGCGATTGGAGCGCGGCGGAGCGCCTCGAAGCCGACGTCGGCGATGCGGTGCTGGCCGAGCGGGTGGGCGTCTACGAGGAAGATCGCGGCGCCGGGACGCTCTACGCCGGCTCGCACGACCAGGGCGTCCAGGGCAGCCTGAGCCTCGCCCGCCAGCCAGACGCAGGCGCGCTGGGCTGGCGGGTGCAGGGCTGGGTGACGGCCACCAACCTCGCCAACACCTCGGCCACGGTGGCGGCCAATCGCGACAGCGCCAGCCTCTCGGACGCGCAGTACGCCACGCCGGCGGTCGGGGCTGGACTCAGCGCGGCGGTGCGCCAGACGTGGGCGCAGGGCAGCTGGGAGCTGGGCGTCGACGTGCGCGACGACGACGGTGAGAGCCGCGACCGGCTCTACACGGCCGGCGTCGCCACCGGCGTGCGGACCGGCGGCGGCGGGCAGGCCATCGCCGGCGCCTACGCCGAGGCCAGCCGCGACATCGGTCCGTGGCTGATCACCGGCGGCGTGCGGCTGGATGTGTGGGAGGATTTCGATTCCAGCCTGGTGCAGACCGGCTCGACCGTGCTGGACCAGCATCCGGCCAATCGCAGCGGCGTCGTGCCCACCGGCCGCATCGGCCTGCGCCGCGACCTCACCCAGAGCCTTTACCTGCGCGCCGCGGCCTATGCCGGCTTCCGTGCGCCGACGCTGAACGAGCTGCACCGGCCGTTCCGGGTCGGCAACGACGTCACCGAGGCCAACGCCGACCTGTCGCCCGAGCGGCTGGTCGGCGGCGAGGCCGGCGTCGGCGGGCAGGGGCAAGTGAAGTGGGACGCCGACGTGTTCTACAACCGCCTCGAGGACGCGGTGACCAACGTCACCCTCGGCAAGGGGCCGGGCAGCTTCCCGATCGCCGGCTTCGTGCCGGCCGGCGGCACGCTGTTCGAGCGCGAAAACGCCGGCTCGGTGAACGCCTGGGGCGCCGAGGCCGATGCCGACTGGCCGGCCGGCCCCGGCTTCGACCTGCGCCTTGCCGCCAGCTACACCCATGCCCGGGTCGACGGCGGCGATCACGCGCCGCAGCTCACCGGTCTCAGGCCCGCCGAGACCCCGACCGCCGTGGTCACCGCCGGCGCGGACTGGCGGCCGCTGGCGCGGCTGACCCTCAGCGCCGACCTGCGCTACCAGAGCGCCAGCTTCGACGACGATGCCAACACCCGCAAGATCGATGGCGGCGCCGGCCTCGATGTCCGCGCCGACTGGCAGGTGAACGCCCAAGTCACCGCCTTCGCCGCGGTCGACAACGTGACGGACGCCGAACTCCAGAACGGCCGCAGCGCGGCCGGCGTCGTCACCTATGCCGCGCCGCGCCTCTGGCGCCTGGGGCTGGCGCTGCGGCGCTAGCCTGGCTGGCGATTGAAGTGGTCGGTCCCGACGATGAGCACGTTGGGGCCGGCGAAACCGATCGGGGAGTTCATCACCTGGCCGATCGGCATCACCGGCGTCACCGGCGAGCAGATCATCGTGCAGATCTGGGTCGGCGCGAAACTGTCGATGCGCGCCTGCAACGTCGCCCCGCCGCCTACCAGCGTGTAGACGCCGTAATAGTCCTCCGTGCCTGCCCCGGTGATGAAGCGGATGTGGAGCTTGCCGTCGGCGGTGTACTGATCCCAGACGGCGGTGATCGGCTGGCCGGTCTGCGGATTGACGGTAGTCTCCGACCAGATCCCGACGATTGAGGGCGTCTGGGCCCAGGCGACAGAGGCGATCCCGGCGCAAGCCAACGTCGTGGCGATGGCTGCCAGGAGCGACAGGCGGCGGAGCATAGATGAACCCTCCGGTTGAGGCCGCCACCTATAGCAGAGTTCGTTAACCTCGTCAGGGCGGCGCGATCGGCGCGTCGGCGAGTGGAATGTAGGTCAAGCTGGCGAGACGCAGGCTGATCTTCTGGTCGGCCTGGGTGATGTCGAGGCTGTAGGCGACCCAGGTTCCGGCGATTTCGCGGTAGTCGCCGAGATCGCCGGTAAGGTGCTCGCCCTCGCTGATCGCGTCGACGTGGGCCAGGCGGTGGGTGCGGGCGTCGAGCCAGAGCTGGATCGAGTCCGCGTTCGCCGGACTGGCTTCGACGAGATCATAGAGGCCCGCGGCGGCGCTGCGGCGGCCGAGGTAGCGATAGGTGGTGGGAAAGCGCTCCAGATAGAGGTAGCCGCTCACGGTGAGCCACGCGCCCAGCAGATCGCCGCGCACGGCCGCGGCGCCGGTCTGGCGCTGCACCTGGCCGGCGGCGCTCACCCGCCAGGACGAAGTCCGGTCGAAGCCGCCGCGGAGTGGCCGGCTGCCGACCATGCGCTCGGTCTCGCTGCGCAGGGCGTGCAGATCGACGTAGGTCACGTAGGTGCTGGACTGGCCGTCCTGGGTGATGGTCCCGGTCTCGCGGAACGCCTCGGGCTGGTCGAGCGCCGCGCCGCCGGTGGCCGCCTTGCATTCGTGCATCAGACGCAGGGCTTGCGCGTCGGACGCCTCGGCGTGGGCGGGCAGGGCCGCGGCGAGCGCGGTCAGACCAAGGGCCGTGGCGATCGCGTGGCGCTGCATCTTGCTCCCCCGGCTTCCCAGGTAACGAGCTTTGCTGCGGAATGTGGCGGAAGCATGCTGGCGCGCGCCTCGACGCGGCGGCCCGGCGCGCGCTACAGCGCCGCCCATGCCTCCCCCAATGACCGCTGCGATGACCGCTTTGGACGGCGCCCGCGCCCAGCTCCGCGACATTCCACTGCAGAACATCGCCAGTCTGGCGAAAGACCGCTTCGGCGACCCGAACGTCATCCCGCTGTGGTTCGGTGAGGGCGACCGGGTCGCGCCGCCCTTCATCGGCGAGGCGATGAGCCGGGCGATCGCCGACGGTCACGTGTTCTACTCGCACCAAAACGGCATCCCGGAGCTGCGCGAGACGCTGGCGGCCTACCTGAGCGGCCTGGGGACGAAGGCCATCGGCCCGGAGCGGATCACGGTCACCGCCAGCGGCATGAACGCCATCATGCTGGCGCTGCAGCTGGCCTGCGAGGCCGGCGACAACGTCATCAACGTCGACCCGATCTGGCCCAACACCGGCGGCATGGCGCGCCTGCTGGGCGCCGAGGTGCGCTCGGCGCGGATGGAGCTGGGGCAGGGCGGCTGGCGGCTCGATCCGGCGGCGGTGGAGGCGCAGATGGACGAGCGCACCCGCGCCGTCTTCTTCGCCTCGCCCGGCAACCCGACCGGCGCAATGGTCCCGATCGAGACCCAAGCGGCGCTGCTCGAGATCTGCCGCCGGCGCGGCGTCTGGCTGATCGCCGACGAGGTCTACAACCGGCTGGCTTATGGGCGCCACAGCGCCCCGACCATTCTCGACATCGCAGAGCCGGAAGACCGGTTGATGGTGATCAACAGCTTCTCCAAGTCGTGGGCGATGACCGGCTGGCGGCTGGGCTGGATGGTGCATCCGCCCTCGGTCGGCCCGACCCTGGCGATGATGGTCCAGTACACCTCGAGCGGGGTCACCACCTTCCTGCAGCACGCCGGCGTCGCGGCGATCCGCGAGGGCGAACCGTTCGTGGCCTCGATGCGCGATTACTGCGAGGCCGGCATGGGCGTGGTCTGCGATGCGCTGGAGCAGCTGCCGCGCGTGCGGATGGGGCCCCGGCCGCGAGCCGGCATGTACGCCTACTTCCAGATCGACGGCATGCCCGACGCGCGCCAGGCCTGCACTGAGATCCTGGCCGCCACCAACGTGGGCCTCGCGCCCGGGATCTTCTTCGGGCCGGGTTCGGAGAGCTTCTTGCGCGCCTGCGTCTGCCGCGACCCCGCGGTGCTGGCCGACGCCATGGCGCGGGTGTCGGGCTTCCTCGCCTAGCCGTTCAGGAAGGCAATCATGGCCGGGTAGGCCGCGCGGTCCTGGATCATGAAGAGGTGGCCGCCTTCGAAGAACTGCAGCTCAGCGCCCGGGATGCGGCTCGCCATCCGCTCCTGTGTGGCCGGCAGGGCGACGCCGTCGTAGCGGCCGGCGGCGATCATGGTGGGGGCGCGGATGTCGCCCAGCCGGTCCCAGGTGTCGTGCCGGGCGCGGGCTTCCAGCTGGCGGCGCGCGCCCATCTCGCGGCCGGGCTCGCCGGCGAAGGGGTTGGCCGAACCCATGGCGACGAACTGGGCGTAGGTTTCCGGGTTGGCGGCGGCCCAGGCGGCGTTGCGGCGGGTGTCGCTGACCGGCATCAGGAACTTGGCGCGCGCCTCGCCGGTCAGGTGCTGGATCTCATGGAAGGGATACGAGGCGCCGCCCGCGCCGCCCGGCGACGTGCAGCCCAACACCAGCCGCTCCACCCGCTCGGGATGCCGCAGCGCCACTTCCTGCGCGACCATGCCGCCGAACGAGACGCCGATCACCCGCGCGGTCTGCCAGCCGAGACTGCCCATCAGCGCCGCCGCGTCGTCGGCGTAGTCGGCCATCGAATAATCGCGGTCCGGCTTTTCCGAGCGCCCGAGGCCGCGCTGGTCGTAGGCCAGCACGTCGAAGGCCTTGGGGAAGGGGCCATCGAAGACATTCGGCTTCACCCGCAGGTCGCCGCCGGTGCCGGAAATGAAGAGCAGCGGCGGACCGTCGCCTGCCCGCTCGTAGTAGATGTCGAGGCCGGGGGTGTGGGCGATGGGCATCGGATGTCTGCTTCAAATCGGGTTGGGATCAATGGCGCTGACATAGCACCGGCGGCCCCGCTGGCGCGCGGGGTTTTGGCTGGCTAACTTACGGCCATGGCAAGCAGGGTCGAGCAGGTCAGCGCGTGGCTGCGCAAGAGCGGACCGGGGGTCGGGCTCGAAATCCTGGTCAACGCGGTGCTGCCGGTCGTCATCTACGACGTCTGGCAGAAGCAGCTTGGCGATGTCGGCGCCCTCCTGGCCTCGTCCGGGCCGCCGATCGTCTGGAGCATCGTCCAGTTCGTGCGCAGCCGGCGCGTGGACGCCCTGTCGCTGTTCGTGCTGGCCGGCATCGCCCTCTCGCTGCTGGCCTTCTTTGGCGGCGGCGGCGCGAAGTTCCTGCAGCTGCGCGAGAATTTGGTCACCGGGGCGATCGGCGCGCTCTTCCTGGGCTCGGCCCTGATCGGCAAGCCGCTGATCTACCACCTGGCCCGCGCCAGCATGATGCGGAGCGACAGCGCCCGCGCCGCCGAGTTCGAGGGCCTGCGCGACAACGTCTACTTCCGCCGCACCATGACGGTGATGACCGTGGTCTGGGGCCTTGGCCTGGTCTTGCGCACCGCCATCGCCTGCGTGCTGGTCTTCACCCTCTCGATCGCCGACTACCTCGTCGTCGGCCACATCGTCGGCTACGCCTTCGCCGGCGCACTGGCGCTCTGGACCTTCGTCTACGCCGGCCGCCAGCAGCGCCTGGGCGCGGCAAGGCGGGCGGCCGCCGCGGCCGCCGAGTCGCCCGCCGCCGCGGCCTAGGGTTTCTCGGCCACGAACACCGCCCAGCCGAAGGCCTCGCGCTCTTCGGCCAGATACTGGCGACGGGTATCGGCGATGCGCTCGGCGAGTCCGGCCGCGTCAGGATCGTCCGGATAGGCCCGCAGCCAGGCGGCGGCCGCTCGCCAGTGCTGGCTCTCGTAGTGGTCCCAGTCGTCCTGCGAGGACGCGATGAGGCCGGTGAGGGTGAGGCCGTGGGCCGCGATCGCGGCGACGATCTCGGCAAGCCCCCGGTCGTACTCCGGCCAGCGTTCACGCACGGCCGCTGGCGCGCCCGGTCGCAGGAAGGGCTCGCCGACGGCGATGCGGCCGGCAGGGCCCACGCTTGCCGCCAACCGCTCCAGCGTCCCATCCAGACCGCCGAGCGCGAAGGTGGCGCCGATGCAGAGCGCGACCTGGAAGTCGCCCAGACCAAGCGGGTAGTCGAGCGCGGGACCGATGATGACCTCGGCGCGGCCCAGCAGCCGCGTCTGCGCCAGTCGCCGCTGCGCCGCCTCGGCGAAGGCCGGGATGAGGTCCAGCCCGACCGCATCGACGTCCGCCTGCGCAGCGATGGCGGCCAGCAGGTAGCCCTTGCCGCAGCCAACATCGAGCACACGCTCGCCAGCGGTTGGCCGCAGGCAGCCGATCAGGCGCTGCAGCTTCTCCGGCGAAAGCGGATTTTGGATGTCGTGATCAGCCTCGACGATGGCGTGGTAGCGGAATGGGTTCATGACCGCGCGCCCGCATCCAGCCAGCCCATCGTCTGGAAATATCGCGGCTCGGGGAAGGGATTGGTTTCCACGGTCATGCCGATGCGGCGCATGACGGCCGCGGACGCAAGATTGTCGTGCTCGGTCGTGGCGACGATCCGGGCCAGACACAGCGTGGCGAAGGCGTGCCGCATCAGCGCGCCGGCCGCCTCGGTGGCGACGCCCTTGTGCTGGCGCGCCGGCGAGATTGCCCAGAAAAGGCCCACCTCGGGCTGATGCGGCGCGCCCGCTACGGCGCCAAACGACGGCAACTGTCCCAGCGGGACCAGGCTGGGAACCAGGCCCACGAGGCCGACGAAGGCGCCGGTCTCGCGATCCACCACGGCCCGCTCGCCATAGGGCGGCTGGAAGAGGCGAGCCAGTTCACGCTGGTTGTCGACGGACCAGGCCAGCCAGCTGCGCCGGCGAGCGGTGGCTTCCTCGGCGGAGTGGTCAGGATCGTTCCAGCCGATGTCGTCGTAGAGCCGGATGCAGTCCGCCAGGTCGTCGGGGCGCAGCGGGCGGAGGGTCAGGCGCGGGGTATGGATCTCGGGTCGGAGCAGCGCGTGCTCGGATATCTGAGGCAATGTCAGGACTTTCGAAGAAGGGTCGTGAGAGACGCGCCGCGGCCTCGTGAGGGCGGCGGTTCAGGCGTCCAGCTAGGCCTTCGAGGCTGTGGGCCTCAGCTCACGACAATCTTCAACATGGCGCTACTTCAGCAGCTTGGCCGGGGTGGGTCAACCGAACTTCAATTGACCGGCCGGTGGCTTGCCCGCGGGCTTTTGCGCCCGCTACGGCTGGGGGAAGGGCGGATCAGATCGAAGGGATGCGGCATGGCGAAGTGGGAAATCCAGCTCGACGCCGACGCGCTGAACAAGGTGCTGTCGGGCGCCTTCCCCTTGAGCAATGGCGGCGACCGTATCCGCGAGGTGACGCCCGGGCGCATCCGCATCGTGCAGCCGTTCCACCGGGCCATGCTGCGGCCCGGCAACCTGATCTCCGGGCCGACGCTGATGAACCTGGCCGACATGGCCGCCTACGCCCTGGTCATGGCCCACGTCGGCGTCGAGCTGATGGCGGTGACCAGCTCGCTGACCATGCACTTCCTGCGCGGGGCTCAGCCCGGCGACATCGTCGCCGAGGGCGAGCTCTTGTCGCTGGGGCGGCGCATGGCGGTCAGCGACGTGCGCATCTGGACCGAGTCGCCAGAGCGCCTCGCCGCCCAGGCGACGGTTACCTACGCCCGCGCCCCGGCCGCATAACGGCGTTCCCCCTTTGCGTTGAGCGCGGCTTGGACTTAAGCCGGCGGGACTTCCATCCATGAGGTTCCGTGCATGAAGATCGACTTCGTCGCCGCGACGGCCGAGCCGGCCGAGACCACCGCGCTCGCTGTGCTGGCGTTCGAGGACGGCGAGTTCTCCCCCGCCGCAGAAGCGCTGAACACGGAGCTGGGCGGGGCGATCAAGAAGGCCATCACGGCCAGCCGTTTCACCGGCGCGGTGGGCCAGACGGTCACCCTGCTCGCCGCCGCGGGCACGGCGGCAGGACGGGTGGTGGTGGTCGGCGCCGGTAAGCAGCCGGCGTTCGATGCGAAGGGCGCGGAAAGCGTCGGGGCACACGCCTACAACGCGGTGAAGGCGACCGGCGCGCAGAAGCTGCTGCTGCTGATGCCGCCCGCCGGGCCCGAGCGGCAGGCGCACGCCGCCTTCGGCATCCGCCTCGCTGCCTACCGGTTCGACAAGTACCGGACCACCGAGAAGGCCGACAAGAAGCCCTCGGTCACCGCGGTCGAGATCGCCTGCGCCGACCCGAAGGCGGCCGGCAAGGCGTTCAAGGAACTCGCGGGCCTGGCCGACGCCATCTGCTACGCCCGCGACCTGGTCACCGAGCCGGCCAACATTCTCTACCCCGAGGAGTACGCCAAGCGGGTCAAGGCGCTCTCCAAGCTTGGCCTCGAGATCGAAGTGCTGGGCGTCAAGGAGATGAAGAAGCTCGGCATGGGTTCGCTGCTGGGCGTCGGCCAGGGCAGCGTGCGCGACAGCCAGCTGGTGGTGATGCAGTGGAAGGGGGCGAAGGACGCGTCCGCCCAGCCGATCGCCTTCATCGGCAAGGGCGTCTGCTTCGACACCGGCGGCATCAGCCTGAAGCCGGCCGACGGCATGGAGGAGATGGTCACCGACATGGCTGGCTCGGCCGCCGTGGTCGGGGCGATGTATTCGCTGGCCTCGCGCAAGGCCAAGGTCAACGCGGTCGGCATCCTGGGCCTGGTCGAGAACATGCCCGACGGCAACGCTCAGCGGCCCGGCGACGTGGTCACCAGCATGTCCGGCCAGACCATCGAGGTGATCAACACCGACGCCGAAGGCCGCCTCGTGCTGGCCGACGCGGTCTGGTACTGCCAGGACCGCTTCAAGCCGAAGTTCATGATCGACCTGGCGACCCTGACCGGCGCCATCGTGGTGGCGCTGGGCAAGGACATCGCCGGCTTCTACTGCACCGACGAGGCGCTGGCCGGCCACCTGCAG
>DATAVF010000074.1:0-15835 GCA_036267835.1 Caulobacteraceae bacterium | reverse complement strand
GAGCGCAACCAGCGTCCGGTGACCGCCCAGGTGCTGCTGCGGCTGGCCGACGCTTACGACATCGATATCCGCAGCCTCTCGTCCGATCAGGAGGCGGCCGATGCACGCGATCTGTCGGAGGTCTTCTCCGACCCGCTGTTCCGCGACCTGGCGGTGGCGCGCCACGAGATGGCGGAGGTGGCGGAGAACACGCCCGGCGTCGCCGACGCCATCGTGCGGCTCTACCGCGCCTACGGCGACCGGCGGCGGCTCGCGGAACTCGGCCAGGCGCCGCGCGCCGAGGAGGGCGACACGGGCTTGGCGCTGACCCCGTCGGACTGGGTGCGCGACTACATCCAGACGCAGCGCAACTTCTTTGCCGAGCTGGATGAATTCGGCGAGGCGCTGGCGGCCGAGCTGAACCCGGAGCCGCAGGGCTTCGCGGCGGCGGCGCGGGCGCGGCTGGCTGAGCGGCACAGCATCCAGGTGCGCATCGTGCCGACGGAAGTGCTGCCCGACTCGGTGCGCCGCTACGACCATCACCGGCGCCGGCTGATGCTGTCGGAGCTGCTGGGCGAGGCGGGGCGGGCGTTCTCGGTCGCCTACCAGCTGGGCATCGCCGAGCACGACGCGGCGCTCAATGCCCTGGTCGACCGCGGCGGCCCGCCCGACATGCCGACCCGGCGTCTGCTCAAGGTGTCGGTGGCCAACTACCTCGCCGCGGCGATGCTGATGCCCTACGAGGCCTTCCGCGAAGCCTGCGAGAAGACCTCGCACGATATCGAGCTGCTGGGCGCGCGCTTCGGGGCCAGCTTCGAGCAGGTCTGCCACCGGCTGACCACGCTCTCGCGGCCCACTTCCCGCGGCGTGCCCTTCTTCATGCTGCGGGTCGATACCGCCGGCAACATCTCCAAGCGCTTCGCCGGCGCCTCGTTCCCGTTCTCGCGCTTCGGCGGTTCGTGCCCGAGGTGGCGGGTGCACGAGGCGTTCCGCACGCCGGGGCGGGTGGTGACCCAAATCGTCGAGACGCCGGATGCCGCCCGCTATTTCACCTTCGCCCGCACCGCCCCGCGCATCGCCGGGCCGTTCGCCGACGAGGATCCGGGCCTCGCCATCGGCCTCGGCTGCGAGCTGAAGTTTGCGCCCCGGCTGGTCTATTCGCGCGGCCTCGACCTGGCCAACCCCGTGGCCACCGAGATCGGTCCCGCCTGCCGGGTCTGCCAGCGCCCCAACTGCCCGCAACGCGCCGCCGAACCGCTCGGCCGCACCCTGATGGTCGACGATTTCACCAAATCGATCTCGCCCTACCCCTTCGCGGCCGTCTGACTGTTTGTCAGGCAAACGAAAATAACGTCAGATCGGCTTACAATGTTACGCGAATGTAACGCGGACTCGCGAGTCCATAGATTAATTCGAACGATGTTATGTGTACCGTCTGGTCCGGGGTATATTTAAGCGTGACCGTCAAATAATATGTAGTTCTGACGTCACAGTCTGAGAATATGATTTTATGCTGAAGTTTGTGGCGTTGACTGCCGCGAAGGTCTGCGAAATGGGTCTCGCCCTGCGATCGGCCCCGCGCCGCTTCGTCAACGCCAAACGATTTTAGAGGCGCGCGGCTCCCTCCCCGGATCCGCCGCGCCGGGGAGCATCCATGACCAAGAGCTTACTTCTGCTTTCGGGCGCCGTTGGCGCGTTCGTCTTCGCCGCCAGCGGAGTCCAGGCGGCCACCGCGACGGCCGCGACCGACACCGCCGCCGCGACCGACCAGGGCGCCACCAATGTGGGCGAACTGGTGGTCGTCGCCGAAAAGCGCGAGCAGAACCTGCAGAAGGTGCCGGTGGCCGTCTCCGTCTTCACTGGCGCCCAGCGCGACACCATCGGCATCAACTCGGTGCAGGAAGTGACCAACTTCGCGCCGGGCTTCGCCTACGACCCGGGCAACACCCACGCCTACATCCGCGGCGTCGGCCGCCAGTCGATCAACCTGACCAACGACGCCCGCGTGGCGACTTACGAAGACGGCTTCTACGTCGTCTCCCCCTATCAGCTCGACAAGTCGTCGCTGTTCCTGAGCCAGGAGCAGATCGAACGCGGGCCGCAGAACGTCGGCGGTCGCAACGCCGACGGCGGCTCCATCGACATGATCTCGGTGCGCCCGACCGACACCCCTTACGCCGAGCTGCGGGCCACGGCCGGCAACTTCAATCACTATGAAGTGGAAGGCGCCGTCTCCGGCCAGGTGACGCCGGGCCTCGACCTGCGCCTCTCGGCCTACGACAACCAGCAGAACGACGGCTACTTCAAGAACCTCGACCTGGGCCAGCCCACCGAAGGCGGCCAGATCAACGAGTGGTATGTCGAAGGCCAGCTCGACTGGAAGCCGAACGACAACGCCGAACTCTGGCTGCGCGCCTTCACCTCGGCCTGGGATAACCGCGGCGACGCCGGCGCCCGCACCGGCTACGAGAGCGGCCACTGGGACGAGACCAACCTCACCGATCCTAACGCCTATCCGGGCGCCGGGCTCTTCGTGAACCCCAACTTCGGCTATGCCTCGGTCGCCGGCAGCGGCGCGCGCAACGGCGCCAACAACGTCATCCTGGCCGGCGCCGGCCCCGCCTTCCTGGTCGGCACGCCCTACCTGCCGACCCCGGGCAGCCTGACGCTGGCCAATCCGGGCGTCACCGACAACCCGGCGCTGACCAACCCCTACAACATCGCCGACCTCGAGCCGCGCACGGTCAGCCTCAGCCACTACAACGACGTCAATTACGTCTTCACCTACAAGTTCCCGACCTTCGAGTTCCGCTACGTCGGCGGCTTCCAGGGCTATGACTACAATCTGAACTACTCGGAGCCGGACACCGCGGTGACCTCGTTCGCCCTGCCGGTGCTGGCGGCTGGCGTCGCGCCGCTGGTGATCAACCCGCTGGTCAACCTCAACTACCAACAGGACGACTCGTGGACGAGCCACGAGTTCGACCTGCAGTCGACGGGCGATGCGCCGCTGCAATGGATCGGCGGCATCTATTATTACTCCGAGAACTACACCAACCCGATCCTCGCCACCGCGCCCGACCAGCCGCAGCTCAGCCACCCGCTGGCCTCGCTGACCACCTTCGCGGCAGCGGCCCCCAACCTGAACAACACCCTGTTCTTCCAGAATTACGACCTGCACGACCAGAGCGTCGCCGGCTACGGCCAAGTCTCCTACAAGTTCAACGACCAGTTCACGGTTACCGGCAACCTCCGCTACACTTACGACACCAAGGACGGCACGGAATCCAACCGCGACGTCGCCTTCAACAACACCCTGATCGACACCCTGGCCCCGTTCCTGGGGGCGGGCACGCCGTCGCTGGACTCGACCCTGGCGCTCACCTGCCCGACCGGCAATCCGGCGTCCTGCTACTCGGGGACGACGCTCGGCAAAGGCGTGAGCAGCGCTGGCGTGGTCAATGCAGCGACCGGGATCGAACAGCGTGGCCTCTCCGGCACGTCGAGCGCCCTCACCGGCGGCGCGGGCATCGACTGGCAGCCGACCAACGACATCTTCGTCTACGCGCGCTACAGCCGCGGCTACGAGGATTTCAGCCTCAACGCCGGCTACATCAGCCCCAACCCCTACGTGGCGCCGGAGTTCATCAACTCCTACGAGATCGGCTACAAGCAGGCCATCGGCCACAACATCTCGATCGACACCGCCGCCTTCTACTATGACTACAACAACCTGCAGGTGCCGATCGCGGTGCTGAATGGCGGCGTGGTGCAGAGCGAGTTCGTCAACTCGCCGAAGGCCGTGTCGGAGGGCATCGAGTTCGAGGGCGAGTGGTCGCCGATCCACAATCTCCTGATCACCGCCAGCTACTCCTACGACCACACCGCGCTGGAGACCGGCTGCACCCTCTCGGGCGGCGTTCCCACGGCGGGCAGCCTCTGCGTCGTCGACACCAACGACACGTTCGCTGTCGAGCCGGGCGCCAACCCGGTGGCCGGTCAGCCCGCGGGCGCAGCCCGGTTCCAGAGCGTCAAGGGCAACCCGCTGCCGGAAGCGCCGGCCAACAAGCTGGCCCTCGACGTCGCCTACACCTGGGAGTTCGATCCCGGCTCGTTCACCCTGTCGGGCTCATACGTGTGGCGCGACACCCAGGACGGCACCATCTTCGACCGCAGCTACGACAACGCGCCCTCGTGGAACGATGTCAGCCTGCGGGCCCTATGGAAGGGCGCCGGCGACAAGTACGAGATCATCGGCTTCATCAAGAACGTGTTCAACAACCAGGAATACGAGGCCGCCGACGGCGGCGCGGGCCTGCTCGGCAACACCGTCACCAACACGACGGCCGCCGCCGGCCTGATCGAGACCAACGTCTTCAACCTGGCCCCGCCGCGCACCTACGGCGTGGAAGTCCGCTACAAGTTCTTCTGATCCCGATCGGCGGCGCCGCGACGGACCTTCGGGCCCGTTGCGGCGCCCGGCCGGACCCGCTATTCGCGGGCGCCCCGCTTCCCGGCAGTATCGCGCATGGCTGATCCGCCCGCAGACGCCCCGCACGTCCGTCGCAACTTCCTTCCGCCCGCCCAGCTGCTGCGTCTGCTGGGCGCGCTCGACCGGCTGGCCGGCAGCTGGGCGTCGTCGGAGGCGCTGGGTCTCCTGGGCCGCGGCGGCACCCACCAGGTCCGCGCGACCGACCTCGCCGTGCAGGGCCCGCTCGGGGAGGTGCGCGAGCTGCTGGCGCCGGCCACCCTGCGCTGGGCCCAGACCTGCGGCTTCCGCTTCAGCGCCCCGCCGCACCTGCAGATGTTCCCAGTTCGCATGGTCGGCGACGCCAAACGGCCGCCGCACCAGGAGCCGCATGCCGATTCCAGCCCTGGGCTGCCGGGCGCCCCGGTCTGCACCAGCGTTTTTTACGCCACGGCGAAATCCATCGACGGCGGCGACCTGGCGCTGGCCGGCGCGGGCGGGATCGACGATCCGATCGTGGTCCGGCCGACGCCGAACACCCTGGTCAGCTTCGCCGGCGACCGCGTCCATTGGGTGCTGCCACTGCTCGCCGGCGAGCGGGTGAGCATTGTGATCAACTTCTACGCAGCGGCCCCGCGCTAGGAAGAATTCCCTGCAATTGCCCTGGCGGCGCCTGTCTTCATCCGGCCACACTGAGGCCGCGGACATTACAGTCTGGTAGGAACAGCGTTGACAGGCGCGATTTCATCCCCCCAACCTCCCCACCTGGCGTGAGCTGCAAAAGGCTGCGCCCACAAACTGTATAAAATGGATACGGTCGCCAAGGCCGATCCGGGGAGGCGACCTGATGACCAAGAAGCTGTTGCTGCTTACGTGCGCGTCGAGCGCGTTGGGGATGTGGGCCGGCGTAGGCCACGCCGCCACCGCGGCGGCCACGGCCACTGACCAGGGGGCGACGAGCGTCACCGAACTGGTGGTCATGGCCGAAAAGCACGAGGTGAGCCTGCAGAAGGTGCCCGTCGCCGTCTCGGTGTTCACCGGCGCTCAGCGCGATACCCTCGGCATCAACACGGTGGCCGACGTCACCAACTTCGCCCCCGGCTTCACCTACGACCCCGGCAACGTGCACGCCTTCATCCGCGGCCTCGGCCGGACGTCGGTGAACATCACTAACGAGCAGCGGGTCGCCAACTACGAAGACGAGTTCTTCGTCTATTCGCCCTACGGCCTCGACAAGTCGTCGCTGTTCCTGAGCCAGGAACAGATCGAGCGCGGGCCGCAGAACGTCGGCGGACGCAACGCCTCCGGCGGCTCGATCGACATGATCTCGGTGCGCCCCACCGACACGCCCTATGCGGAAGTGCGCGCCACGATCGGCAACTTCGGCACCTATAACCTCGAAGCCGCCGCCTCCGGCCAGATCGCCCCGGGGCTCGATGTGCGCATCGCCGGCTTCGACAAGAACCAGAACCAAGGCTACTACACCAACCTCACCGGTGGCCCCTCGGAAGGCGACGTCGTCCACGAGTGGTACGTCGAGGCGCAGGCCGACTGGAAGCCGAACGACAAGTTCGAGTTCTGGGCACGCGGCTTCGCCGAAGGCTGGAACGGCCGCGGCGACGCCGGCTCCCGGCTCGGGTTCCAGAACGGATCCTGGAACGAAACGACCTTCAGCGACGCCTCGGCCCTCATCGGCGGCTCGCTCTACGGCAACCCCAACTTCGGCTACTCGGCCCCGAACGGCAACCCGACAGCGTTCGCCGCCGTCCAGTCCTATAACGCTGGCCTCATCGCTGCGAACAACGCGCTGCCCATCCTCCCGACAGGCGTGACGGGCACGCCGGGCGTGGCTTATCAGAATCCCTGCAATCTGTGCCTTGGCCAGCCGCTCGTCACCAGCGTGTCGCTGCTTGCGCCTGGCATTTTGAACAACCCCTCGTCGTTCAAGAACCCCAACATCTTCGCCGCGTCAGTGCCGCGCAGGGTCCAGCTGGCCAATTACGACGACTTCAATTATATCATGACCTACCACTTCGATGGGTTCGACTTCAAGTATACTGGTGGCGTCCAGGGCTACGACTACTACCTGAACGATCCCGGCGATGGCGAAGGCGAGAACACCGACGTCAGGTCGTTCACACTGGCGACAGCTTCGCCGGCCATCTCACCCTTGGTGATCAACCCGCTGTTCCAGGCGAACTACGTCGAAGACGACTATTGGACCGACCACGACTTCACCCTCCAGTCGACGACTGACGGTCCGCTGCAATGGACGGGCGGTCTGTTCTACTACTTCCAGCACTACAACCAGCCCTACCAGGTGACCGCGGCGGAGCAGCCGCAGTTCGCCGCGCCGCTGTGCTTGCCGGCGCTCGTGGGCTCGGCGCTTTCGTGCGGCACCGCGTCCTCGCCGGCGGCGGCGGCAGCGGGGGCGGCCGCGCCGAACCCGAACCTGCAGGTCGCCTACTTCCAGTACCAGTTCAATGTGCAGACCATCTCGCCCTACGGCCAGGTCTCCTACAAGTTCAACGACCAGCTCAAGCTCACCGGCTCGCTGCGCTGGACCCAGGATCAGAAGAACGGCACCGAGAACACCCGTTACATCTCGCTGCAGGCGTTGCTATCGAGCCCGACCGCGGCCGCCGCAGGCGCCTGCGGTACGGGGGGCATCGCGGGCACCGGCGCGGCTTCCGGCGCTTGCCTACCGCTCTACATGCTCGCCGGCGCGGCCACGCCGACGGCCGACGTGACCCAGGCCGTCATCTGCTCGACCGGCACCGGCACCACGAACCTCACGCCCGGCGTCGCGCCGTCTGCGGGAAACACCTCCTGCCTGTCCGGCCCGTTGGCCTACGGCGTGAGAAGCGCCGCAGTTATCGAGGCCAATGGCGACGCCCACCGCGCCCTCGGCACTACGACCTCCGCCTTCACCGGCGGCGCCGACCTGGAGTGGACGCCGACGCCGGACATCTTCACCTACCTCCGCTACGGACGCGGCTATACATCGCCGTCGTTCAACGCCGGTCAGGTGATTGCGAACCCGGCTTCCAAGCCGGAGTACCTCAATGCCTACGAGATCGGCTACAAGGAGAACTTCGGCAGGAACCTGCTGGTCGATCTCGCGGCCTTCTACTACGACTACGATGAGGTCCAGACGCCGCTCTCGATCAGCAACGGCGGCGTGGTCAGTTCGCTCTTTATCAACGTGCCGAAGGCGGTGTCGGAAGGTGTCGAGGCCGAGGTCTACTGGACCCCGGTCAAGGACCTCAGCTTCACGCTGAGCTACTCATACGACCACACGGCGGTGCAGACGGCCTGCACTGGCACGGTCACGAGCGGCGTGCTGACGCCCGCGCCGAACGCGCTTTGCCTGATCGACACCAACGATCCGGGAGCGATCGAGCCCGGCGCCCAGCCGTTCCCCGGCCAGACCACCGCGACCCGCGACCAGAGCGTCAAGGGCAACCCGCTGCCCAACGCGCCGGAGAACAAGATCGCCATGGACTTGGCGTACACCTTCCACTTCGATCCGGGCGACCTGATCCTGTCGGGCACTTACGCCTGGCGTGACACCCAGAGCGGCAGCCTCTTCAACCGCTTCTACAACGTCGCCCCGTCCTGGGACGACGTCAGCATCCGGGCGCTGTGGAAGGGCCCGAAGGACAAGTACGAAATCATCGCCTACGTGAAGAACGTCTTCAACACGCTGCAGTACACGGTGGGCGCCGCCGGCGCCGGCCTTGCCGGCAGCGCGACGGCGGTCGGTCTCATCGAAGACACCGGGTACGAGTTGAACCCGCCGCGCACCTTCGGCGTGGAAGTCCGCTACAAGTTCTTCTAAGTCCGCGACACAAGCGGATAGACTGGGCGCGCCTCCTCGCGGGGCGCGCCTTTTCTTTGCCCGCAGGCGCGACGCACCCGTCCCGCGGAATTCACTGGCGCGGTCCGCGGCTTTCGTTCCAAAATCCCGCCATAAGAAAAACAGCGATTTCGATGCGCGCCAGGGAGCGTAATTTTCACATGAGAGCTTGTCCGGCGACCCCGCCATCGTGGGGCGCAGCGCGTCTCGCCATCTCCTCGAGCGGCGCCTGGCCGCGATGAGCTTTATCGACAAAGCCGTTCCGCGGCTCGGCTGGCCCACCAAGGCGCTCTACGGCGTCAGCGCCATGGGCTCGACCACCAAGGCCGGCCTGGGCGGGCTGACCCTCTTCTTCTACACCCAGATCGTCGGGCTCGAGGCGCCGGCCGTCAGCCTGGCCATCTTCATCGCCCTCCTGATCGACGCTTTCTGGGACCCGCTGGTCGGCCAGTTCTCCGACAACACCCGCTCGAAGCTGGGGCGCAGGCATCCGTTCATCTATGGCGCGGCCATCCCGGCCTCGCTGTGCTTCGCCGCGACCTACATGCCGCCGATGGGCTGGCCGGACCAGGCGCTGTTCTTCTACCTGCTGGGCACCATCATACTGGGCCGCCTCTTCGAAAGCCTGGTCGAGATCCCGCTGGCCGCCCTCTTGCCCGAGCTGTCGCGCGACTATGACCAGCGCGTCAGCCTGGGCAGCTGGCGCTATGTCTTCCTGGCCGTCGTCGGACGCGCCGTGGCCACCTTCCTGACCTTCGGCATCTTCCTGAAGGGCACCAAGGCGCAGCCCTTCGGTCAGCTGAATGCGGCGGGCTATGCGCCGCTCGCCATCACCGTGGCGCTGATCGCGCTGGCCTGCGTGGTCATTTCGGCGCTGGCCACCCAGCGCTTCGTGCCCTTCATGCACCAGGCCCCGGCCAGGCGCCCGAGCTTCGGCCAAATGCTCGGCGAAGTGCGCGTCGCCCTCGCCAACCGCAACTTCGCCTCTCTCGCGGTCTCCGGCTTCATCTTCGGCATCGCGGTCGGCATCACCGGCGGCCTGCAGACCTACTTCTACACCTACTACTGGGAACTGCCCTCGACGGCCCTGCTGGCGCTTGGTCTCTGGGGAATCCCGGGCGGCCTCGGCGGCGTCGTCTTAGCGCCCTACTTGTCGCGGGTGTTCGGCAAGAAGCGGGCGGCGCTGACCACCTTCTTCATGTCGATCTTCTGCGTCACCCTGCCGATCACGGCGCGTCTCATCGGGATCATGCCGCCGAATTCATCGCCCTGGGTGCTGCGCATCCTGATCGTCGACTCGATCGCCACCGGCCTCTTCAGCATCATCGGCTTCGTCATCGTCACCGCCATGCTGGCCGACGTGGTCGAGGAAGCCCAGGTGAGGAGCGGCAAGCGCTCCGAGGGCGTGCTCTTCGCCGCCGACTCGCTGCTGCGCAAGATCACCACCAGCTTCGCCTCGATCTTCCCCGGCCTGATCCTGGCCTACGTCGGCCTCTCGAAAGCGGCCAAGCCGGGCCACGTCGACCCGTCCATCCTCTCGCACATGGCGATGATCTACCTGCCGGTGGTGACGGTGCTCTATCTCTGCTCCACCAGCTGCATCATGCTCTACCGCATCGACCGCCAGCGCCACGAGAGCAACCTGGAGAGCATCGCCGAAGCCGCCTTGCTGGCCGAGGAGAGCGATCCGGAGGTCAACCCGCACCCGGCATAGGCGGCGACTCGGCCCTGCGGCCAAGCGGCCCTTGTCATTTTTCAAACGGCCGTTAGTCAGATGGGCATGGCCGACGATCAGAGCACGCCCCAGCAAGTCACCGACGCCCAAGTCGACGTCCCGCTCGACGAGAAGCTCGACGACGACGAACCGGTACGCCTGCAGGAGGGCCTGCCGCCGGAGATCGCTTCGCCGCTCGCGCCCTTCAACGGCCAGAAGCCGCCGGCCCCGGCCTGGTTCGACGCGGCCATCGCCAAGCAGCCGGAGCGCCGGCTGATCCCGGTCGAGGGCGCCGATATCGAGCTCTTGACCTGGGGCGAGGTTGGCAAGCCCGGCCTCATCCTTGTGCACGGCAACAGCGCCCACGCCGACTGGTGGAGTTTCATCGCGCCCTTCCTGGCCGAGGACTATCGCGTCGCGGCCCTGTCGCTCTCCGGCATGGGCGGCTCGGACTGGCGCCCGACCTACACCTTCGAGACCTTCGCCTCGGAGATCTGGGAGTGCGCCAAGGCTGCCGGCCTCTACGACGCGCCGGTGAAGCCGATCTACATCGGCCACTCGTTCGGCGGCTCGCAGGTGTTCTACTCGGCCGCCAAGTATCCGGAGCGGATGCGCGCGGCCCTGCTGCTCGACACCGGCTTCGGCGGCCCGCCGACCGCCGAGCAGGAAGAGGAGTGGCGCAAGGAGGCCGAGAAGCAGGGCGGCGAGGCGCGCTTCCGCGGCCCGCAGCGCCGCACCCGGCCCAACCGGGTCTACGCGACGCTGGAAGAGGCGCTGACCCGCTTCCGCTTCATGCCGCCGCAGGTTCCCGGCAACCTCTATGTGGCCGACTTCATCGCCCGCCGCTCGCTGAAGCCCGCGCCGATGGAGGACGGCTCCGGCCAGGGCTGGACCTGGAAGTTCGACCCCTTCATGTGGGGCAAGCTCGATCGCTCCTCGATGCAGGAGCTCGACCGCAGCAAGGCGCCGCCGATGGCGCAGATCTTCGGCGACCGCTCGGCCATCATGCGGCGGCGCGAGATGGGCGGGGCGCGAGCCGAGCTGCTGCCCGAGGGCGTGCCCTCGTCGGCGATCCCGGATTCCGAGCACCACATCATGGTCGACCAGCCGCTGGCCCTGGTCGCCGCTTTGAGAGCGTTGCTCTCCGCGTGGCCAGCGTGAACCTCCCCCTCCGGGGGAGGTGCGCGCTTTGCTCTCAGCCTGGCCTGCTTGAGCGGCGCGGCGCCATCGTGTAGCACCCGGCCACCGTTGTTGTTCTTGCCAGAGGCCCCGTTTCGATGACCGATGCCGTGCACGAGTACCACTCAGGCGATCAGCAGATCGAGGAGCAGGTCGCCACCTTCAGCGCCTTCGGCCGGATGATTAAGTGGGGCTCGCTGGTGCTCGCCTCGGGCCTGCTGGCGCTGGTGCTGTGGTTCTGCGTGAACGCCGGCTTCCTGGCTGGGGCCTGCGCCGCCGTCGTCCTGCTGGCGCTGGGGATTTACTTCTTGCGCTCCAAGCCCGAGGCGGCCCACTAGCCCCCCTCGCCCCGGGCGACTGGACAAGACGCGCGAGTCGCGGCCAACGTCCGGGCGCCCTAACCCTTGCATCCGTCGCCTCCCAAAGGGGCTGGAGCCATGCCTGTTCTTGCCGTCACCAAGGAGCGTCGCGCCGGCGAGACGCGGGTCGCGGTGACGCCCGACGCCGCCAAGAAGCTGATCGCGCTGGGCTTCGACGTGATCGTCGAGACCGGCGCGGGCCTTGCCGCCTCGGTGTCTGACGCCGAATACCTCGCCGCCGGGGCCAAGGTGTTCCCGAGCGCCGCCGACACCCTGAAAAACGCCGACATCGTGCTGAAGGTGCGCGGGCCCTCCGACGAGGAAATCGCGGCGCTGAAAGCCGGCGCCATTGTCGTCGGCCTCTTCAATCCGCTGCAGAACCGGGCGCTGGTCGATGCGCTGACCGCGCGCGGGGTCACCGTCTTCGCCATGGAGCTGGTGCCGCGCATCACCCGCGCCCAGGTGATGGACGCGCTCTCCAGCCAGGCCAATCTCGCCGGCTACCGCGCGGTGATCGAGGCGGCCGAGGTCTACGGCCGCGCCATGCCGATGATGATGACGGCGGCGGGCACGGTCGCGCCGGCCAAGGTGTTCGTGATGGGCGCCGGCGTCGCTGGCCTGCAGGCCATCGCGACCGCCCGGCGCCTGGGCGCGGTGGTCACCGCCACCGACGTGCGGCCGGCGGCCAAGGAGCAGGTCGAGAGCTTGGGGGCCAAGTTCGTCGCGGTCGAGGACGAGGAGTTCAAGGCCGCCGAGACCGCCGCCGGCTACGCCAAGGAGATGAGCGCCGAGTACCAGGCCAAGCAGCGCGCCCTCGTCGCCGACCACATCAAGAAGCAGGACATCGTCGTCACCACCGCCCTCATCCCCGGCCGCCCGGCGCCCAAGCTGGTCAGCGCCGAGCATGTCGCCTCGATGAAGCCGGGCTCGGTGCTGGTCGACCTGGCGGTGGAGCAGGGTGGTAATGTGGTGGGCGCGCGCCTCGACGAGATCGCCGACGTGGGCGGCGTGAAGATCGTCGGCATCGGCAACCTCGCCGGCCGCATCGCCGCCGACGCCTCGGCCCTCTATGCCCGTAACCTCACCGCCTTCGTCGGACTATTGGTCAAGGACGGCCAGCTGGAGCCGGATCTCGCCGACGAGATCCTGAAGGCGGCGCTGGTCTCGCACGACGGCGCCGTCGTGCACCCGTCGATGAAGGCGCTGTAGGAGAACTTAGGATGGAAGCCGTCGATCCCTTCGTCTTTCGCCTGGCGATCTTCGTGCTCGCCATCTTCGTCGGCTACTACGTGGTCTGGAGCGTCACGCCGGCCCTGCATACGCCGCTGATGAGCGTCACCAACGCGGTCTCCTCGGTGATCATCGTGGGCGCGCTGCTGGCCGCCTCGGCGCCGATGGGCGGCACGGCGGGCCAGGTGCTGTTCTCCAAGGGCGTCGGCGCGGCGGCCGTGGGCCTCGCCTCGGTCAACATCTTCGGCGGCTTCCTGGTCACCCAGCGCATGCTGGCGATGTACCGCAAGAAGGAGCGCCCGAAGTGACCCAGGGCCTCTTTCCGCTCGCCGCCTTCATCTTCGGCGCAGGCGCCATCGTAATCTATTTTGTGGCCCTGGCGATGCGCCCGAAGGTGGTGCGCATCCTCAACGGCGGCGGCCTCTTCTTCACCGGCCTCGGCCTGATCCAGGCCGCGGTCTGGTTCCGCGACACGCCGACCTCGGTCGCCTGGTTCAACCGCGACGTCGCCATCGTGGCCCTGTGCCTGGCCGCGGTGATCCAGTCCCTCTCAGTGCTGCGCAACCGCAAGGCCTGGGACGGGACCGACCGGCGCGGCGAAACGGCTGCCGAACACGGGCCGGAAGGGGAGCCGGCATGAACGCCAATTTCGCCGCGCTGGCCTATCTGGTCTCGGGCGTCCTCTTCATCCTGACCCTGCGCGGGCTCTCCAATCCGGAGACCAGCCGGCGCGGCAATCAGCTCGGCATGATCGGCATGGGCCTGGCCGTGGCCGTGGCGCTGGCCACGCTGTGGTACCAGAAGGCGCTCGATCCGATCACCATCGGCCTGATCTCGGGCGGCGTGATCCTGGGCGGCGGCGTCGGCGTGGTGATCGCGCGGCGCGTCCACATGACCGCGATGCCGCAGCTGGTGGCGGCCTTCCACTCGCTGGTCGGGCTTTCGGCCTGCTTCGTCGCCACCGCCGCCATCTACGCGCCGGCCGCCTACGGCATCGCCGAGGCCGGCCACGTGAAGCTGGAAAGCTTGATCGAGCTGTCGCTCGGGGTGGCCGTCGGCGCCATCACCTTCACCGGCTCGATCATCGCCTTCGGCAAGCTCAACGGAAACCTCTCCGGCGCCCCGATCCTGCTGCCGGCGCGGCACCTGCTCAACATCGTCATTGGCCTCGCCATCGTGGTGCTGATCGTCATGCTGGTGATGAGCGGCGGCGACGCCAAGTGGGCATTCTGGGCCATCTCGATCCTGGCCATGATCGCCGGCGTCACCCTGATCATCCCGATTGGCGGCGCGGACATGCCGGTCGTGATCTCGATGCTGAACAGCTATTCGGGCTGGGCGGCGGCGGCGCTGGGTTTCACGCTCGCCAACACCACCCTGATCATCACCGGCGCCCTCGTCGGCTCGTCGGGCGCCATCCTCAGCTACATCATGTGCAAGGGGATGAACCGCTCGTTCTTCTCGGTGATCCTCGGCGGTTTCGGCGGCGAGGTGGCGGTGGCCGGCGGCCGGACCGAGACCCGCCCCGTCAAGCAGGGCTCGGCCGAGGACGCGGCCTTCATCATGAAGAACGCCTCCAAGGTGATCATCGTGCCGGGCTACGGCATGGCGGTGGCCCAGGCCCAGCACGCCCTGCGCGAGATGGCCGACCGGCTGAAGGCCGAGGGCGTCGAGATCAAGTACGCCATCCACCCGGTCGCCGGCCGAATGCCGGGCCACATGAACGTGCTGCTGGCCGAGGCCAACGTGCCCTACGACGAGGTGTTCGAGCTCGACGACATCAACGCCGAGTTCCCGACGGCCGACGTCGCCTTCGTCATCGGCGCCAACGACGTCACCAACCCGGCCGCCAAGACCGACCCGCAGAGCCCGATCTACGGCATGCCGATCCTCGACGTGGAGCGCGCCCGCACCGTGCTCTTCGTCAAGCGCGGCATGGGGTCCGGCTATGCGGGCGTCGAGAACGAACTCTTCTTCCGCGACAACACGATGATGTTGTTCGGCGACGCCAAGAAGATGGTCGAGAGTATCCTCAAGGCGCTGTGAGGGCGCGCGCCGGGAGACCCCCGTGCCGAAACTGCGCCGGTTCCTGACGATCAGCATCCTGACGCTGGCGTGCAGCTACCTGCTGCTGGTGGGTGCGGCCTGCACCTTCCAGCGTAGCTTGCTCTACTTCCCGGACGGCGCGGTCGTGCAGCCGAACCCGGCCGGGCCGCCGATCCGGGTGGAGCACCTGACCACGTCGGACGGCCAGCATCTCATCGCCTGGTGGCTGCCGCCGGCGGCCGGCAAGCCGGTGCTGCTGTTCTTCGGTGGCAACGGCGACAGCCTGATTGGCGACAGCGACCGCTTCGCCCACGCCGCGCAGGTCGGCGCCGGCATGCTGGCGGTGGCCTACGAGGGCTATTCGGGCTCGACCGGCGCGCCCACCGAGGCCGGCCTGCACCGCGACGGCGAGGCCGGCTATGCCTGGGTGGCGGCGCGCTATCCCACCTCGCAGATCGTCATCGAGGGCTTCTCACTGGGCACCGGCGTCGCTGTGCGGGTCGCCGCCGCCCACCCCGCCCGCGCCCTGATCCTCGAAGCGCCCTACACCTCGACCGCCGAGGTGGGCGCCGAGCGCATGCCCTTCCTGCCGGTGCAGTGGCTGATGTGGGATCGCTTCGCCTCGCGCGACTTCATCGCCAAGGTGCACATGCCGCTGCTGATCGTGCACGGTGATGCGGACGAGACCATCCCCTTCCACTTCGGGCGCGAACTTTTCGCGCTGGCGAACGAGCCGAAGACGTTCGTGACCATTCCGGGCGGCCACCACAACGACCTGACCGAGCACGGGTTCTACGACCACGTGTGGCCGTTCCTGGGGGGCAGTCTTCCGCCCGGCTCAGGCGGGCACTGACTCTGCCGCCAACACGCCTGCGGCCGCCATGTCGGCGTGCAGGGCTTCGGGGCTCCAGTCATAGCCGTTCGGCCAAGTAAGCGCTCCGACTTCCAGGAAGACGCGGTTGAAGTACGCAGGATCCCTCAAAGAGCGGCCATCGGCCCGC
>DATAVF010000073.1:0-8463 GCA_036267835.1 Caulobacteraceae bacterium | reverse complement strand
CGCTCCAGCGCCGCGCGCACCAGCGGCAGGCGGTCGTTGCCGAAGAACATGTCGTCCTTGCCGACGAAGATGGTCGGCGAGCCGAAGCCGCCGCGCGCCATCACCTCGTCGGTGTTGGCGCGTAGCTGCGCCTTGACCGCGTCGGCCCCGGCGGCGGCGAAGAGCGCGTCGGCGTCGAGACCCGCGCCCGAGCAAACGTCGCGCAGCACCGCGTCCTGCGAAATGTCGCGGTCACCGCCCCAGTACGCCTCGAACACGGCCGTGGCGAAACGCACCATCTCGGCCGGCGACAGCGTCTGGCAGATGCGCATCGCCTTGACGCTGTTCACCGGGAAGACGCTGGGCGGCATCTTGATCTTCAGCCCGGCCAGCCGCGCCCAGTCCTGCAGGTCCTTGCCTGAATACCGCGCCTTGGCCGGCACCGGATGCGCCCGGGCCTCGTAGACGCTCGGATTGACGCTGTTGAATATCCCACCCACCAGGATCGGCCGCCAGGTGATGGGCGCGCCAAACTCCGCCGCCAGCGGCTGGATGTTGTGGAACGCCAGGTAGGTCCACGGACTGGAGCAGTCGAAGAAGAACTCGATCATGGACACGCTCCTTAGGATCACGATTTTTCAACCACGGAAAACACGGAGAACACGGAATAGAAGAAGGGCGCGCGTCCGTGTTATCCGTGTTTTCCGTGGTCAATACTGTTTTTACTTTAGCCCCAGACCCCCGGCCGCCGATCTTTCCATGGCGCTTCCTTTTCCAGCTGGGCGGCGAGGCGGAACAACGTGGCTTCGTCGGCGTAGCGGGAGGTGAACATCATGCCCATCGGCAGGCCGTCGGACGACCAGGCCAGTGGCAGGGAGATCGAGGGCTGGCCGGTCATGTTGGCGACGCCGGGGTAGGAGAAGAACTCGCCGTTGCGCCGGCCGATGTCGCGGGGCGCGTTCAGCACCGGCGAGAGGTGGCCGAGCTTCGGCGGCGGGGCGGCCATCGTGGGGGTGAGGAAGACGTCGTAGGTCTCCCAGAGCTGCAGCGCCTGGCGCGCCAGCATGCGCAGCGACTGCATGTCGGCCAGCGCATCCATGCCGCCGGCGCGCTGGCCGCCTTTCCAGCTGGCCCAGGTCAGACCTTCGAAGTCGTCGCCCTGCGGCTCGCGCCCCGACGCTTCGATCATCCGCCGCATGCCGGCGGCGAAGTTGGCGCCGGAGAAGGCGTTCTGCGCCCCCCACATGTCGCGCTGGGCGACCGGCAGGCCCTGCGGGACCACCTCGTGCCCGAGCTTCTCCAGCAGCGCCGCGGTGGCCTCCAGCGCCGCCTGGATTTCCGGATGGCAGGGGCGGCCGTTGGCGGTCTCGGACGAGAAGGCGATCTTCAGCCTGCCGGGCGAGCGCAGGATCTCCTCGGCATAGGGCCGCTCTTTCGCGGGCGCAGCGTACGGCGAGGCGGGCTCGGGCCGGCCGGTGACGTCGAGCATCACCGCGCTGTCGCGCACGGTGCGGGTCAGCACGTGCTCGACCACGAATCCCTGGGCGAAGTCGTAGCCGTCGGGCAGGTGCGGGCTGCGGTCGCGCGTCGGCTTCAGCCCCACCAGGCCGCAGCACGAGGCCGGGATGCGGATGGAGCCGCGCCCATCGCCGCCGTGCGCCATCGGCACCATGCCGGCCGCCACCGCCGCCGCCGCGCCGCCCGACGAGCCGCCGACCATGTGCTCCAGGTTCCACGGATTGCGGCAGGGGCCGAAGAGCGCGCCCTCGGTGGTGCCGGCGATGCCGAACTCCGAGAGGTTGGTCTTGCCCAGCGCCGAGACCCCGCTCTCGCGGTAGCGCCGCATCAGGCCGTCGTCCTCGCGGTCGACCACGTTCTTGAAAAAGCGGCTGCCGCTGGTGCGGGGCCAGCCCGCCACCTCGATCAGCAGGTCCTTGACCAGGAAGGGCGCCCCGCGCAGCGGCCCATCCGGCAGGTTGTCCGCTTTCGCCCGCGCCTCGTCGTAGGGCTTGTAGACCACCGCGTTGATCGCCGGGTTGTGGCGCTCGATGCGCGTGATGGCCGCCTCGACTAGCTCGCCCGGCGTCACCTCGCCCTTGCGCACCAGCGCCGCCAGGCCGACGCCGTCGTAGTCGCTGTAGTCGTCCATGCCTGGTTCCTCGCCGCGCCCTTCTGCCCTACTTAGAGCCCCGGCTGGCGGGGCGATAGGAGCGGCGACCTTGGGCGAATGGCGCAACTGGTCCGGCAGCGTCGTGGCCGAACCTTCGGCGATCGAGCGGCCGACCACCGAGGCCCAGCTGCAGGCGCTGGTCGCCGCCGCCGCGAAGGTGCGGGTGGCGGGCACCGGCCACTCGTTCATGCCGCTCTGTGCGACCGATGGCCTGCTGCTCTCGCTCTTCGACCTGCAGGACGAGCTCAGCATCGCCGATGACGGCAAGTCGGCCTGGATCCCCGCCGGCTGGCCGATCAGCAAGGTCACCGAGGCGCTCTGGGCCAAGGGCTATTCGCTGATCAACCAGGGCGACATCGACAAGCAGGCCCTGGCCGGCGCCGTCTCCACCGCCACCCACGGCACCGGCCGCACCCTGGGCTCGCTGGCCGCCGCCGCCGAAGGGTTCCGCCTGGTGCTGGCCAGTGGCGAGGTCGTCGAGTGCGACGTCGCCCGCGAGCCGGAGCTCTATCAAGCCGCGCGGCTGTCGCTGGGCATGCTGGGCGTTGTCACCCGCATCCGCATGCGGGTGCTGCCGGCCTACCGGCTGAAGGAGACGCTCTGGCGCGAGTCCCTGAACAAGGCCACTGAGCGCTGGGACGAGCTGGCCGAGGGCCACCGGCACGTGGAGTTCTTCCTCTTCCCCTATTCCGAGCACGTGAACCTGAAGACCCTCGACGTGGTCGATGAGGGCGAGGCCGAGCCGCCCAGCGAGTTCGAGGACACGGTCTTTCAGGCCGTCTGCGACCTCGCCGCCGCCTGGCCGCGCACCGCGCCGACGCTGCAGCGCATGCTGACCCGCGCCATCCGCACCTCCGAACGGTCGGGGCCGGCGGGCCGCATCTTCCCCTCCGAGCGCGCCGTGAAGTTCGAGGAGATGGAGTACGAGATCCCGGCCGCGAACGGCTTCGCGGCTTTGCGCGAGGCGCGGCAGCTGGTGCGCGACAAGCGCTGGCCGATCATCTTCCCGTTCGAGTTCCGCACCGTCGCCGCCGACGACATCTGGATCTCGCCGATGAACGGCCGCGACTGCATCTCCATCAGCTTCCACCAGTACGCCAAGATGCCCTGGCGCGAGGCCTTCGCCGGCATCGAGAAGGTCTTCCAGTCCCACGGCGGCCGCCCGCACTGGGCCAAGCGCCACACCCTGGGCTCGGACGATGTGCTGCGGCTTTATCCGGACGCGCCGAAGTGGGGTGCGGTGCGCAAGCGCTACGACCCGGCGGCCAAGTTCCTGAACGACCACCTCGCCGAACTCTTCGCGTTTTCCCTGTGAGTGAGCGCCCGATGATGCAAGCCGAGGCGCTCCACGCCCACCTGATCGGCCGCCAAGGCTCGCGCCGCTCGCTCAACACGCCGGCGCTGGTGCTTGATGTCGAGGCGCTGGATCGCAACATTGCCGCCATGGCCGCCTTCGCCGCGGCCAACGGCCTGAAGCTCCGGCCGCACGCCAAGACCCACAAGAGCGTGGATATCGCGGCCCGCCAGATCGCGGCAGGCGCGCTCGGCGTCTGCTGCGCCAAGCTCGGCGAGGCCGAGGCGTTGGGCGAAGAGGGCGTCACCGGCATCCTGATCACCTCGCCCGTGGTCGGCGGGCCCGCGACCGAACGGCTGGTGGCTCTGGCGGCCAAGGTCCCCGGGCTGATGGCCGCCGCGGACCATCCGGACGCGGTCGCCGCCATCGGCGCGGCGGCCAAGGCGGCGGGCGCGACGCTCACCCTGGTGGTCGATCTCGACCCCGGCCTGCGCCGCACCGGAGTCGCCTCGCCCGAGGCGGCCGTCGCCCTGGCGCAGCAGATCGCGGCCCACCCATCGCTGACGTTCGGCGGCATCCAGTGCTATTGCGGCGCCGAGCAGCACATTGAGGGCTATGCCGAGCGCCGCGAGGCGATCGTGACCAAGATGGCGCGGCTCACCGAGGCCGTCGAGGGGTTGAAGGCGGCGGGCCTCGCGCCGCCGATCGTCACCGGCGGCGGCACCGGCACCCACGCCATCGACGCCGAGCTCGGCGTCTTCACCGAGCTGCAGGTAGGCTCCTACATCTTCATGGACCGCCAGTACGGCGAGTGCGCCCTGCGCGCCGATGGCCCGGTTCCGTTCGAGACCTCGCTGATGGTCGACGCGCGGGTGATCAGCGCCAGCTATCCGATGCTGGTCACCATCGATGCGGGCTTGAAGGCCTTCGCCACCGAGGCCGGCGCGCCGCCGATCCTGGCCGGCGCGGCCGAGGGCAGCCAGTATCGCTTCATGGGCGACGAGCATGGCGCCATCGTGCCTCCGCGCGGCGTCGCTCCGCCCGCGCTGGGCGAGCGCGTCACCCTGGCCGCCCCGCACTGCGACCCGACGGTCAACCTCTACGAGGCCTACCACGTGGTCACCGGCGACGACCTGGTCGCCATCTGGCCGGTGACGGCGCGCGGGCGCTCCGCCTAGCCAGCGGCTACCGCGGCAGCGAGCTGCGACCGGTCAGGAACTCGTCCACCGCCCGGGCGCACTGCCGGCCTTCCTTGATCGCCCAGACCACCAGGGACTGGCCGCGGCGCATGTCGCCGCAGGCGAACACCTTGGGAGCGGTCGAGCGGTAGTCGTCCGTGTTGGCCTTGACGTTGCCGCGCGCATCGAGCTCGACGCCGGCCTGTTCGACCAGGCCCGCCCGGCGCGGGCCGACGAAGCCCATGGCTAGCAGCACCAGGTCGGCCGGCAGGTCGAACTCGCTGCCGGGGATGGTGGTCATCTGCGTCCGGCCGTCCGGGCCGGCGACCCACTCGACCCGGGCGCACTGGATCGCCGACACTGCATTTTCGCCCACCGCGCGCACCGTGGTGATGGCGAAGTCGCGGTCGCAGCCCTCTTCCTGCGACGACGACGTGCGCAGCTTCAGCGGCCAATCGGGCCAGACCAGCGCCTTGTCCTCCCGCTCCGGCGGCTGCGGCATGATCTCCAGCTGGGTGATCGAGACCGCGCCCTGCCGCCCCGACGTGCCGATGCAGTCCGAGCCGGTGTCGCCGCCGCCGATCACCACGACGTGCTTGCCCTTGGCGCTGATGGTCGAGCCGCCGGGGGCCGCGACATCCTCGGCGTCGCCGGCTCCGCGCTTGTTCTGCTGGGTCAGGAACTCCATCGCATAGTGCACGCCGGCCAGCTCACGGCCGGGCACGGGCAGGTCGCGCGGGACCTCGGCGCCGCCGGAGAGCACCACGGCGTCATAGCCACCCAGCAGCTCTTCCACCGACACGTCCTTGCCGACCTCGACGCCGGTGCGGAAGGTCACGCCCTCGGCCTGCATCTGCGCGATGCGGCGGTCGATGAGATGCTTTTCCATCTTGAAGTCAGGGATGCCGTAGCGGAGCAGGCCGCCGGCGCGGTCGTTCTTCTCGAACAGCGTCACCTGGTGGCCGGCGCGCGCCAGCTGCTGGCTGCAGGCGAGACCGGCGGGGCCGGACCCCACCACGGCGACGCGGCGGCCGCTCGTCTGTGTCGGAGCTTGCGGCTCGATCCAGCCTTCTTCCCACCCGCGATCGACGATCTGACACTCGATCGTCTTGATGGTCACTGGGTTGTCGTCGATGTTCAGCGTGCACGACGCCTCGCACGGGGCGGGACAGACGCGGCCGGTGAACTCCGGGAAGTTGTTGGTGGAGTGCAGGTTCTCCAGCGCCAGCTGCCACTGCTCGCGGTAGACGAGGTCGTTCCAGTCCGGGATCTGGTTGTTCACCGGACAGCCCTGATGGCAGAACGGGATGCCGCAGCTCATGCAGCGCGACGCCTGCCGCGCCAGCTCGCCGTCGGCCAGCGGGTGGGTGAACTCTGCCCACGTCTTCAGCCGCTCGGTGGGCTTGTCGTAGCCCCGCTCGCGCCGCTCGATTTCGAGGAAGCCAGTCGGCTTTCCCATTAGCTTGCCCCCTCGATGGTTCCGGGGCGCAGGGCCGCGCCTGCGCGCTCAAGAGTTTGACCGAGCATGTGACTACTCGGCCGCGACGGGTTTGGCCGTGGCGCGTTCGGCGGCCTGGGCCTCGAGCGCGCGACGGTAGTCTTTCGGCGTCACCTTCACGAAGGCGCCCAGCGCCGTTTCCCAGTCCGCCAGCAAGGCGGCGGCGCGGGCGCTGCCCGTGTAGAGGTAGTGCCGCTCGACCAGGATGCGCAGGCGCTCGGCGTCGAAGCGCAGGCCGTCGCCCATGCCGGCGTTCTCGACGCTGACCGAGCGCTGGCGCGGCCGCACGGCCTCGTCGTCGCGGTCGGCCGACGGCGCCGTGGGAGCGATCCGCTCCACGTCGACCATCGCCTTGTTGCACAGCGGGCCGAAGCGCCCGGCCGGATCGTAGACATAGGCGATGCCGCCCGACATGCCGGCCGCGAAGTTGCGCCCGGTGTCGCCCAGCACGGCCACCACGCCGCCGGTCATGTACTCGCAGCCGTGGTCGCCCACGCCCTCGACGACCGCCACGGCGCCCGAGTTGCGCACCGCGAAACGCTCGCCGGCCACGCCCTCGAAGTAGGCCTCGCCGGCGATCGCGCCGTAGAGCACGGTGTTGCCGACGATGATGTTCTGCGTCGGGTCGCGCTCGGTGCCGGCCGGATGGCGCACGATGACGCGACCACCCGAGAGCCCCTTGCCGACGTAGTCGTTGGCGTCGCCCGTCAGCTCCAGCGAGACCCCGCGGGCCAGGAAGGCGCCGAAGCTCTGGCCGGCGTTGCCGGTCATCTTCACCGAGATCGCCCCGTCGGCGAGGCCGGCGTGGCCGTAGCGCCGGGCGATCTCGCCGGAGAGCATGGCGCCCACCGTGCGGTTGACGTTGCGCACGCCGCGCTCGATCACCACCGGCGCGTGGCCGTCGAGCGCCGTTTGCGACGCGGCGATCAGCTCGTGGTCGAGCGCGCCGCCCAGGCCATGGTCCTGGCCGCCGCTGTTGGAGAGGCCGCTGGTCTCGGCCGGGACCGCGTAGAGCAGCTTGGAGAGGTCGACGCCGTGCGCCTTCCAGTGCTCGACGGCGGGCCGCGCATCCAGCTTGTCGACCCGGCCGATCATCTCGGCGACGGTGCGGAAGCCCATGGCGGCCATGATCTCGCGCAGCTCTTCGGCGACGAAGAAGAAGTAGTTGATCACGTGCTCGGGCTTGCCGGTGAACTTGGCGCGCAGCACCGGGTCTTGCGTGGCCACCCCCACCGGACAGGTATTGAGGTGGCACTTGCGCATCATGATGCAGCCGGCCGCAATGAGCGGGGCGGTGGCGAAGCCGAACTCGTCGGCGCCCAGCAGGGCCGCGACCGCGACGTCGCGGCCGGTGCGGATGCCGCCGTCCGCCTGCACGGCAATGCGGGTGCGCAGGCCGTTCAGCATCAGCGTCTGCTGGGTCTCGGCGAGGCCGATCTCCCAGGGCGAGCCGGCGTGAGTGAGCGAGGTCAGCGGGCTGGCGCCCGTGCCGCCCTCGAAGCCGGAGATGGTCACGTGGTCGGCGCGGGCCTTGGAGACCCCGGCGGCCACCGTGCCGACGCCGACTTCCGAGACCAGCTTCACTGAGATGCGGGCCCGGGAATTGACGTTCTTCAGGTCGTGGATCAGCTGAGCCAGATCTTCGATCGAATAGATGTCATGGTGCGGCGGCGGCGAGATCAGGCCGACGCCGGGCGTGGAGTGGCGAACCCGGGCGATGTTGGCGTCGACCTTGTAGCCGGGCAACTGGCCGCCCTCGCCGGGCTTGGCGCCTTGGGCCATCTTGATCTGGATGTCGTCGGCGTTGACCAGGTACTCGGCCGTCACCCCGAAGCGCCCCGACGCCACCTGCTTGATCTTCGAGCGCATGGAATCGCCATTGGGCAGCAGCTTGTAGCGGTCCGCTTCCTCGCCGCCCTCGCCGGTGTTCGAGCGCCCGCCGATGCGGTTCATGGCGATGGCCAGCGTTGTGTGCGCCTCGCGGCTGATCGAGCCGAAGCTCATCGCGCCGGTGGAGAAGCGCTTGACGATCTCGGCCGCCGGCTCGACCTCGTCCAGCGGGACCGGGGTCCCGGCCGGCTGCAGCCGCATCAGGCCGCGGATGGTCAGCAGCCGCTCGTTCTGCTCGTTGATGCCCCGCGCGAAGGCCCGGTACTCGTCCGGCAGATTGCCGCGCACCGCGTGCTGCAGCCTGGAGACCGTGTCCGGCGTCCAGGCGTGCTCCTCGCCGCGCAGCCGCCAGCCGTAGGCCCCGCCCACGTCCAGCATACTTCTGTAGATCGGCGCGTCGCCATACGCCGCCGCGTGCCGGCGCACGCACTCCTCGGCGATCTCGGCCAGGCCC
>DATAVF010000072.1:0-55110 GCA_036267835.1 Caulobacteraceae bacterium | reverse complement strand
GCCCCAGGCGTAGGCGAAGAAGTGCAGGCCGCGCTGGGCGGTGATCCTCGAATCGATCTGGCGCAGCGAGCCCGAGGCGGCGTTGCGCGGATTGACGTAGGTGCGCTGGCCGGCCGCCTCGGCGGCGGCGTTGAGCGCGGCGAAATCCTCGTGGCCGAAGTAGACCTCGCCGCGCACCTCGACCACGTCCGGCCAGCCGGAGCCGGCCAGCCGGTGCGGGATATCGCCGATGGTCTTCAGGTTCTCGGTGACGTCCTCGCCGACCCGCCCGTCGCCACGCGTCGCCCCCTGCACGAAGACGCCGCGCTCGTAGCGCAGCGAGGCCGAGAGGCCGTCGATCTTGGGCTCGGCGGTATAACCAATCAGATCGTCGGGGAGCCGCAGGAAGCGGCGCACCCGGGCGTCGAACTCGCGGGCGTCGTCATCGGAAAAGGCGTTGTCGAGCGACAGCATCGGCACGCCATGCTCGACCGGCGCGAACGAGGCCGATCTGGCCGCCCCCACCCGCAGCGAGGGCGAGTTCTCCCGCACCAGCGCCGGAAACCGCGCCTCCATCGCCGCATTGCGTTGCTTCAGCGCGTCGTAGTCGGCGTCGGACACGGTCGGCGCCTCGTCCTGGTAGTAGCGCAGGTCATGCGCTGCGATCTCATCGGCGAGGCGCGTCAGCTCGGCGAGCGCCTGCGTCTCGTCGAGCTCGGTGACGTCTGTCGGCACGGCCGGCTCAGGCATGCATCAAAGCCCGGGCGGCGGCGCGGGCCGCTTCGGTGATTTCGGCGCCGGAGAGCATGCGGGCGATTTCCTCTTCGCGGGCGGCGCCGGTCAGCACCTGCACGTCGGTGCGCACCGCCTCGCCCTCCCCTAGCTTGACGACGCGCCAATGGCTGTCAGCACGGGCCGCGATCTGCGGGCTGTGCGTGACCACGAACACCTGCGCCTGGCCGGAGAGCCGCTTCAACCGCTGGCCGACGGCGTCCGCCACCGCGCCGCCGACGCCCTGGTCGACCTCGTCGAAGATCATCAGCGGCTGGGCGTCACCGCGCCCGGCCAGCGCCACTTTCAGCGCCAGGGCGAATCTGGCCAGTTCGCCGCCGGAGGCGATAGCCCCCAGCGCGCCGAAGGGCGCGCCCGGATTGGTGGCGATCTCGAACTGCGCTCGATCGGCGCCCGAGGGACCGGCGCGGTCCTCCGGCTGCGGCTCCAGGGCGACCCGGAAGCGCGCTTTCTCCAGCTTCAGGGGCGCCAGCTCGGCCTGCACGGCGGCGGCCAGCCGGTCACCGGCGGCGCGGCGGGCAGCTGTGAGCGCCTCGGCGGCGGCCGTGTAGGCGCCTCTCGCCCGGGCTGCGGCGGCCTCGGCGGCCGCGAGCGCGGCCTCACCGCCCTCGATGGCGAGCAGGCGCGCCGCGATCTCGGCCCGCGCGGTCGGCAAGGCGTCCACCGGCACGCCCAGCTTGCGGGCCATGGCGCGCAGGGCGAAGAGCCGCTCCTCGACCTTTTCCAGCCGGTCCGGCTCGAACTCGAAGGCCGCCGCCGCGCCATCCACCGCGGCCTCGGCCTCGGCCAGCTCCGAAAGCGCCCGGTCCATCGCCGCAATGGCTTCGGCGACGGCGTTGACGGCCCGGCCCTCGCCGCTGGCCCCGCTGGCCACGGCGCGGTCCCGCGCCCGCTCCAGCGCCCTGAGCGACTGGCCCAGCCGGTGGCTGATCGCGCCGCCGCCGAAACCCTCGGCAGCGCCGGCGATGTCGGCGATGGTCTTCTCTGCCGCGCCGAGCAGCGCCCGCTCCTCGGCGAGCCCGGTCTCCTCGCCCTCGCCGGGGTCGAGGCGGTCGAGCTCGGCCAGCCGCTGCGACAACTCCGCGGTCTCGTCGGCCGAGCGTCCGGCCGCCTCGGCCAGGCCGCGCGCCTTCTCCCGAGCCGCCCGCCAGACGCTCCACGCCTCGGCGCAGGCGGCCAGCTCCGGCGCCAGCCCGCCGAAGGCGTCGAGCAGTGGGCGATGCGTCGCCGCATCCAGCAAGCCGACGGTCTCGTGCTGCCCATGCACTTCCAACAGGAGCGCCCCCAGATCGCGCAGCATGGCCACGGTGGCCGCCTGGTCGTTGACGAAGGCGCGGGAGCGGCCGTCGGCCGAGAGGGTGCGGCGCAGCACCAGGTCCTCGTCGGGCACGAAGCTCAGCCCCCGCTCCTCGAGCAGCGACCAGACTGCGTGCTGTGGGCCCGGGGCGAAGATGGCGGCCGCCGACGCCTGCTCGGACCCGCGGCGCACCAGACCGGCGTCGGCCCGGCGTCCGGTGGCGAGGCCCAGCGCATCCAGGATGATCGACTTGCCGGCGCCGGTCTCACCGGTCAGCGCGGTCAGGCCCGGCCCGAACGCCAGGTCCAGGCGCTCGATCAGGACGACATCGCGGACGCCGAGGCCAATCAGCATGGGCCGAAACTAGCCCAGAATCGGCGGCTGGCCCTAGAGCCCGAGGAACCCATGCCAGAAGCCCTTCTTGGGCGGCGGCGGAGGCGGCGCGCCGGGCGCCGCGGCGGCGGTGGCCTGCTCGGCGGTCATGGTCGCGCTGGCCTGGGTCTGGTCGCCTGGCGGCGGCGGGGTCGCCCCCTTGTCCCAGTGGCCGAAGAACGGGAAGTGCAGGCCGTGCGCCCCACCCGGATTCGGCGCGGTCCCGGGCTGGTGGCCCTTGCTGGTCATCAGCGCATAAGCGTCAGCGTACCAGGGATCGCCCGGATAGTTGTAGCCGAGCACCGCGGCGTTGCGCTCGGCTTCGCCGACCAGGCCGATGGTCAGGTAGGCCTCGACCAGGCGGTAGAGCGCTTCGGGCGTGTGCGATGTGGTCTGATACTTGTCGATCACGGTCTTGAACCGGCCGATCGCGCCCTCGGGGTTGCCCGAGCGCAGGTAGAAGCGGCCGATGGTCATTTCCTTGCCGGCCAGCTGGTCCTGCACCATGTCGATCTTCAGCCGCGCGTCGGCGGCGTACTCGGTGTTCGGATAGCGCTTGGCGACTTCACGCAGCGCCTCGCCGGCTTCCGAGGTCGAGGCCTGGTCGCGGCCCACATCGACGATCTGCTCGAAGTAGCAGATGGCCTTCAGATAGTAGGCGTAGGGCGTCGAGACGTTGCCCGGGTAGAGCTGGATGAACTGATCCGAGTCGGAGATCGACTCGGCGTAGTCGTTGGCCATGTAGTGGGCATAGGCCGTCATCAGGATCGAGCGGCGGGCCCATTCCGAATAAGGGTGCTGGCGCTCGACCTCGCGGAAATAATCGACCGCCTCGCTCCACTGGTGCTCGTCCATGCGCAGGGTGCCGGCGTTGTAGAGCAGCTCCACCGGGCGCTCTTCATAGGCCAGCACCGGCTTCTTCTTCTTCAGCACATTGCAGCCGCTGAGCGCGACGGCGCCCACGAGGGCGACGATGATCAGCGCGCGGCCGGTGGGGAATCGAAACAAGCCTTGGTTACCTCTCGAAGACGCCCCGCCCGCCGGCGCAAGGCTCGCTTCTACACCACGCAAAGGCGGCGGCGAAAGGGCGCTGAGCCGCGGCGCTTAAGCCGGTTCGGGAGTGAGGGTTTTCAGCCGCCATGCGTCCGGCTGCGCCATGGCGGCGCGCACCAGGGCGTTGTTCAGCGCGTGTCCCGAACACGAGGCTTCGTAGCGGCCCAGGATCGGGTGGCCGAAGAGGGCCAGGTCGCCGAGAGCGTCCAGCGTCTTGTGCCGCACGAAGTCGTCGGGCCGGGCCAGGATCTCCGGATTCAGGACCTGAGCGCCGTCGACGACGATGGTGTTTTCCAGGCTGGCGCCCCGCCCCAGGCCCGCGGCCCTGAGCTGCTCGACCTCGGCGATGAAGCCGAAGGTGCGGGCCGACGCGATTTCGGCGCGGAAGCTCGCCGGGTCGATCGCCAGCTCCAGGTGCTGCGTGCCGATGGCCGAGGCGTCGAAGATGATCTCCACCGACATCTCGAATCGCTCGGCGGGCACAAGCGCCGCGCGCTTGCCGGGCTGTCCCACTTCGATCGGCCTCAGGATCTCGATGTAGCGGCGCGGCGCGCCCTCCAGCGTACGCACGCCCACGGCGTCGATCGCCTCGACGAAATCGCCGGCCGCGCCGTCGACGATCGGCGTCTCGGGCCCATCGACCTCGATGACGGCGTTGTCGACGCCGAGCCCGGCCAGGGCGGCCATGATGTGCTCGACCGTCGAGATCGTGGGGCCGCCGTCGGCGATCACCGTGGCCAGGCGCGTGTCGCACACCTTGTCCGCCAGCGCCGGGATCGGCCGCCGCTCGCCCTCGACATCGGTGCGGACGAACACGATGCCGCTGTCGGCCGGCGCCGGCAGCAAGGTCATGGTAGCGGCCTGGCCGCCATGAATCCCGAGGCCGCTGATGCGAACCTCACCGGCGAGCGTGGTCTGGAACATGCGGGAGGCTTAAGCGCGGAAAGGCCGCGCGCCAAGTATCCTTCTCCCTCCCGGCTGGACACCGCGAAGCGCCGGATGAGGGGCCGCACGATGCGTGGGGGCTAGCCTACCGGAAGATAAGCCCGACAGGCCCGTCGGCCCCTCATCCGTCGCCTGCGGCGACACCTTCTCCCGCGAGGGGAGAAGGTTACTGACACTTAGTTCGCGAGGCGGCGCAGGAACGACGGAATTTCCAGGTCGTCGGGCTCTTCGGCGCGGCCTTGCGAGATCGGCTGGACCGTGGGCTCCAGGGTCGGGGCCGGGCGCAGGGTGGCGCGCGGGGCGTCCTGGCGGCGGTTGAACATGCTGAAGATGCCGCCCTTCTGACGCCGGTTGACCTCGTAGTGGGCGGTCTGCGGGAAGAGGATGTCTTCGTCCTCGGCGACCGACGGATCGACGATCTTGGTCACCACCTGCGGCTGGCGAGCCACCGGCTGTTCGTAGACCGGCTGCGGCGCAGGGGTTTCGAAGAGGGGCTCGTCGCGGCGCAGATCGACCGCCTCGGCTGTCGCGCCGCCGCCACCACCACCACGCGGCGCCGACGAATAGGGACCGCGCAGCGGTTCGAAGATCTTCGGCTGCGGCAGGGTGAAAGGCTGCGGCTCGTAAGCCCGTTCCTGCTCGAACACCGGTTCCGGCTCGGGCAGCGGCTCGTAGGCAGCGGCCGGGCGGACAAGCTCAGGCTCGGCATAAACGGGCTCGGGCTCATAGGCGGCGACCGGCTCGGGCAGCGGCGCAGGCATGGCCGGCACTTCGGTGCGGCGCGCGGTCACGCCAGTGCGGCGCGGCGCGGGCTCGATGGCTGAGATCGACATGCCGTCCATGCCGGTGGCGACCACCGAGACGCGCAGGGTGCTTTCCAGCGTGGGGTCGAAGGCGGCGCCGAAGATGATGTTGGCTTCCGGATCGACCTGGGCCGAGATGGCATTGGCCGCCTCGTCGACTTCCAGCAAGGTCATGTCGAGGCCGCCGGTGATGTTCACCAGCACGGCCTTGGCCCCCTTCAGGGTGACTTCGTCGAGCAGCGGGTTCTGGATGGCGTTCTCGGCCGCCATCAGGGCGCGGCCCTCGCCGGTCGCTTCGCCGGTGCCCATCATCGCCTTGCCCATCTCGGTCATCACCGTGCGGACGTCAGCGAAGTCGAGGTTGATCAGGCCGGGCAGCACCATCAGGTCGGTGATCGAGCGGACGCCCGAGTGCAGCACCTGGTCGGCCATGGCGAAGGCCTCGGCGAAGGTGGTTCGTTCATTGGCGACGCGGAACAGGTTCTGGTTCGGGATCACGATCAGGGTGTCGACATAGCGCTGCAGCTCGGAGATGCCCGAATCGGCCAGCCGCATGCGGTGGCGGCCTTCGAAGTGGAACGGCTTGGTGACCACGCCGACGGTCAGGATGCCCCGCTCGCGGGCGCACTTGGCGATGATCGGGCCGGCGCCGGTGCCGGTGCCGCCGCCCATGCCGGCGGTGATGAACACCATGTGGGCGCCGTCGAGGTGCTCGCCGATCTCGGCGGTGGATTCTTCTGCGGCCGACATCCCGACCTCGGGATGGGCGCCGGCGCCCAGGCCTTGCGTGACCTGCACGCCGAGCTGCACCCGCTTCTCGGTCTTCGAGAAGGCGAGCTGCTGGGCGTCGGTATTGGCGACGACGAACTCGACGCCTTCGAGGCCGGCCTCGATCATATTGTTGACCGCATTGCCGCCCGCGCCGCCGACGCCGAAGACCACGATCCTCGGCTTCAGCTCTCTGGTTTCAGGTGCAAAAACCTTGAACGTCATCAGGAACCCCGTGTCCTTCCAGCTTGGCTACAAATCGAATCAGTCCGGCCCGCCCGCCGACGCTGCTTCGCGCATGGGCTTAACTGAACGGCCGCCATGCTTAATTGCGCGTTAACTGCATAATATGAGTCGGACAGGGGTCGACCGAAACGCCGTCAATTTTTTGTTGCTGGGCTTGAGCTTGGTCGCAATTAACCACGCTTGGCGGAACAGATTGCCGCAGTAGGAAAATTCTGCGGGTCTCAGAGATTCTCGCGCAGCCATCCCGTAACACGAGTCACGACATTCCGATCGGCCGCAGCGCCGCGCGGAGATGCTGGCTTTTTCGGACCGGCTTCGCGCGGTCCGAAGGCGGCGCGGTGCAGCACGCCCGCCGCGGCGCAGAAGGCAGGCCCCGAGGCGGCGTCGGCCAGATGCGGGATGCGGCGCGGACGCCCCAGGCGCACCGGGCGATCAAAGACGCGGACCGCGACCTCGCGCACCCCGGCCAGCTGGCTGGCGCCCCCGGTCAGCACGATGCCGGCGCTGGCCTCCACCGGGGCGCCGGACTCGCGCAGCCGCTCACGCAGCAGCTCCAGCGTCTCTTCGACGCGGGGGGCGATGATGCCCTTGAGCAGCGAGCGGGGCGCGACAACCGGTCCCGCCCCCGGATCGTCGCCACGCGGCGGCGCTTCGATCATCTCGCGGTCTTCGTTGGAGGAGGCGATGGCCGAGCCATGCAGCGTCTTGATCCGCTCGGCGCCGGCGATCGAGGTGGAAAGGCCCCGGGCGACGTCCTGGGTCACGTGGCAGCCGCCGACGGTCAGGCTGTCGATGTGGGTCAGGCTGCCGCCGGAATAGACCGCCAGCGACGTCGAGCCGCCGCCCATGTCGATGAGGATGGCGCCGAGGTCCATCTCGTCTTCTTCCAGCGTCGCCAGCGCCGAAGCGAAGGGCGCGGCCACCACGCCCTCGAACTGCAGGTGGGCGCGCTCGACGCAGTGGGCGATGGTCTGGAACACCTGCTCGTCCATCGAGACGAGCAGCAAGTGCAGGCCGAGCTGGCGGCCGAACATGGCGCGCGGGTCGCGCACCCCCTTCTGCCCGTCCACCGACCAGGCGATCGGCCGCACGTGAATGATCCGCCGGCCGGGCATGCGCAGGCCCGTCACCGCCGCGCCGATGGCGCGCTGCAGATCGGAATCGGCGATCGGCCGCGCGCCCAGCGACACGGTCGAGGTCAGCCGCCGGCTGGAAAGCTGGCCGCCCGCGGTGGTCACGGTCACGCCCGCCACCTTGACGTGCGCCAGCGCTTCGGCGCGCTCGACCGCCATGGCGATGGCGTTGGCCGCCTCGTCCATCTCGACCACGGCGCCGCCGCGGATGCCGCGCGATTGGACATAGCCAACGCCGGCCGCCGTCAGGGTGCGGTCCCCCGGCCGCACGCCGTCCGGCTTCATGATGAAGCAGGCGACTTTCGAGGCGCCCAGATCGACCGCCGTGGTGATGGCGGCGCGGCTAAGGCTCTTCAGCCCGTCGCGACTGCCAGCCTTGCGCTCGGCCTCGGCGAAAGCGGCCCGATCTTCCCTGACTGCCAGTCTCATCCTGCCCCCGACACCCCACTGGCCGGCGGCGACTGCCGCGGCCGCACCGCCACCATCTCCGGATCTCTCAAGTCGATCCGTGAGAACCCCAAGTCCAGAATGCGCGACTGCTGGTCCAGCTGGTCGAGCCGGATCAGCGCCGCTTCTTCATTGTTCGCGCTGGCCGTCGGATCGCGTTCCGGCAGCTGCACGATGGTCCCGTCCTTCAGGCGCAGGTCCCAGCGCCGCTGCTCGACCCGGACCAATGCGTCCAGCCGCTCGGCCAGGCGGGGCCGCGACAGCACGTGCGGCAGGATGTCGGCCGCCGCGACATTGGCCCCGTCGCCGATCACCAACGGCAGGTTGGCGAAGCGCGCCGGGCTGGCTTCCGGGGCCACCACGCCGCCGGTGTCGATGACCGCGACGCGGCCGTTGTCCTGCCAGACCGCCACCAGATGGCGCTCGTCGATCGAGATCTGGATGCTGTCGGGATAGAGCCGCATGACGCTGGCGCTGCGCACCCAGCCAACCTGCTCGATGCGCTTGCGGGCGGCGTCGAGGTCGATACTGAACAGCGGCGACCCGTGCGGCAGGGCCGCGGCGCGCAGGATGTCGGCGGTCGCCTGCGGCGAGGCGCCGTCGAGACGCACGTTCTCGAGCCGGAAGCCCATGGCCCCCGTGCCCTGCATGGCGGCATTGCCGATACCGGCGACGAGGCGCTCGCCGCGATGGTCGGTCACGAGGGTGATGGCGAGGACGCCGGCTACCGCCAGGCCCGAAATGCTGAAAACCAGGGCGGGAGTTACGGCAAAGCGACCCGGGGCCGCGGCCCCGGACTTGGCGGGCGCCTGGCGGCTGTCAGGTCGATTCGCGGAGCTTCTGCTCCGAACCTGAGCGCTATTGCGCCCGGTCCCCCGCTTTGCCGCGGGCATACGCGTCCTCCGTTATCCAGAGCACCAAATTGTCGAAGTCGATACCCAGGTGAGCCGCCTGCTCGGGGACGAGCGAGGTGGGAGTCATTCCGGGCTGCGTGTTCACCTCCAACAGAGCCAGAACCTTGTTAATGTCGTCATAACGAAGGTCGCTTCGGGTAATCCCGCGACAACCAAGCGCAGCATGCGCGAGCTCGGCGAAACGCATCGCCTGGGCCGCCACGTCGTCGGGCAAACGGGCCGGCACGATGTGGGTCGAGCCCCCCTCCCCGTACTTGGCTTCATAGTCGTAGAAGCCGGTGCGCGGCACGATCTCGGTGACCGCCATGGCCTTGCCATCCTTGACGCCCACGGCGAGTTCCACGCCGCGGATGTAGGGCTCGATCAGCACCTGCTCGCCCATGGTCCACGATGGGGACAACAGCTCCTGCGGCGGCGTGTTGGCGCCTTCGAAAACCAGGAACACGCCTACGGAAGAGCCCTCCGCGTTGGGCTTCACCACATAGGGCGGGGCCATCACGTGCTCGCGGCCCGCCTGCAGCCTGTCATAGAGC
The DNA here is from genome assembly GCA_036267835.1 of Caulobacteraceae bacterium. Lineage (GTDB taxonomy): Bacteria > Pseudomonadota > Alphaproteobacteria > Caulobacterales > Caulobacteraceae > Acaudatibacter. The sequence goes on along the minus strand of DATAVF010000072.1, from coordinate 45,828 downwards.
CCGCCGCCTGGCACCGGCACCCCGGCGGCGGCCATCACGGCCTTGGCCTTGGTCTTGTCCATCGCCAGCGCCGAGGCCAGCACGTCGCAGTGGGTGTAGGGGATCTGCAGGGTTTCGAGGACGCCCTGCACGCACCCGTCCTCGCCCCAGACGCCGTGCAGCGCATTGAAGCAGACGTCGGGTTTCAGCCGGGAAAGCACTGCGGCGATATCGCGCCCTGCGTCGATCCGACTCACCTTGGCGCCCAGCCGCTCCAGCGCATCGGCGCACGCGGCGCCCGACACCAGGCTGACCTCCCGCTCGGGCGAAATCCCCCCCAGCAGCACCGCGACATGATGGCCGGCAAGGGGCGTGGACATCGGGCGGGCTCCAGGTGATTGGGCCGCCCGTCTAAGCCGACTCCCAGGCGACTGTAAGACCTCCCCTCCCCTTTGCGGGGAGGGGTCGGGGGTGGGGGTGCAAGCTCGATGTCCGATCCCAAGGCGGTGAGGCGCCAGGCGGCGGAGTTAGCGCTGACACCCCCATCCCCAACCCTTCCCCGCAAGGGGGAAGGGAGGGCGTTACCGCCGCTCGATCGTCATCGGCAGGCCATCGCGCGGCCGGATGGTCACGCGCTGGCGGATCGCCATCTTGAAGCCGGGGCGCAGGCGCAGGCGGAAGCGCTGCGCCAGGGTGGCCAGGATCAGCGTGGCCTCGGCCATGGCCAGCTGCTGGCCGATGCAGACGCGTGGGCCGCCGCCGAACGGCAGGTAGGCGAAGCGCTGGCGCCCGAGGCTGCGCTCCGGCAGGAACCGGTCGGGGTCGAAGCGCTCCGGATTGTCCCAGAGCAGCCGGTGGCGATGCAGCACCCAGATCGACACCGCGACCACCGCGCCCTTGGGGACGCGCACCCCGGCGATCTCGTCGGTCTTCTTCGCCTGCCGCGCCGAGATGCCGGGCGCCGGCGGATAGAGTCGCATGGTCTCCTCGACGATGCGCCGGGTCAGCGAGAGCTTCGGCAGATCGGCCTCAGTCGGGGCGCGACCGCCCAGTACGCCCGCCAGCTCGGCGTGCAGCTTGGCTTCCCACTCGGGCTGCTGCGAGAGCACGTACCAGATGAAGGTCATGGCCGAGGCGGTGGTCTCGTGCCCGGCGACGAAGATGGTCAGCACCTCGTCGCGCACTTCCTCGGCGGTCAGCTTGGCCCCGGTCTCCTCGTCCAGCGCCGCCACCAGCCGGCCCAGCAGGTCGCGCTTGCCAGGATCGGCGCGCCGCGCCTCGATCAGCCGCGCGATCGCGCCGTCCATCGGGGCGAACAGCTGTCCCATCAGCTTGACCTTCTGCGCCAGCCGGATCGGCCCGATGATCGGCAGCACGTCGAGAATGCCGAAGTTGAAGGCCGCATCGGCGCTGTCCTGCAGCGCCGCGCCGGTGACGCCGGTCATCTCCGCTGCGTCGCCCGAGAACATGGTGCGCGAAATGATCTCCAAGGTAAGCGCCGTCATCTCGTCGGAGACGTCCTTCTCGGCCCCGTCGGGCAGCGCGGCCCAGCCGTCCGAAAAGCTCTGCGAGGCGCTCGCCATCGCCCCGGCGTAGCCCGCCACACTGCGCGGATCGAACGAAGGCGCCATGATCCGGCGGTGTGCGCGCCAGGCCTCGCCTTCGCGCGACAGCAGGCCGTCGCCGAAGATGGCCTTGAAGAAGCGGTTCTCCATCGCCGTCTTCGGATAGTCGGCCACCTTGTCGATCAGCACCTGCCGAATGCCGGCCGGGTCGCTGACCACGTAGACCGGGAAGAACAGCGAGGGCTGTTTCCAGACCGGTTGCTCGAAGGCGGCGAGCGGGATGTTCGCGAACGGATTGCCGCCTTCGGCCGCCTTGCGCATCGAGCCCGGCTTCTTCGGCGGCGGGCCTAGGCCCACCATGACGGGCGCTTCGCTGGCGTCGATCGCAGTCATTCGGCTGCCTCCCCTGACGGCCTGATTGCCCGCATCCTAGCGTGGAACCGCGCGCCCACACCTGAATTCGCGGTCATGTGGGAGGGCTCGCCTAGGAGGCGGCCGCCCCCGCCGCCGGCGACGCGCTGCCGGGCAGGTGGCAAAGCGCGCTCGCCACGTGAACGTCGATCGGATTGTCCCGCCAGCCCAGCACGTGCGGGTTCACCAGATTGCGGCTGGCGATGTAGTAGAGCGGCGCGACCGGCATGTCGGCCAGCAATATGGCCTCGGCGCGCTCGAGGTGGGCGGTCCGCGCTGTCGGGTCGGCCGAGTCGAGCGCGGCGTCGAGTTCGGCGTCGTAGGCCGGGTTGTCGTATTCGCCGTAGTTCTGGCCCCCGGTGTCGGACCTTGCGAGGTCGAGGTAGTTGAGCGGGTTGTCGGAAATCCAGCCGGCGTCGCCGACCTGGAAGTCGTGGATTTCGTATTCCTGGTAGGCCACCTGCACGTCATTCGGTTGCAGCTCGGCATTGACCCCGACCTGGGCCCAGTCCGATTGCACCGCGAGCAGGAACAGCGACGGGTCGGAACTGTTGCGGTGCTTGACCACGATGTGCAGCGGGTGGCCCGGCCCATATCCCGCCGCCGCCAGCAGCCGCCGCGCCTCCGCCTGGCGCTGGGCGAAACTCCAAGCGGCCCAATAGAAGTGCGGTCCTTGCGGATAGCCGTCCAGGCCCGGCGGCACGAAGCCCACGGCCGACCGCTGGCCGGCGCGCAGCAGCTTCTGGGTGATGAAGTCACGGTCGATGGCCATCGAGAGCGCCTGGCGCACCCGCACGTCCTTCAGCGCCGGGTCCTTCAGGTTGAAGGCCAGGTAGGTGACCCCGAACTCCGGCGCGACGTGCACGTAGTCAGCCATGCCTGACTGCCGCAAAAATCCGAGGCGGTTGGACTGCACGGTGGTGGAGACATCGAGGTCGCCCGAGCGTTCGCTGCGCTCGTTGGAGATCGGATCGGGCGACGGGGTGAAGTCGACCTGGGTGAAGCAGACGTGGGGGGCATCGAAGTAGAGCGGGTTCTTGCGCAGCACCACCATGTCGCCGAGGCGCCAGGAGACCAGGGTGTAGGGGCCGTTGCCGACATAGTGGCCGGGCCTGGTCCACTGCTCCCCCCACTTCTCGACCACATGGCGCGGCACCGGCCACATCACGCGATCGGCGGCGTTCGCCGCTAGCCACGGCCAGGGATGCGAGAGGTGGATGACTACCGTGTGCGGATCGGGCGCCTCGACCCCGGCCGCGGTCAGCGGCAGTTTGCCGGCGTTGACCTCGGCGGCGTTTTTCAGGAACGGCAGCAGGATGAAGGCCGAATAGGACGCGGTCTTCGGGTCGAGCACCCGGCGGATGCCGTAGACGAAGTCGTCGGCAGTGACCGGCGTCCCGTCCGACCACTTGGCGTCACGCAGGTGGAAGGTCCAGGTAAGCTTGTCGGGGCTGACGTCCCACGAGGTGGCCATGCCCGGGATCGGGTGGCCGCCGGCGTCCCGGTCGGTCAGGCCGACAATCAGCTGATCGACGATGGTCAGCTCCCAGACCCCGTCGACGTGGGCCGGATCGAGCGATAGCGGCTCGGCGCCATTGCCGTAGACGAGGCAGAGCGCGCCTTGCGGACACGGGGGCCGATGCGCCTGGCGCGTGCAGCCGCCCAGCGCCGCCAGCGTCAGCAGGGTCACGATGATCGCCGCGAGCTTCGGAACGGCCCAGCCTCCCCTCAGGAAGGTCGATTGGTGACCCGCCGCTGATTCGCTGGCAAGCCCTGCTTTGGCTTACGCCGGTCGACCGATGCGCTTGATCTCCCACTCGAGCATCACGCCAGTCTTCTCAGCCACATCGGCGCGCACCGCCTCGCCCAGCCCCTCGAGGTCCGCGGCGGTCGCCTCGCCGGTGTTGATCATGAAGTTGGCGTGCAGGGGCGAGAACATGGCGCCGCCGACCAGCTTGCCGCGCCAGCCGGCCTCGTCGACCAGCTTCCAGGCGCTGGTTCCGGTTGGATTGCGGAAGGTGGAGCCGCCGGTCTTCTCGCGGATCGGCTGCGTGGTTTCGCGCCGCGCCGTGATCTCGTCCATGGTCGCCTGGATCACCGCCGGATCGTCGCGCCGGCCCTGGAAGATCGCGCCCAGCCAGATCACGCCGGTGTCGGCCAGCTCGCTGTGGCGATAGGCATAGCCGAAGTCGCCGACGCTCCAGGCCCGGGTCTCACCGGCCGCATCGACGCCCCAGGCCATCTTCAGCGCGTCCCTGGTCTCGGCGCCGTAGCAGCCGGCGTTCATGGTCAGCGCGCCACCGATCGTGCCCGGCACGCCGGCGTAGAACTCCAGCCCGGTGATCCCCGCCTTGGCCGCGGCCTTGGCCACCGCCGCATCCAGCGCGCCCGGCGCCACGACGACGCTGGAGTCGACCTCGTCCACCTGGATCTCGCCAAACCCTCGCCCGGCCAGCCGGATCACCACCCCCTTGATGCCGCCATCCCGGACGATGACGTTGGAGCCCACGCCCAGCACGGTGCGCGGGACCTCGGGCGGCAGAGCGCGGAGCAGCTGGGTGAGGTCGGCGTCATCGGCCGGCAGGAAGAGCACATCCGCCGGCCCGCCGACGCGGAACCAGGTGAAGGGGGCGAGCGGCTCGTCGAACAGCAGCTTGCCACGCACCGGCGGCAGATGATCCCGCCAACTCACGGCCGCCGCGCCCCCTCCACCATGCTCCGCATGGTCCCCCTCCCCCGCTGGGCGGGTGAGGAGCGAGGCCCCTCGATCCCGCTCCTCCCCCGTGAAACGGGGGAGGTGGCAGGCGGAGCCTGACGGAGGGGGCGTTCGGCCGCGGCCAAGGTCACGGGTCCATCGCTTCCAGCTGCCCGGGCAAGGCATGCGCCCAGGTGGTGATGTCGCCGGCGCCGAGGCAGACCACCAGATCGCCCTCCCTGGCTTCGGCGGCGATCACCATCGGCAGGGCGGTGGAGCTCTCCAGCGCCAGCACGTTGCGGTGGCCGTGGCGGCGCAGGCCTTCGACCAGGGCGTCGCGGCTCGCCCCTTCGATCGGCGCCTCGCCGGCCGGGTAGACGTCGGCCACCACCACCACGTCGGCGTCGTTGAAGCAGCGGCAGAACTCCTGGAAGAGGTCGTGCAGCCGCGAATAGCGGTGCGGCTGCACCACCGCGATCACCCGCCCATTGGTCACCGCCCGCGCCGCCTTCAGCACCGCCGTGATCTCCACCGGGTGGTGCCCGTAGTCGTCCACCACCGACACGCCCCGCGCCGTGCCAGTGAAGGTGAAGCGACGCCGCACGCCGCCGAACCCGGCCAGCCCCTTGCGGATCGCCTTTTCCGGCGCGCCAAGCTCGCGGCCGATGGCGATGGCGGCCAGCGAGTTCAGCACATTGTGCTGGCCGGCCATCGGCAGGGTGATCTCGCCGAGCACGGTGGTCGCCCCGCCGCTCGGGCCGCTGATCAGCACGTCGTAGGTCGAGCCCTCGGCGCCCATGCCGATGTTCATCGCCCTGACCTCGGCCTGCGGATTGGTCCCGTAGGTGATCAGCCGCCGGTTCTCGACCTTGGACGCCATCTCCTGCACGTCCGGGTCGTCGATGCAGATGGCCGCGAAGCCATAGAACGGGATGCTCTCGACGAAGCTCTGGAAGGCCCGCTTCACCGCGTCGAAGTCGCCGTAGTGGTCGAGGTGCTCGGGATCGATGTTGGTGACCACGGCCACCGTAGGCCGCAGCCGCAGGAAGGTGCCGTCGCTCTCGTCGGCCTCGACCACGATCCAGTCGCCCTCGCCCACCTTGGCGTTGGCGCCATAGGCATTGATGATGCCGCCGTTGACCACCGTGGGATCGAAGCCCGCGGCGTCTAGGATGGCGGCCACCATCGAGGTCGTGGTGGTCTTGCCGTGCGTGCCGCCGACGGCCACCGAGTGCTGCTGGCGCATCAGCTCAGCCAGCATTTCGGCGCGGCGCACCAGGGGGATGCGGCGGGCGCGGGCCGCGGCCAGCTCCGGATTGTCCGCCTTGACCGCGCTGGTGAAGACGATCGCCGAGGCCCCCTCGATATGCCGGGCCTCATGTCCGACGAACACCTTGGCCCCCAGCTTCTCCAGCCGCTCGGTGTTGGCGCTGGCCCGGGCGTCGGAGCCCTGCACCTGGTAGCCGATGCGCAGCATGATCTCGGCGATGGCGCTCATGCCGATGCCGCCGATGCCGACAAAGTGCACGGGCCCGAGGTCGAAAGGAACGGGACGGCGATTCATCCGGGGGTGATTAGCCGAGATTGGGCGCGTGCGCACCCCGAGGTGAAGGTCGGTGGTCAGTAAGGCCCCACCCGCGCTGGGTGTTCGGCTGGGCGACTTAGCCCGGTGCTGGCGCCCACCCCGATGCGCTCGATCAGGATGGCTTCGAGCAGATCGGCTCGGCGCGTGTGGTCTAGGTTCCCCTGGTCGATCACTGCCGCAACCGCGCTCAAGATCACACCACCGCCCTGCGTGCGCTCGCAGATGAGTTCGGGCGGCGGCTCAAGCCCGATAGCCAAGGCCGGCGAAAGGTATCCGAGCCAAGGCAGGTTGAAGGTATGGCGTTTGTAGTTCTTGTTCGCCGCGGGATCGTCTCCAAAGTAATATGCGACACCCCAGGGGCATGGCCAGGTTTCCATCAGCACCCCGAAAACTTGATGGAACAAATGATAAGTTATTATTTCGAAATTATTGACAAGATCGCCGCGTCCAACCTCGAACTCGATCTCATTGTTCCACTCCGAGGCTGCGATCACCGTTAGATTCACATCGTCCGGTCCACCATCCTCCCTCATAACTTCGGAACCGCGGGCAAGTAGCCAGTAGCCGCCTTCAGGATGCGGCGCATCGTCCGTATCCGTCACCCTGTTATGCTCCACGAACGCCGCCATCCTTGGCGCAACCTCCGCCAACGGGACGCCCTTAGCGGCGGGCATATCCATCAACATCCAATTGTCCATGGCCGGACTCAGCGGTTCGAACCGCCGCAACGTGGCCAGAAATCGGGACCCGATTTCGTCAGGCGCAAGTGTGTCGGCAATCCAATTGGCGCGGATCTCAAAGGTAGAGTATGTCATCTGCTCCTCTCGGGAAGGGCCGCAAAAACGACGGTGATATTGAGCTTGTTTTTCTCGAACAGGTCTCACATGAAATCTGCCACTGTCAGGATGACGTCGGGTTCGAAACCCTCCTGCATCAGGCGCTCGGCCAGGAAGAGCCGCTGGGCGTCGACCTCCGGACGCCGAAGCCGGCTGACGCCGCTGAGCGCCAAGTGGATATCGGCGAGGACCACCTCACCCCGGCCCCAGCAATGCGCCGCCTTACGAAGGTGGATGAGCGCTCCAGGCTCCGCCGGCCGCAAGTGCGCGGCGGCCAGGAGCGCCTGGAGTCGCCGCTGATCCGCCGCAAGCGCAACCTCCCCGCCCGAAGCATCCGCCGTGGCCAGGACGGTTCCAGCGCCCACCACCAGGCCCTCGCGGGAAAACCGCATCACCGGCTCGATTGCCGCAGCGGCCCGCCGCGCCCGCCATTCCTGCCACAACTGTTCCGCTAACAAATGAAGCTCCCAACTGAGGTGTGGGAAGGCTCGACACCAAGGTCGACGGCACTATCGGTAACTCATCGAACGCGATTCGACAAGAACAAAAGCGCAACGTAGCCAGGATGAGCGGGGTCAGGAGGGCAGGAGGGCGCAGGCGTCCGGCGATCACGCATGGCGTCGCCGCGCCGAGACTGCGGCAGGCCGAGCGTAGCAGCGGGTCAGCCAGCCGGCCGTCCTGGGACAGGGCGTCAGGTCGAGACCTCCGCGCCGCGACGGCGATAGCACCGCCGCCACGTTGAGATCGGCCACCGTGAATGCCTCGCCCAGCAACCACTCGCGTTCCGCGAAAGCTCGTTCCAGCGTCGCCAGGGCCGCCGCGATCACCGGGGCCGAGAGCGCGGCCGTGGCGGCGCGCAGGTCGGCCAGCAAGGCGTCGCCCATCAGCCAGGGTCCCAGCTGGCCCTGGGCCCAGAGGCTCCAGCGCCATGCCTGCGCCTCGCCCTCCAGCGTCTCGGGATAGAGGCGCCCCAGGCCGTGGCGCTTGGCCAGGTAGAGGTTGATCGCCAGCGACTCCGGCAGGGCAAAGTCGCCGTCCTCGATCGTGGGGATGGCGCCGGCCGGGTTGAGGCGCAGGAACTGGGGAGACTTCAGCCGCGGATCGTCGAAAGCAACGGGGTCGTGGTCGAAGTCGAGGCCCAGCTCCTCCGCCATCCAGAGCACCCTCAGGGTGCGTGACCGGGGACTGCCGTAGATGGTGAGCGCCATGGCCGTGTCTGACGGCGGCTCGCGTTGCGGTCAAGCTGCTCACGCATCGCCGAGTACGAGCCGGCGGGCCGCTTCGGCGCTGAGGGTGGCGCCGTCGGACATCAGCCGGCGGAGTTCGTCCTCCGCCAGTTCGGCCTGCAGGGTGGCGCTGAGCTCGTTGAACACCTTGCGTTTTCAACGACTTCCTGTTGAAGCCGCTCGAGCGCGAGGAAGCGCCGTCCAACCGCAGCCCGACAGGACGACGATCTGATCATCCGCCGATTGGTGGCCGCCGAAAGAGTCCGGCCAGGTCGACGCTAGGGCGCCCCGTCTTCTCCACCACGTCCGCCAGACAGTGGCGGTCAACGCAGGGCTCGTCGATCAGGTGACGCCGGCGGCGCTGGTGATGGCGGCCAGGTAGCGGTCGCCGAAGCCCCGCCCGGTCCGCTGGTCGTATTCGCGCAGCAGGTAGAGCGCCACATCGTACGAGCGGTAGCAGTCGTGCAGGATCACCGCGGCCTTCAGCAACTGGTCGGGCCCGAGCATCTCCAGCCGGGTCAGGTCGCGCACATAGATGGCGTCGGCCCAGAGGATCTGGCTGTGGCCGTTGTAGGGATCGAGGCCGAAGAGCAGCGGCTTGAAATCGCGCGTCACCATCGGCTCCAGCCGGTGCAGCATGAAGCCCCGGCCCCGCAGGAACATGTCGACGTCCGAGAACAGCGGCTGGCCGACGTACATCGGCATGAACTCGACCTCGGTGTGGATCACCAGGGCGCTCGCCAGCCGGTCCGGGGCGTTCTGGAACACCAGCAGCTCACCGCCCTGGATGTCGATCTTCAGCAGGTCGAGCCCGGCCGTCTCGGGCGTGTCGTCGAGGCGCACGGTGTCCACCTCGACCCGGCGCATCACGTGGCCCCAGTCCGAGAAGCCGTGGAACAGCGACAGCACCTTGTGGTTCGGCTCGAGGATCGAGGTCATGCCAGGCAGCAGGCAGAGCTTGAGCTCGCGCCGCCCGCCATCGCCGACCGCATGCGGCAGATAGGTCTCGTTGGGGCCCTTCATCTGGTTGAGCTTGGCCAGCGCGTCTGGGTTCGGCTCGAAGCCCACTACCTCGGTATGGCCGGCGGCCAGTAGCGGCGCGTAGGGCGCGTCGCCGTCGATGGGATTGGCGCCGACGTCGACAACCTTCAGCCGGCACGCCAACGGCAGCAGCTGGTGCAGCTGGGGGACAGGCGCCCGTGGATTCAGCTGAACGAGGCTATTGTCCATGCCAGTGTCCCGCGCCGCCGAGTCGGCGCCTGCCTTGTACACCAGTGCGCGAAGCGGTGCGGAACCCGTCGGTCAGGCGGCTGTCTTCTCGACCAGATCGGCGAGCCGGTCGGCTGCGTCGGGCCGTCCGACGCCGTGCGCCACCGCCGCCATCTGGCTGAGCTTCGCGGGGTCGGCGAGCAGGGCCGCCAGGCGTTCGGCGAGGCTCTCGGGGCTCAGCGCGTCCTCGCGGATCACCTCCGCGGCGCCGGCGTCGGCCAGCTGCCGTGCGTTCTGGCCCTGGTCGTCGTCGAGGGCGATCTTGAGCGGGATGAAGATCGCCGGACGCCCCGCCACGGCGATCTCGCACACGGTCGAGGCGCCGGCGCGGCCGACCACCAGGTGGGCGGCGGCCAGCCGCTCGGCCATGCGGTCGAAGAAGGGCGCGATCTCGGCCTCGACGCCGGCCCCGGCGTAGGTGGCCTTGGCGAACTCGACCGTCTCGGCGCGGGTCTGCTGCTGCACCTTCAGCCGGGCGCGCAGCTCGGCCGGCAGCCGGGCCACGGCCTTGGGCACGGTCTCCGAGAGCAACCGCGCCCCCTGGCTGCCGCCGGTGACCAGCAGCCGCACCTCGCCGTCGGGGGCCACGTACGGCCGCTCGTAGATCGCCTGGATCTCGGGACGCACCGGATTGCCGACCACTACGGCGCGGGCCGCCACGGCCGCCGGGGCCTTCTGCAGGGTCGGGAAGGCGCAGCCGATGGCGGTGACGCGGGACGCCAGCAGCCGATTGGCGCGGCCCATGACCGCATTCTGTTCGTGGATGATGGTGCGCCGGCCCTGGCTGATCGCCGCCATCAGCGCCGGCAGCGAGGGATAGCCGCCGAACCCGACCACGATCGCCGGCTTCAGCGCCTTCAGCTCGCGCCGGGCCTGCATCACGCCGCGCAGGATCGCCAGCCCGGCCTTCGGCGCGCCCAGCACGTCGCCGCGCTTGAAGGTGGCGGCCGAGAGCGGGATGCGGCGCTCGGCCGGGAAGTCCTTCGATAGGGTCTGCGCCCGCTCGTCGGTGGCCAGCACAACGCGCCAGCCGCGGTTCACCAGCACCTGCGCCAGGGCCTGCGCCGGGAAGAGGTGCCCGCCGGTGCCGCCGGCGGCGACGACCGCCAGCCGGGCCGGCCGCGCCGCGGCGTCAGTCAAAGCCGCCCGCCTTGGCGAAGGTCTCGCGGGTCTTGTAGGCGCCGGGCGTCGAGCGGGTCAGCGCCAGGGCCATGCCCAGGGTCAGCCCCATCGCCAGCATCGAGGAGCCGCCATACGAGATGAACGGCAGGGTCATGCCCTTGGTCGGCATCAGGTCGAGGTTCACCGCGACGTTGATGAAGGCCTGCATCCCCACCAGAACGAAAAGGCCCGCCGCCGCGATCTGCTCGAATGGGTTCGCCAGCCGCATGGCCTTGAAGAGGCCGCGCAGGGTCAGGAACATGAAGAGCGCGATCAGGATCAGCGAGAACCAGAGGCCGTACTCCTCGGCGGAGGCCGAGTAGGCAAAGTCGGTGTGCATGTCCGGCACGTCGCGCTTCATGATGCCTTCGCCGGGGCCACGGCCGAAGAGGCCGCCAGCGGCGATGGCGCGGCCGGCGCGCTGCACCTGCTGCAGGTCGCCGGTCTTGTCATGGGCGAAGAAGCCGTGGACCCGCGTCGCCACGTGCTGGAAGAGGAAGTAGGTGCTGGCGAGGCCCGTCACCGCGACGCCGCCCAGCGCCATCACCCAGCTCATCGGCACGCCGGCGATCCAGAACGCCGCCCCGAAGGCGATGGTGATCGGCACCGTCTGGCCGACGTCAGGCTCGACCAGCAGCAGGCCGACCGACAGCAGGTAGATTCCGAAGGCGATCGAGACGCCGGGCACGCCCTCGCCCTTCTGCCCCTCGGCGAACATCCAGCCCACCAGTACGATCAGCGCCGGCTTCATGAATTCCGACGGCTGCAGGGTGAAGCCGGCGATCTCCACCCAGCGCGTGGCGCCCTTGGCCGAGTGGCCGAGGAAGATCAGGCCTGCCATCATCACCACCGCGGCGATGTAGATGAAGAACCCGGCGCGGCGGATCTCGCGCGGCGAGGCCATCGAGACCACGAGCAACAGCACCACGCCGCCGACGGCGTAGATTGACTGGCGCACGGCGAAGTGGAACGGGAACGGTATCTCCAGCCGCTCGGCCGCCGCTGGGCTGGTGCCGAACGAGAGCAGCACCCCCAGCGCGATCAGCGCCAGCGTGGCGCCCAGCAGCCAATGATCCACCGTCCACCACCAGCGCCCGATACTGGAGGGATCGGCGCGGGAGAAGGCGCGTTGGTCGGAGCGGGCGGCGGGTTCGGCGGTCATGTCAGGCTCGGACCTGGTGGGTCGCGGGGGTGGTGAGACCCTGCACGGCGGCGCGGAAGGCTTCGCCGCGCGCCTCGAAATCGGCGTACTGGTCGAAGGAGGCGCAGGCGGGAGAGAGCAGCACGATCGAATCCTCGCCGGTGGCGCGAGCGTCGTCGAAGGCGGCGCGGACGGCAACGTCCATGACGCCGCACTTGGCGCAGGGCGCGTGGCCTTCGAGGGTGGCGGCGAAATCGTCCTGCGCTTCGCCGATGAGGTAGGCCTTGGCCACGCCGCCGAAGAGGTCGCCCAGGCTCTCGATGCCGCCGGTCTTAGGCTGGCCGCCGGCGATCCAGTAGACCTTCGGGTAGCTCGACAGCGCCTGGCGGGCGGCGTCGGCGTTGGTGGCCTTGCTGTCGTTGACGAAACGGACGTGGCCGATGGTCCCGACCGTCTCCATGCGGTGGGCCAGTCCCGGGAAGGTCATCAGCCCTTGCGTCGCCGCCTGGTCGGAGAGGCCGAGGGCGCGCGCCGCGGCATAGGCGGCCGCCGCGTTCTGCCAGTTGTGACGGCCGGGCAGCGAGGCGGCGCGGGTCAGGTCGGCGACTTCGGTCACCCGCTCGCCGGTGGCGTCGTAGAGCACGCCCTGCAGGGCATAGACGCCGCGGCCCATCGAGCGGCGGGCGCTGATCGGCACGATGGTGCGCCGGTTGGCGGCGGTGATCTCGGTGACGATGTGGGCGCACCACGGGTCATCGACGCCGACGATGGCGGTGTCGCCCTTGCCCTGGTTCAAGAGGATGCGGCGCTTGGCGGCAACGTAGCCGTCCATGTCGCCGTGCCGCTCCAGGTGGTCGGGCGAGATGTTGAGGATGATGGCGACATCGGCCTTCAGGGTCGAGGTCAGGTCGAGCTGGTAGGACGACAGCTCCAGCACGTAGACCGCGCCGCCATGCATGTCCTCCAGGCCCAGCACGCCCACGCCGATGTTGCCGCCGATGCGCACGTCGCGGCCGGCCTGGCGGCAGACGTGGGCGACCAGGGCGGTGGTGGTCGACTTGCCGTTGGTGCCGGTGATGGCGACGATCTTCGGGCGCTTGTGCGGCGGCGCGGCAGCCACGCTGCGGGCGAAGAGCTCGATGTCGCCGAGAATCTCGACGCCGGCCTCGCGGGCTTTCACCACCGTCCAGTGCGGCGCGGGATGGGTCAGCGGCACGCCGGGCGACAGCATCAGCGCGGTCAGCTGCGACCAGTCGGCGGTGGTCAAGTCTTCCAGCGTGAAGCCCTGCGCGGCGGCGGCTTCGCGGGCCGCCGGCTTTTCGTCCCAGACCACGACCTCGGCGCCGCCAGCGGCCAGGGCGCGCGCCGCGGCGAGGCCCGTGCGGGCCAGGCCGAACACGGCGACCTTCTTGCCGAGAAATCCGCGGACCGGGATCATGGCGTGGCCAGCCCTCCCCTACCGCAGCTTCAGGGTGGAGAGGCCGACGACGGCCAGCATCAGGGCGATGATCCAGAAGCGGATCACGATGGTCGGCTCGGCCCAGCCCAGCCGCTCGAAGTGGTGGTGGATCGGGGCCATGCGGAACACCCGCTTGCCGGTCAACTTGAACGAAGCGACCTGCACCATCACCGAGACGGTCTCGAGCACGAAGAGGCCGCCGACGATGGCCAGCACGATCTCATGCTTGGTCGAGACCGCTACCGCGCCCAGCCCGCCGCCCAGCGCCAGGGCGCCACTATCGCCCATGAAGATCTTGGCCGGCGGAGCGTTGTACCAAAGGAAGCCCAGGCACGAGCCGACCATGGCCGCGCAATAGACCCCGACTTCGCCGGCCCCCGGCACGAAGTGCAGGTCGAGGTACTTGGCGAAGGTGAAGTTGCCGACGAGGTAGGCGATCAGGCCGAAGGCGCCAGCCGCGATCAGCACCGGCACGGTGGCGAGGCCGTCCAGCCCGTCGGTGAAGTTCACCGCGTTCGACGAGCCGATGATCACCAGGGCGCCGAAGGCCAGGTAAAACCAGCCGAGGTTTAAGAGCGCGTCCTTGAAGAACGGGAAGGCCACCGACGTCGCCAGGTGCCCGTCGTTGGCCAGGGTCGAGGGCTGGCCGAACCAGACCATGCAGCCGACCGCCACCACGGCGACGCCGCCTTCCACCATCAGCCGCAGCCAGCCGGAGATGCCCGCGGTCGTCTGCTTCGTCACCTTGGCGTAGTCGTCGAGGAAGCCCAGCGCGCCGAAGCTCAGCGTCACCAAGAGCACCATCCAGACGTAGACGTCTTCCAGATCGGCCCACAGCAGGGTGCCGACGGCGATGCCGGCCAGGAACATCAGTCCGCCCATGGTGGGCGTGCCGGCCTTCTCGACGATGTGGCGCTCGATGCCGTCGGCGCGGATCGGCTGGCCCTTGCCCTGGCGCGCCTGCATCCAGCGGATGAAGCGCGAGCCCATGGCCACCACGGTCAGTTGCGCTGTCGCCAGCGACATGCCCGACCGGAAGGTCAGGTAACGCATCAGGTTGAGCACGGGGATGTAGTGGTGGTCCGCGGCCAGCCGCTCGTAGAGCAGATAGAGCATCAGGCGCCCCCCCCTGACCGGGCATCGAGCGCCGCCAAGGCGTCGAAGAGCGCCTTCGCATTGGACGCTTTCGAGCCCTTCACCATCACCACGTCCCCAGGCTCTATGGCCCGGGTGACCAGCGGAGCGAGCCCCGCTGCGGTGTCGGCGTACCCGCCTTGGCGAGTCGCGGGAAGCGCATCCCAGAGGGATTTCATCATCGGCCCGGCAGCGAACACCAGATCGACCTTGGCCTCGTCGATCGCCGGTGCCAGGCCCGCATGGTGGGCCAGGGACTCCGGGCCGAGCTCGAGCATGTCGGTGAGCACGGCGATGCGACGATGCGCCGCTGGCTTCAGGCCGAGCGTCTGCAGCGCGGCGCCGACCGAGATCGGGTTGGCGTTGTAGCTCTCGTCGATCAGGTGGAAGGGGCCGCCGGCCAGCATGACATCGCGCTCCGCGCCGCGGCCTTCCAGCGGCTGGTAGGCGGCCAGGGCGGCCAGGCCATCGTCCAGCGAGACGCCCAGCGCCTCCATCATCAGGAGCGAGGCCAGGCTCATCAGGCCCCAATGCGCGCCGGTCTGGCGCAAGGTGAAGCGCATCGGCCGGCCACGCAGCCGCGCCTCGACCTCGGCCCCGCCGTCGACAAGCCGGAAGCCGGTGAGCTGGGCCGCGCAGGCCTCGCCCGTGCCAAACGCCACCACCTCGGCGCCGTGCGAGCGCGCCTCGCCGGCAAGGTAGTCGAACCAGTTGTTGTCAGAGTTGAGCACCGCGACGCCGCCGGGCGTCAGCCCGTCGAAAATCTCGGCCTTGGCGCGGGCCACGCCGGCCTCGCCATCGGGGAAGTTCTCGACGTGGGCGTGGCCGACGGTGGTGATGACCACGGCCTGCGGCTGCACTATGCCGACCAGGGGCGTGATCTCATCGGCGTGGTTCATGCCGATCTCGAACACGGCCCGCTCGGTATCGCGCGGCATTCGCGCCAGGGTCAGCGGCACGCCGATGTGGTTGTTGTACGACTTGACCGAGCTGTGCGCCCGGCCGGCCCGCTCCAACCCGGCGCGGATCGCCTGGGTGACCGAGGTCTTGCCCACTGACCCGGTGACCGCGCCGCGCCGCGCGCCGGCCGCCCGCTGCCGCGCCGCGACGCCGAGCTGCTCCAGCGCCCTCAGCGTATCGGGGACGACGATGGCCGAGCCGGCGGTAACCTTACCGACCAGCGCGCCACTGGCGCCGCGCTCCAGGGCGGTCTGCACGAACTCATGCCCGTCGCGGTCGCCGGCCAGGGCGACGAAGAGGTCGCCTGGCGCCAGGGTGCGCGTGTCGATCGAAACGCCGGTCGCATTGAACGGCGCGCCGGACAGCGCCCCGCCGGTCGCCGCAACGATCTCCGCCGAGGTCCAGAGCGGCTCAGCCATGCGCCGGCTCCAGGCCGAGCGCCGCGGCAATCTCGGCCACGTCGTCGAACGGGTGGATGATGGCCCCGATGGTCATGCCCCGTTCGTGGCCCTTGCCGGCCACCACCAGCACGTCGCCTTCGCGCAGCATGCCGACGGCGGCCTGGATGGCCTCGCGCCGATCGCCGATCTCGCGCAGGCCGGGCGCCCCGGCCCGGATTTCGGCGCGGATCGCGGCCGGAACTTCGGAGCGCGGGTTGTCGTCGGTGACGATGGCGATGTCGGCGAGGCTGGCGGCGATCTCGCCCATGATCGGCCGCTTGCCGCGGTCGCGGTCGCCACCGGCGCCGAAGACCACGATCAGCCGGCCCGTCGCATGCGGCTTCAACGCCAGCAGCACGGTCTTCAGCCCGTCGGGGGTGTGGGCGTAGTCGACGTAGGCCTCGCCGCCACGCCGCCCGGCGCCGACGCGCTGCAGCCGGCCGGGTGCGCCCTCGATGTGCTCAAGCGCCGCCAGCACGGCTTCGGCCGGCTCGCCCGCCGCGATGCAGAGCCCGGCCGCCACAAGGGCGTTCGAGGCCTGGAAAGCGCCGGCGAGCGGCAGCCGGACGTCGTAGTTGCGGCCTTCGGTGCCGATGCGCAGGCGCTGGCCTTCCGGGGTCAAGCTGCGGCCCACCAGGGTCAGCCCCTCGCCCATCGCGCCCACCGACATCACCGAGAGCCCGCTGGTCACCGCCGTCGCGGCGAAGACCGGGTAGGCGTCGGAGTCGGCGTTGAGCACGGCGGTGGCGCAGCGCGGCGTCAGCGTCTCGAAAAGCCGCAGCTTGGCGGCCCGGTAGACCTCCATTGTGCCGTGGTAGTCGAGGTGGTCCTGGGTCAGGTTGAGGAAGCCGGACGCGGTCAGCTTCACCCCATCCAGCCGCCGCTGATCGACGCCGTGCGACGAGGCTTCAAGCGCCAGGTGGGTGACGCCGCGGGCGGCCAGATCGGCCAGCAGCGCGGCGACATCGCCGGCGTCCGGCGTGGTCAGGCCCACCATCGGGGTGATCTGGTCGGTCCCGGCGCGAACGCCCAGGGTGCCCATGCTGGCCGACGCGCGGCCGAGGCGCTCGAAGATCTGCCGGCAAAAGGTGGCGACCGAGGTCTTGCCGTTGGTGCCGGTCACGGCGACGCAGACGGCCGGCTGGGCGCCCCAGAAGTTGGCGGCGGCCAGGGCGTAGGCGCGGCGGGCGTCCGTCACCTCGATCACGGCGGCCGAGGTCGCGACCGGCCCCTCGCTGAGCACCGCGACCGCGCCGGCGGCGACGGCGGCCGGCACGAAGTCGCGGCCATCGGCCTTGACGCCCGGGAGGGCGGCGAACAGCCAGCCCGCCTTCACCTTGCGGCTGTCGGCGGTGACGCCCTCGATCCACGGATCGGCGGCGAGGTCGCGGCGCAGGAGTTCGGAGAGGCGGCGGCGGGTCATCGTTCGTTGGCTCCCGAGTTCGCCGCAGGCTTGGGCGCCAAATCGGACGCGGTGATGACGCGCTGCACGCCGAGGAACGGGGCAATGCGGTTGATCACCCGCCCGGCCACCGGCGCGGCCGTGAAGCCGCCGGTGGTGACGCCGCTGTCGGCCGGCGTAGCCTTGGGCGCATCCAGCATGATCAGCACGAGATAGCGGTCGGCGCCGATCGGCCCGTCGGTCGGGAAGATGGCGGCAAAGGACGCCAGGTTGGCGACGTTCTTGCCCTCGGCATAGTGGCCGTCGACGAGCTTGGTCGCCGTGCCGGTCTTGCCGCCGACGCGCAGGCCGATCTGGTCGGCGCGGGTGCCAGTGCCTTCCAGCACGTTGGCGCGCATCAGCCCCAGCATGGTCTCCGACGTACTCTCCTGGATCACCCGGTGGCCAGTGGCCGGCGCCTGGCCCGGATCGAGGCGCTTCAGGGTCAGCGGGCGGTAGATGCCGCCGTTGAGGATGGCGCTCATGCCGGTGGCGATGGCCAGCGGGCTGACGTTGATCGAGTGCCCGAACGACATCGAGGCCACGATGTTGTCCGTGAGCTTGGGCCGCACCAGCGGCCGTGCCGACTCCGCCAGCTCGCTTGGCGCGGCATCGAAGAGGCCGAAGGCGCGGTAGTAACGGCTCATCACGTCGGGCCCGGCCAGAAGGCCGATGTGCGCCGCGCCGATGTTGGATGAGTAGGTGAAGACCTGCTTGACCGTCAGGACTGGCGGCTCGTGGTCGAAGTCGTGGATGGTCTGGCCATCGACGGTCAGCGGCGCGCCGACGTTGAAGGTCGTGTCCGGCGTCACCAGGCCGGCATCCAGCCCCATCGCCAGGGTGAAGACCTTCATCACCGAGCCGGGCTCGTAGACCGTGGCCGCGGCGTGGTTGGTCATGGTCGTGCGGTCGAAGCCGGTCACCGTATTCGGGTTGAAGGTCGGCCAGCTCGACATGGCGAGGATCTCGCCGGTGCGCACATTGACCACCATGCCGACGCCGTCCTGCGGCTGAAAGTCGGTGACGGCCTTGTTGAGCTCGTTTTCCAGGGCGGCCTGCACCCGCAGGTCGATGGAGAGGGCGACCGGGTTCTTGCCGTTGTCGGCGCGGAGGGCGTTGTCGAAGCCGCGCTCGGCGCCGGAGATGCCGAAGCCGTCGCGCGATGAAAAGCCGATGACGTGGGCCGCGAAGCTGTCGAGCGGATAGTCGCGGCCGGTCTCTTCCTCGAAACTGACGCCGGGAAGGCCGAGATCGTGCACCGCCGCCTGCTGCTCGGGCGTCAGGCCGCCGATCACGTACTGGCGCTTGTCGCTGGCCAGGAACTTGGCGAGCTTGGTCGCCGAAATATCCGGCACGGCCTTCAGCAGCGCGGCCTCGACCCGGTCGGGGAAGGCCATCTGCTGCGGATCGACGTAGAGGCCGAAGCGCGGGACGTCGAAGGCCAGCACCTCGCCGTTGCGGTCGGTGAGATCGGCGCGCGCGTTGGCGGCCGGCAGCGACACCTCGGCGCCATGGCCATAGGGCGAGAACAGCGCGGCGCGGGTCGCCCCTAGCGCCAGCACCACGAAGCCGGCCCCAAAGAGGGCCAGCACGAAGAAGATGCGCAGCCGCGTGTCGCCCTCGGCCTGCTCGGAGGCCCGGGCCCGCTCATAGCCATGCTCGATCCACCAGAGCCTGCGGTAGATCCAGCGGCCGATCGGGCCGAAGGGGCGGGAGATGGCGTCGGCGACGGTCATTGCGCGGCAACCTCCGTCGTGGCGTTGGAAATAGCCGGCGGCAGGGTCGGGGTGGCGGGGGCCGGCGCCGCGGCCGGGGTCGGCGCGGCGGAGAGCGCGGTCGTCGCCAGCGCCTCGGGGGTGACTTCGCGCAGGGCGTTCACCGGCGCCTGGCCGTCATCCCGCGCCAGCCGCTCCAGCCGGTCGGGGCTCTCGAGGCGGTGCACCTGGTCCTGCAACAGGCGCACGGTGCGGGTCTCGTCGTGGATCTGCGATTCGATGTCGGCGATGTCGGTGCGCTCGGCCCCGGCCGAGGTCTTGAAGGCATAGACCGTCAGCGCCAGGGTCAGCACCGTGGCCAGAGCCACGAGGTCGATCACCCGGAAGCCGCGCACCCGGCGCGTCAGCACATCCGACAGCTTCATGCCGCGGCCCTCCAGACGCCTGCCTCGGTGCGGACGGCGGCGCGCAGCTTGGCCGAGCGGGCGCGGGGATTGGCGGCGATCTCCGCCTCGCTCGCCCCGCGATGGCCGTTGAACAGCAGCTCGAAGCTGGGCGCCGCGCCGCGCTGAACCGGCGGCGCATGGCGCGAGCCGCTGGGCGTGCGCCCGGCGCGCTCGGTGAGGAAGGTCTTCACGATCCGATCTTCCAGCGAATGGAAGGTCACCACCGCCAGCCGCCCGCCGGCGCGCAGCACCTGCTCGGCAGCCACGAGGCCAGCCTCCAGTTCTTCGAGCTCGGCGTTGACGGCGATGCGCAGCGCCTGAAAGACGCGGGTGGCCGGATGGGTCTTGGCCCCACGCCGCCCGCCCAGCGCCCGCTCCACCACCTCGGCCAGGTCGAGCGTGCGCTCGAACCGCGCCTCGGCCCGGCGACGCACCAGGGCCCCGGCGATGCGGCGGCCCTGCGGCTCTTCGCCGAAGCGGCGAAAGATGCGGGTCAGCTCGGCCGGCTCGGCGTCGTTGACGATGTCGGCCGCGGTCGGGCCCTCATTGGCCATCCGCATGTCCAGCGGCCCGTCGCGCATGAAGGAAAAGCCGCGCTCGGCCTCGTCCAGCTGCATCGACGAGACGCCGAGATCGAGCGCCACGCCATCGGCGCCGCCCTCGCCCAGCTCATCGGCCATGCCGGAGAACGGCGCCTGGATCAGCCGCAGCCGCGGCGCCTCACCCAGCGCTGCGGCGAAGGGACGCGCGGCCGGATCGCGGTCGAACGCCACCACGTCCGCGCCGGCCGCCAGGAAGGCGCGGCTGTAGCCGCCCGCGCCGAAGGTGCCGTCGACGATCAGCTTGCCGGGCGCCGGCTGGAGTGCGTCCGCCACCTCGCCCAGCAGCACCGAGATGTGGGGCGCGTCACTCATTGGCGGCCGCCGGCATCGCGCCGCCGCGCTGACGGGCGCGGGCCAGCAGCGCCTCGCGGGCCATCTCGCGCTGCTCGCGGATGCGCTTCTGCCAGGCGTCCCGCGACCAGATCTGGAAGCGCTCGCCCAGGCCCACGACCATCACCCAGTCAGTCAGGCCGAACATCTCGCAGAGGCTCTCCGGCAGGGTGATGCGACCAGCCTGGTCGAAGCTCAGCTGCACCATGCCGCCCATGATCGAGGTCTCGAGCGCGGTGCGGGTCGGGTCCCCGAAAGGGAATTCGTCAATCAATGCCGCGTAGCTTTTGAACAGTGCTTCGCCGCCGCCTTCCAGGCAGTCGGCCTCGATGGAGGGAAAGCAGAACAGGCCGCCGAACGGATGCACCGCGGTGCGGAACTCCACCGGCGCAACGATGCGCCGCTTCGCGTCCAGTTGTTTCTCGAACGTGGAGATAAACACCCCAGCCCCGCCCTGTTCAGACGCAAGGGCGCGAAAAGGCCGCCCCTCACCCTGCCCGCACACGCCTCGCCACCCCCTCGGGACGAAACTCCGACCCCCATGGCGATATGATTGCAGTTAACACGGGATGAACTGGGACACAATGCCACTGGTTACCACCAATGGCACAAACCCGAGGGATTCAGGGGGGCGGAATAGTTAACAGTGCAAGGTTATCCACAGAACATACAGCGAACTACTTGCCTGGGACTCGGCCCGCGATAGCCGCCAGTCATTTCGGTGACAGTTTACTTGTCTCCGCCGCGATGCCGCCGCGATTGGGCGTGTGCGGAGGAAGTGGGACCAGACGGCCTGTAAGCCGGGTTCTGTGCCCGCTGCTCCGGAGAGCGGCGGCGACGGTCATTCCTCTGGACCGGCCATTGCTGGCCGGTTCTCGCGACCTACCCGGATCCCCGAAGCGCCAGCGACGGCGCCGCCTCCCCGAAGGTCGGCATGAGGGTCCCTATTTGGTCTTGCTCCAGGCGGGGCTTGCCATGCCGTCCCGGTCACCCGGTCCGCGGTGGGCTCTTACCCCACCCTTTCACCCTTACCCGCCGTCGCCCGAGGGCTATGGCGGGCGGTTTGCTTTCTGTGGCGCTATCCCTGGGGTCACCCCCGGCGGGCGTTACCCGCCGCCTTGTCGCCGTGGAGCCCGGACTTTCCTCCCCCACGCAAGCGCCGAAACGCAAGCAAGAGGGCGACCGCCCGGCCGTCTGGTCCAAACGATAGGGTGGGCGCTGAAGGTTATGGGGTCAAGCGCGCGCCTTATTCGGCCGCCAACTTCAGCACCGCCATCAGCCGCGCCCGGGTTTCGCCGTCGGCGACGCCGTCGACCCGCGCTGGGCGCCAGTGGCGCTGGAAGGCGCGGACGATGGCGGCGGTCGCCGCATCGTAAGTCCCACTGGGGGCGCTGTCGTAGCCGAGCCGGGTCAGGCCGGCCTGCAGGGTGAAGACCCCTACCCCGGTCTCGCCCTCAGCCAGCGGCGCGCCGGCGCCGGGGCCCGGCTCGGCCCAGAGGCCGTGGCCGGCTTCGGCGAGGCGCTTCCACGGGAAGAGTTCGCCTGGGTCTTCCTTGCGGTCCGGGGCCACGTCGGAATGGCCGAGAATGCGAGCATCGGGAATGGTCCAGCGCGAGCGGATCGCCTGGGTCAGCTCCAGCACGGCCTCGACCTGAGCCTCGGGGAACGCGCGGTAGCCCCACTCATGCCCAGGATTGACGATCTCGATCCCCACCGAGGCGGCGTTGATGTCGGTCTCGCCCTTCCAGAACGACTTGCCGGCGTGCCAGGCGCGGCGCGCCTCGGGCACCAGAGTGAAGACGCGGCCGTCCTCCTCGACCAGATAGTGCGAGGAGACCTTGGCCGCCGGGTCGCACAGCCGGGCCAGCGCCGCCTCGCCGGTCTGCATGCCGGTGTAGTGCAGCACCAGCATGTCCGGCGGGCCGGTGCGGGCGTTGAAGTTGGGCGACGGCGCAGCGATCGGCATCATGCGGGCGCGGTCACCGCCGATGCGGCTGGCGCGGCTGCCTTCTCTGCCCGGATGGCGCGGTAGACGTAGGCCTGGCAGGCGCTGATCAGGATCAGCGGCGCGACCCAGACCACCCCGGTCAGGAAGGCCAGGACCGGCACCAGCAGCCACAGCAGCACCCGCCGGACAAGACCGCCGCTTTGCCAGTGGATCACCGCCTCGGTCAGGAAGCCGAAGATGAAGCCCACCCCCACGGAAGCCAGCAGAAAGACCAGCACCTCGGCCGCCACGATCGCGTAGGCAAGCAGCATGCGCCAGAACCGGCCCCGCGCCACGCCCCAGTAGTCGCGGAACGGGAAGCGGTGCTCGGCGAAGGTCTGCACCGGCGCCAGCGAGAGCCGGATGGTGATCCAGAAGTCGATGGTCACCGTGCCGACGAAGCCCACGATGGCGGTCACCCGGTTGAAGGCCGGCGCCACCTCGAAGATCGGGTTGAGCAGCACCAGCAGCAGGTAGGCCGGCACGCCGCCGAGCAGCGACAGCAGCGCCCATTCGGCGGCAGTTAGCGCGGCGATGCGGGCCTCGTCCGGCCCCAGCTTGAAGAGATGCCAGCCGTGCTCGCCGGTCCGCAGCACCGCACGGTAGACCGTGGCGGTGGTCATCACGCGCAGGCCGAGGATGGTGGGGATCAGCACCACCGCCAGCGGGCCGAAGCGGCGGATCACGCTCCAGTCGTCGGTGGCGCCGTGCTGGGCGCGCACGCCGGTGAGCAGCTGGATGATGGCGATCAGCGAGAGCGCCACGGCCCACACGGCGACCCAGTAGAGCACCGCCTTGGGCTCGCGGCGCACCATGCGGATCCCTTCGAGGGCGGCGTCGAGGGGCGAGAAGGCGCTCATGGGTCCTTGGCCGGGCCCGCCCGAATCGCCGGGCGGTCCCGCTATACGTAGTCGAACGCGGCCCCGTTCAAATGTCCGGCGTTCGAAGTTGGCTCAGCTGAAGGCGCCGGCGGCGTCGGGCGAGCCGCGCAGTTGGCGATAGACGTCCGCCCACGGCCCGGCGCTGATCGCCAGGATGAGGCCCTGGAACGCCGCGCTCATGATCAGCCCCGGGATCTGCCCGAGCAACAGGGCCGGCCACTGGGCGATCAGCGCCGACGGGTCCTGGCTGGCGCCCATTTGCGACAGGGCCAGCGCCATGGAGCCGCCGCCGAAGATCATGCCGACGATGCCGCTGATGATCGAATAGCCGATGCTGACCCCCATGATCACCAGAACCATGATCCAGGCGAGGCCGAACAGGCTCCAGCCCTCGCCCTTGGTCAGCGACCACGAGCCGAGGAACCGCACCCGCCCCTCAGCGAAGGTCATCGGCCCGGCCATGGAGAACTTCAGCGCGAACCACATGAAGGCGAGGGCGTAGAAAATCCCGAAGAGGACGACCAGGAGCACGCCCCAGCCGGCGGAGTCGCCCATGCGGCTGGTCAGGTAGATGAGCCCGCCGAAAATCACCGCCGTGACGAGGTACACCACCAGCACGATCGGGATGTAGAGCAGGTTGAGCAACACCAGGGAGAACTCCTGGCCGCCGAATCGCAGCGAGAAGAAGCCGCGGTCGTCGGGCGTCAGGATCGAGCGGAAGACCGCGGCCTGCACCATCGCGTTGATGAAGAGCCCGCCGATGGCGACGATCAGCAGCGCCGGCCAAAGCGAGAGCAACACCCCGAACGCGGCTTGCGCCCTCGCCGTCGGGTCGCTGGCCGGGTCGGTGAGCGTGCCGAACTTCGACAGCACCGAGATGCCGACGATCAGGATGCCGATGATGAACAGGATGAGGATGGCGATGTAGAGGAAGAATCCCCAGCTGATCACCGAGACCGGACGCCGCCCGATCAGGCTGAAACCGGACCCAACCGCCGACCCGATGGAAATCGCCACGGCTACAGCCTCCCCGCCTGCCTAGGTGGCAGGAAGCTGCCAGATTTCAGCCCGCAGCGCCACCCGGTTCGCGCCGGCCAATGCATCGTTGAGCCTGGTCAGGCGAAGACGTCGGAGGTGTCCGGGTGCAGGTCCTGATAGACCCTCGCCCACGGCGCCCCGATGATGGCGGCAAGGCATCCGTCGATGGGGATGAGCAGCACGCTGTAGCCGGCGAGGAACGGCCAGAGCTTGCCGAGCAGCGCCTGCGGCGAATGCTGGATCATCGTCGTCACGGCGCCGAGACCGCCAACGGCGAAGACCGCGGCGCCACCGATCGCGAACAGCACCACCAGGACCACGATCTGGCAAAGCAGCGCCAGGCCGAAGACACCAAGGCCGACCAGCAGCAGGCTACCGACATGGCCCCGCGTCCGGCTCCATGATTCGAAGAGGTGAAAGCGCCCGTCCGCCACCATCATGGGGCCGACCAGACTGAAGCGCAGCAGCAGGTAGCAGGCCACGACCAGCGCCACGAGCGTGAACGCCGGCAGCGCCACCGCCATGGCGATGTTCACGTCGTGCGAGATGCCGCCGACGATGCCGCCAAGGATAAAGGTCGGGATAAGCAACACGATCAGGCCGACGGTCAGCGCGATCGTGCCGGCGAAGCTGAGGACGGCAAACAACAGTTCCGGCTTCCCGACGCGGACGGAGGCAAAGCTGGATCGCTCAGGGTGCAGGATCGACCGCCAGATTGCGCAGGAGATCACGGCGCCGACGACAAGCTCGACCAGGTTCGCGAGTTGGACGAGGCCTTGGAGCTGAAAGCTCTGCGTTGGGGGCGGCGGCGGCGCGACGCCGGGGTGGTAGCCTCCCATCGCCTGGAGCGCCGGGCCAAAGAGCGTGAGGTAGATCGGCGCCACCGCCAGCAGGGTCGCGACCTGCAGCAGCACCGGCAGGACGCCCCAGGCCAGCATCGACAGGGGTCGCCGCCGAATCAGGCCCACCCCCGCGACGATCGCCGCCCTCACCTGGACCTTCGCCACGCGCCACGCCCCACAACCACTGCGTTGAACCTAGCGCAGAACTCGCGTCGCGGGCCAGGGTCCGTCAGGCGAAGGTCTGCCCGGTGGGCGCCGGGACGAGGTCGCGATAGGCCCGCGCCCAGGGCGCCATGAAGATGGCCGAGAGCGCGCCGACGATCGGGATGGAGAGCACCATGCTCCCGATGGCGTAGGGGACCACCTCGGCGATCAGAGTCGCCGGCGGCTGCTGAATGAAGCCCTGCAAATGGTCGAAGCCGAAGCCTGACGTCGCCAGGATGATCGCCCACACCGCCGCGCCCAACGCCAGGCCCAGGACTTCGACGCCCAGGCCGACGCCCACGAGGCCGAGGCCGATCAGGAACAGGCTCCCGACCCGGCCTTTCGACAGCCGCCAGGCCTCCACGAAGCGGAACTCGCCGTCGTCGACGATCATCGGCCCCAGCAGCACGAAGCGCAGTTCCAGGTAGACGATCACCGCAATCATCGCGACGAGCGCCAGCACGCCGACAACGATCGCGGCGATCCACTGACGCGCCACCAGCAGCATCACCACGATGGCGATAAACGGAACCAGCGGCAGCATCACCAGGTTGGCCGCAAAGCCCGCGGCGAAGAGCAGCAGGATGATGAACAGCTCCGGCTTGCCCAGCCGCAGATAGCCCCAGGCATGCCTTTCGGGTTGCAGCACCGCGCGCCAGCTCGCCGTCCAGACCATGGTGCGCGCCAGCATGGCGACCATCGCCCCAAGGAAGATGCCGCCTTGCGCCGCAAACATCGTCCCCATCATCTGCGTCATCTGGGCCTGCGTCGGCTGCGATCCGGCGTCCGCCAGCCGCGGGAGAACACTGCTGATGAAGGCGATGTAGACCGGGATCAGCAGCAGCAACGGCCCCACCTGCAGCGCGCCCCACGCCAGCACCGTCAGCGGCTTTCGCGTGATCAGCCCAAAGCCCGACCCGATCGCCGCCCCGACCGATATCTCGGTCATGCGCCCCTCCTGATGTGGCCCGCGAGCAAGAGTATGCCCACAGTCGCGCTTCGGCGCCACTTCCGCACCCGGCCGCCGCGGCGTAAGACGCCGGCCCCATGCCAGAGCCCACATCCGACCCCATCCACGTCATTGGCGGCGGCCTCGCTGGCTCCGAAGCGGCCTGGCAGGCGGCCGAGGCCGGCGCCCATGTGGTGCTGCACGAGATGCGCCCGGTGCGCGGCACCGACGCCCACCAGACCGACCGGCTGGCCGAACTGGTGTGCTCCAACTCCTTCCGCGCCGACGACTGGGAGGCCAACGCCGTCGGCCTGCTGCACGCCGAGATGCGGCGGCTGGGCTCGCTGATCCTGCGCTGCGGCGACGCCCACCAGACCCCCGCCGGCGGCGCCCTGGCCGTCGATCGCGATGGCTTTGCCGAGGCCGTCACCGCCGCGATCGAGGCCCACCCGCGCATCACCGTCGAGCGCGGCGAGGTTGCGGGTCTGCCGCCGGCCGAATGGACCAGCGTCATCGTCGCCACCGGCCCCCTCACCTCGCCGGCCCTCGCCGCCGGCATCGGCGCGCTGACCGGCGAGGACGAGCTGTCGTTCTTCGACGCGATCGCGCCCATCGTCCACGCCGAAAGCATCGACATGGACATCGCCTGGCGCCAGTCGCGCTACGACAAGGCCGGCCCGGGTGGCGACGCGGCCGCCTACATCAACTGCCCGATGGACAAGGCCCAGTACGATGCCTTCATCGACGCGCTCCTCGCTGGCCCCAAGACCGAGTTCAAGGACTGGGAGCACGTGCCCTATTTCGACGGCTGCCTGCCGATCGAGGTGATGGCCGAGCGGGGCCGCGAGACCCTGCGCCACGGCCCGATGAAGCCGGTCGGCCTCACCAATCCGCACCCGCCCGGCGACAAGGCCTGGGCCGTCGTGCAGCTGCGCCAGGACAATGCGCTGGGCACGCTCTGGAACATGGTCGGCTTCCAGACCAAGCTGAAGCACGGGGCGCAAACCGAGATCTTCCGCACCATTCCGGGGCTGGAGAAAGCGGTGTTCGCTCGCCTCGGCGGCCTGCACCGCAACACCTTCCTGAATTCGCCCAAGCTGCTCGACGCCCAGCTGCGTCTGAAGGCCGACCCGCGGCTGCGCTTCGCTGGCCAGATCACCGGCGTCGAGGGCTATGTGGAGAGCGCGGCCATCGGCCTGATCGCCGGGCGCATGGCCGCCGCCGAGCGCCTGGGCGGGCGGCTGAACGCGCCGCCGCCGACCACGGCGCTGGGCGCCCTGGTGCAGCACATCACCGGCGGCCATCTCGAAGGCGGCAAGGGCTCGTTCCAGCCGATGAACATCAACTACGGCCTGCTGCCGCCGATGGCCGACCCGCCGAAAGTCCCCGGCGCGCCGCGCGTCGGCAAGCGCGACCGCGGCCGAGCCAGGAAGCGTGCGGTGGCCGAAAGGGCGTTCGCCGACCTGGCGGCCTGGGCTTAGAGGCGACCAGCCGCGGCGGCCAGGATCAGGCTGAACTGTTTGGCGACCCGGCCGGGCGTGCGGCCGGCGAGGTCGAAGCGGGCCAGGCGGGCCGGCAAGGCGGCGGGCATAGCCTTGACGCTCAAGCGCCGCGCGTCCGACCGGGCTTCGGCCAGCGCTTCACGCAGCAGCGGATCAATCGTCTCGCGCACCGCCAAGCCGGCCCGAAGCAGCAGCGCCAGGCCCCAGGCTCGCCCGGAGGCCGACGCTGCGTCCGCCGGCCCGGACGCATCGAGCACCAGGGCTGCCAGGCGCGCCGCCGAACCCTCCACCGCGTCGGCCCAGGCGAGAGCCGCGGCGCGGTCCAGCACCGGGTCGTCCAGCGCCGCGATCTGCCCGTCGATCATCGCCTCGAGCGGCGCTCGCGGAAGGCCGTGGCGGCGCACCGCCGCCGCCAGGGCCTGCGCCACCGGGTGGTGACGCGCCGGACCCTCGGCGAAGATCTCGTCCAGGACCTCGCGCCACCAGGTCAGCCGGATCTCGGCCAGCAAGGCGGTCGAGGCGGCGCGGCGGGCGCGAGCCAGTTCGTGGTCGAAGAGGTAGAGCGCGGCCACCTCGGTCCGCTGCGCCGGATCGGCGATGAACCGGCTGGTCAGCCAGCGGTCCGGATCGACGCGGCGGAGTTGCTCGTCCAGCCCCTCCGCCGCGGCGTCCACAGACCCGGCGCCTGGATCAGACGCTGACGCCGTAGAGCGTCTCGTACATCGCCATCGCGGTCAGCATCGGCAGCGACAGCATGGTGTTGATCCGCGAGGCCATGCCGGCGATTCGCGCCGCCTTGGCCCTGGTCTCCGCGTCGGCTTCGACGATGCCCAGCACCCGCTTCTGGTTCGGCCAGATCACGCCCCAGACGTTCAGGAACATGATGATGGCCATGTAGATGCCGAGACTCATCAGCACATAGCCCATCTTGGCCGCGCCGGTGGCGCTGACCAGGCCGAAGGTGAAGACGTTCGCCGCATAGTCCTTGCCATGCAACAGCACGATGCCGATGCCGGCCAGCACGGTCATCAGCGCGGACCAGCGGAACCAGAAGAGAGCCTCCGGCGCGATGTATTTGTTTACCGCCGGCTTCAGCTCGGCCGGAATCTCCGGCATCTTCCGCGATTGCACGAAGTTGAAGTAGTAAAGCAGGCCGATCCACAGCACGCCGAAGAACACGTGCATCCACCTCAGCACCGCCTGCCAGAACAGGGTGTCATAGTGGTTCTCGCTGAATTGACCGAATGCCACGATCATCGCGACCGCAAGCACGAGCCCCGCAATGATCGTATTGCGCAGATTACCGAAGAACGCCGCCATTCCCGTGCCCTTCCCAAGTCCCAGCCCGGATTCGGTATAGGACCTTTACCTGCCCCTGAAAACCGGGGCGAAAACGGGTGGCGGCGCGGCATCTAGCGGCGCGGCTTTCGGGGCTCAGACCGCGATCAGCGCCGTGGCGAAGAGGCGGCCTTGCGAGGCCAGCACGTTGTGGGTGCGGGTGGCCGCTTCGGTGGCCATGAACTCCAGGCCGAGGCCGGCGGCGCGCAAGGCGTCGCGGATGGCGCGGGCTGGCAAGCCCGGCGCGGCGCCGGTTCCCAGCAGCACGAACTCCACCGCGCCCGGCGGCGCGGCGATCACCGCGGCGAAGTCGGCAAGGGTGACCTCGGAGAATGCGGCGGGCCGCCAGTCTCGCGGCGCATCTTCCAGGATCAGCAGCGAGCCCGGCCGCCAGACGCCGGCGACCCGGAAGCCGCCGCGGCCGAACGCCTCGATGGCGGGCGGCTCGCGCACCGGCGCTAGCGCCGGGACTGCTGCAGCTTGATCGGCGCGGCGTCCTCGTCGTCGCGCCGCACGCCCCAGAGCAGAATCACCGGCAGGGCGACGTAGATCGACGAATAGGTGCCGACCAGGATACCGAAGGCCATGGTCGCGGTCAGCGAGAAGAGCGCCGAGGCCGGGTTCAGGATCGAGCCGGAGAGCGCCAGCAGCGCCGTGGTGCCGGTGATGATGGTCCGGCTCAGCCGCTCGTTTTCCGAGAGGTTGATCACCTCGGCCAAGGGCGTGGTCTTGTACTTGCGCAGGTTCTCGCGCAGCCGGTCGAAAGCGATCACCTTCTCGTTCATCGAGTAGCCGATGACGGTGAGGATGGCGGCGATGGAGGTGGTCGAGACCTCGATGCGGGTCACCGAGAGGAAGCCGAGGGTCAGGACGATGTCGTGCAGCACCGCCAATATGGCGCCCAGGCCGAACTGCAGCTGGAACCGGAACCAGATGTAGAGCAGCATCAGCCCGAGCGCGACGCCGAGCGCGCCCAGCCCGCTCCAGATCAGCTCGCCGGAAACCTTGGCCCCCACCTCGCTGACGCCGGTGACGCGCAGGCCGGGGATCGCCGCCTGCAGCTTGGCGGTCACGAAGTTGGCGGCGACATCGGGGCCCTGGCCGGGGATCGAACGGAACTGGATCGCCGCGCCGCCGCCGCCGACGCTTTGCACCGTCGGGTCGACCGCCCTCATCGCGCCCAGTTGCTGGCTGATCACCGCGGTCGGCGCCGGCCCGTTGGTCACGACCTCCATCTTGGTGCCGCCGACAAAATCGACGCCCCAGTTCACCTGTTGCACGGCGATCGAGACGCCCGCGCCGATCACCAGCAGCGCCGACAGCACCGCGGCGAAGGGCGCCAGGCCCACGAAGTTGAAGTGGGTCTGCCGTGGCACAAACCGGATCAGGGGCCAGTACTTGCTCATGTGCTCCAGATCCTCAGGCGATCGGCAGGGTCTTGGCGCGGGTGATGCGGAACCACCAGCCGATCAGCAGTTGGGTCACCAGCACGGCGGAGAACACCGAGGTGAGAACCCCGATGGAGAGGGTCCAGGCAAAGCCCTTCACCGGCCCGACGCCGAACGAGAACATGATCAGCGCCGCGATCATGGTGGTGACGTTGGCGTCGAAGATCGAGGTCAGCGCGCGCCGGTAGCCGTGATCGGCGGCGGCCATGGCGGCGCGGCCGGAATTGGCCTCGTCGCGCATCCGCTCGTAGATCAGCACATTCGCGTCCACGGCGACGGCCATGGTCAGGATCAGGCCGGCGATGCCGGGCAAGGTCAGCGTCGCCTGGGTCATCGAGAGCGCGCCGAACATCATCAGGATGTTCACGATCAGCGCGATGGCCGCGAAGACGCCGAAGAGGCCGTAGGCCAGGATGATGAAGGTGAAGATCAGCACCGCGCCGATGGTCAGGCCGACGACCCCGGCCTTCACCGCGTCGGCGCCCAGGTCGGCGCCGACCGTGCCCTCCTGCACCACCTTCAGCGGCGCCGGCAGGGCGCCCGAGTTGAGCAGCAAGGCCAGCTGGTTGGCGCTGTCCGGGGTGAAGTTGCCGGTGATCTCGCCTGAACCGCCGATGATCGGGCTGTCGATGCGGGGTGCGGAAATCACGGCGTTGTCGAGCACGATGGCGAAGCGGTGGCCGACGCTCTCCGTGGTCACCTGGCCGAAGCGGTGCGCGCCGGCGCCGTTGAGCCGAAACTCGACCACCGCGTCATTGGTCTGCGGGTTGAAGCCCTGCTGGGCGTGGGTGAGCATGCCCCCATCGACCGAGACCCGCTTCTTCACCACGATGAAGCCGGTTCCGCCCTTGTCCTCGTCCTTCAGCACCACATCGTCGGGCGGCACCAGGGTGGTGGCGTCCGCGACCTGGCCGACCTGACCGATCGATTCGTCCACCATCTGGAAGGTCAGCTTGGCGGTCTGGCCGACGACGCTCTTCAGCTTTTCCGGGTCGCTCTCGCCGGGCGCCTCGATGGCGATCCGGTCCGTGCCCTGCTGACGGATGTCGGGCTCCTTGGTGCCGATCGCGTCGATCCGGCGGCGGATGATCTCGATCGACTGGGCGACGGCGTTGGTGGTTTCCTGCTGGATGGCCTGGGCGGTGAGGGCGACGGTGAAGTTGCCCGCCGCGTCGTGGCTCACCGTCACCTCGCGGCCGGCGCCTGGCACGGCGCCGCCCACCTTGTTCAAGGCCGTGGTGGCCTGGTCGATCTGGGTGAGGTCGTTGATCTTGAGCGCCACCACGCCGTTCGCCGTGGTCAGGCCCTGGAAGGTGATCTGGGCGTCGCGCAGCTCCTGTGTCGCCTCCTCGCCGAGGTCGCTGAGCCGTTCCTTCTTCAGCGCATCGGTATCGACCTCGTAGAGCAGCGACGAGCCGCCTTGCAGGTCGAGCCCGAGGTTCAGCCGCTGGTGCGGCAGGAAGCCGGGCCACGCGGCCAAGACCTTGTCCGGCAGCACGTTGGGCAGCGAGAAGAGGATGCCGAAGATCACCGATCCGAGGACCAGGATGATCTTCCAGCGCGAGAGGGCGAGCATGGGCTAGATCAGGACTTCGCGTCGTTGGCGGCGATGGCGCCGCCCGCGGGGCGCACGTCCGACACCATCGACTTGACCACCTTCACAGTCACGTTCTGGGCGACTTCGACGCCCAGTTCCTTGTCCTCGACCCGCACCACCTTGCCGATCAGGCCGCTGGAGAGCACCACCGTGTCGCCGCGCTTCACGCCGGCCACCATTTGCTGGTGCTGCTTGGCGCGCTGCTGCTGCGGACGGAAAAGCAGGAAGTAGCCGGCCACCACCAGGACCAGGATCGGGCCGAACTGCACCAGCTGGCCCATGAGGTCGCCGCCCGGGCCCCCGGCCGCGGCGGTCGCAGCGGGGGTCGCGGCGGCAATGATGAGCGCAAGCGAAAGGGTCATTCTGGCTCCGGAAAGATGTCTAGGCGTCGCCGCCGGTTGAACTTGGGGGCGCCTGCCGAAAAGTCGCCGGAAGCTAGTGACTTGCCCCGGCTTTTGCAATGCGAGCGCCTTCGCTTAAGGAGGCGCCATGGAAGACGACTCCAAACCGGTGCTGACGCGCATCGCCGAGGCGCTGGAACGGCTGGCGCCGGCCAGGGCCGCCGCGCCCGACTTCGCTGCCGCGCGGCTGTTCCGCCATCTGCCGGAGAGCGGCGCCTTCGTCCCGGCTCCGGACTTCGCCCTGCGCCTCGACCTGCTGGTCGGGGTCGAGCGCCAGAAGCTACGCTTCGGCGAGAACCTCAGCCGCTTCGCCGCCGGCCTGCCGGCCAACCACGTGCTGCTCTGGGGCGTGCGCGGCACCGGCAAGAGCTCGCTGGCCAAGGCCGCCTTCATGGCCGGCGCCGAGACTCACGCCGCACTGAAGCTGATCGAGATCGACCGCGATGACGTGACCCACCTGCCCGCCCTCTTCGACCAACTGCGTGGCCGGCCCGAGCGCTTCGTGGTGCTCTGCGACGATCTCTCGTTCGAGGACGGCGCCCAGGCGGCCAAGGCGCTGAAGTCGGCGCTGGAGGGCGGCGTTTCCGGCCCGCCGGCCAACGTGCTCTTCGTCGCCACCTCCAACCGCCGCCACCTGATGCCCCGCGACCATGTCGAGAGCCGCGGCATGATCGCCGCCGCCGAGGACGCCGAGGAGGAAGTCAGCGTCTCCGACCGCTTCGGCCTCTGGATCGGCTTCCCGCCGATGGACCAGGACGTCTACCTGGCGGCGATCCGCGCCTACGCCGTGCGCTTCGACCTGGTGGCGCCGGAGCTCGACCGCCGCGCGCTGCAATGGTCGCAGCT
Organism: Caulobacteraceae bacterium; assembly: GCA_036267835.1. Lineage (GTDB taxonomy): Bacteria > Pseudomonadota > Alphaproteobacteria > Caulobacterales > Caulobacteraceae > Acaudatibacter. The sequence goes on along the minus strand of DATAVF010000072.1, from coordinate 12,400 downwards.
GCGCGGGGCGCGCTCGGGGCGGGTCGCATGGCAGTTCATTCGCGACCTGGCGGGGGAACTGGGCAAGCCCTTGCCACTCTGACTCCCTTCTCCCCTTGCGGGAGAAGGTGTCGCCGAAGGCGACGGATGAGGGGTTTAGCGCCGTGCCTGCCGGCAAGAGCTGACCGCGCCAATCTCGTCAACTGGCGCCGACACCCCTCATCCGGCGCTACGCGCCACCTTCTCCCGCAGGAGGAGAAGGGAACTCAGCTCTGCGGCAGCACCAGGACCGGATCGACGGGCTTGGCCTTGTCGGCAGGGGATGGGGCGTAGCGGACTTCGAAGTGCAGCTCGGGTTCGGCCGCGCCGCCGGTGGTGCCGACCGAGCCGACCGACTGACCCTGGGTCACGGTCTGCTTCATCTGCACGTTGACCTGGTCGAGGTGGGCGTAGGCGGTGACCCAGCCGTCGGCGTGCTTGATCAGCACGAGGTTGCCGAAGCCCGGCACCTGGTCGCCAGCGTAGACCACCTCGCCGGCCGCCGCGGCGCGCACCGGGGCGCCGCTGGGGGCCTTGATATCGACGCCATCGTTGCGGCGGCCGACGCCCTGCGGCCCGAAACGCGAGAGGATGTCGCCCTGCACCGGCCAGACGAAGCGGCCGTGCGCCGCCTGCGAGATCTGCGCGTCGGTCATGCCAAACGAGGCTTGGGCCGTCGCGCCGGGGAGCTGCGAGCCGGCGTAGCTGGTGGTGCCGTGGTCGGGCGTCAGCGACGGCTCGGCCGGCCTCACCTGGCTGATGCGCGGCTGCTGCGGCGGACCCGGCACATACGGCTCGGTGCGGTAGCTGGAGGTGGAGGTGGACGGCGCGATCTCGGCATATTGCGACTCAGGCAGCGGACCACGGTCGCGCATTGATGAGGGCAGGCCGATCTGCATGCCAGGCCGCAGCGGCGCGTGCTCGGTGATGTGGTTGATCTCGGCCAGTTCGCCGATGCCCACCGAGAAGCGCCGTGCGATGCCCACCAGGGTGTCGCCGCTCTGGGTGACATAGGCCTTGGCCACCGGCACCTTGATGATCTGGCCCGGGCGGATGACGTAGGGCGCGCGGATCGAGTTGGCGTCCAAGAGGATGGTGCGGGTGGTGTTGAAGGCGCGGGCCAGGGCATCGATGTGGTCGCCGCGCTGCACCTCGTAGTTCTCGAAGATGTCGCCGGAGCCATCGACCACGCGGCCGTCGACCGCATAGCCGCCGCCGCTGTGCATCGGGCTCGAGTTGTAGGCCTCGTGGATCGGGGCCGGCGCGGCGGCGGGCGCCGGCGCGGCCGCCGGGCCGTCATGGATCACCGTCTGCGGCGTCATCGCGGGTTCGGGCGGCGCCGGCGATTCGGTCGCGGTCTGGGTCACGACCGGCGCCGGGGCCGGCGCGGCGGGCGGCAGGGACGTGGCGCCGGCCGGCGCGGCCGGATCGGCCTCGGTGGTCAGCGAGGCGTGCTGCAGCGAGCCGCCCGATGGCGTCGAGGGCGAGGCGTCGGCGGACGGCGGTGGCAGCGACTCGCTGCGCACCGGGGCTGTCGGGGCGGCGAGCGGGGCCGGGTCCGGCTGGCTCGGCGCCTGCGCGGCGGCCGGCGTCGCGGCGGACTGGGCCGAGGCGGCCTCGGCCGGGTCGATCGGATACTGCGGCCGGGGCTGCTCCAATCGCGGCGGCGCCTGGCCTTCCTCGATCGGGTATGCAGGGCTGGCGCACCCGGCGAGGGCGCCCAACACGAGGGCCGCGGCCACTCCCGACCAGAGATTGCTCATCGGACCATCCTTAAGTCGCGTCCCAAGTCGCGTCCGCGTGTTCACTGTACGCGAAGCTGTCGCCGGTTCGCCCTTAATCATCGGTTAAGTCTCTCGCACCCGTTCACAGCGCCTGCGCCACCCCGTCCAGCAAGGGTACAAAGCGCACGTCGCACAGCACCTCGGACTGGAAGGAACCCGCTCCATCGCCGGCGTAGCGGATCAGCCGCTGCACCGGACCTTTGCCGATCGGCGCGACAAGGACGCCGGAGGGCTTGAGCTGGGCCAGCAAGGTGGTGGGCTCAGATTCCGCCGCCGCTGTGACCAGAATACGGTCGAAAGGCGCCTGCTCGGGCCAGCCCAGCCCGCCGTCGCCGAACTTGGTGATCACATTCGTGAGCTTCAGCACCTCGAACCTGGCCTCGGCTTCGCGCTTCAGCGTGCGGTAGCGCTCGATCGTGTAGACCAGCCGGGACAGCCGCGAGAGCACCGAGGTCTGGTAGCCGGAGCCGGTGCCGATCTCGAGCACCCGGGCCCGCGGCTCCAGCGTCAGCGCCTGGGTCATCAAGCCCACGATGAAGGGCTGGCTGATGGTCTGGCCGCAGGCGATCGGCAGGGCCGAATCCTCCCACGAGCGCTGCTTGAAGAGGTCGGGCGTGAAGAGATCGCGCGGGGTGCGCTCGATCGCCGCAAGCACCGCTGGATCGGTCACGCCCTGCGAGCGCAGCGCCAGGATCAGGCGGGCGACCTGCGTCTCATGCGTCTCGGCTTGGCGCGCCGGCTCGGTCATACGTGGGCCCGAAGCTTGGGCGGGGCGCCGCCCAGCACGCCTTTTAGGGCGTGAACGGTCGGCATGTGGGTCAAATCGATGTGCAGTGGCGTGACCGAGATGCGCCCGGCCAGCACCGCGGCCAGGTCGGTGCCCTCGCCCACCGTCGGGCGGCGCGCGGTGAAGCCCATCCAGTAGTAGTCGCGGCCGCGCAGGTCGGTGCGCTTCTCGGCCTTCATGTTGTGCAAGTCCCTGAGGCCCTGGCGCGTCACTTCCACCGATTCGACCTTCTCCGGGGGCAGGTTCGGGAAGTTGAGGTTGATGATCACGTCCTTGGGCCAGCCGGCTTCCAGCAGGCGCTCGATGATGCCGGGCGCGAAGGCCTCGGCCGTTTCCCAATGGGCGACCACGTCGTCGTGGAACACCGCCAGGGCCTGCGAGAGCGCGATCGCCGGCACCCCCAGCGCCATGCCCTGGATGGCCCCGGCGACGGTGCCCGACACGGTGACGTCCTCAGCCGTGTTGTGCCCGCGGTTGACCCCGGAGAGCACCAGATCGGGCCGATGCTCCTTCATGAGCTCTTCGATGGCCAGCATCACGCAGTCGGTGGGCGTGCCGGAGATGGCGAAGCGCTTCTCCCCTGCCCGCCGCACCCTCAGCGGCTCCGACAAGGTCAGCGCCCGCGATGCGCCCGACTGCTCATGCTCCGGCGCCGCCACCCACACGTCGTCGCTGAGCTGCGCGGCGATCCGCTCCAACGCGGCGAACCCCTCGGCGTTGATGCCGTCGTCATTGGTGAGCAGGATCCTCACGCGTCCGCCCCGATCTGCGTCAGCCCCGGCAGGTAGCGGTGCAGGGCCTGGGGCACGGCGATGCGGCCCTTTTCGTCCTGGTAGTTCTCCATCAGCGCCACCAGGGTGCGGCCGACGGCGAGGCCCGAGCCGTTGAGGGTGTGCACGAAGCGCGTGCCCCGCTCGCCGGTCTTCTTGCAGCGGGCGTCCATGCGCCGGGCCTGGAAGTCGCCGCAGTTCGAGCAAGAGCTGATCTCGCGGTACATGCCCTGGCTCGGCAGCCAGACCTCGATGTCGTAGGTCTTGCGGGCCGAGAAGCCCATGTCGCCGGTGCAGAGCAGCACGGTGCGGAACGGCAGCTCCAGCCGCTTCAGCACCGCCTCGGCGCACTCGACCATGCGCTCGTGCTCGGCCTGGCTCTGCTCGGGCGTAGTGATCGAGACCAGCTCCACCTTGTAGAACTGGTGCTGGCGGATCATGCCGCGGGTGTCCTTGCCGGACGCCCCGGCCTCGGAGCGGAAGCATGGCGTCAGCGCGGTGAGGCGCAGCGGCAGCTCTTCCTCGGCGGTGATCTCCTCGCGCACCAGGTTGGTCAGCGCCACTTCGGCGGTAGAGATCAGCCAGCGGTCGTCGGTGGTATGGAAGAGGTCTTCCTCGAACTTCGGCAGCTGGCCGACGCCGAACACCGCCTCGGAGCGCACCAGCAAGGGCGGCGAGACCTCCGTATAGCCATGCTCCTGCGTCTGCAGGTCGAGCATGTACTGGCCCAGCGCCCGCTCCAGCCGCGCCAGTTCCTGCTTCAGTACGACGAAGCGCGAGCCGGCCATCTTCGCCGCCGCGCCGAAGTCCATCATGCCGAGGCCCGCGCCGAGGTCGACGTGGTCCTTCGGGTTGTCGATCTTGAACGGCTCGCCGTAGCGCCGCACCTCGACGTTGTCGTGCTCGTCGGCGCCCGGCGGCACGTCGGCGGCAGGCACATTGGGCAAGGCGGCCAGCAGCTCGCGCAGCCTCGCGGCCGTCTCGGCCTCGACCGTGGTGTCGGCGGCGATCGCGCCTTTCAGCCCCTCGACCTCGGCCATCAGCGCCGCAGCGCCCGCCTCGTCCTTCCTGGCCTTGGCCTGGCCGATCAGTTTGGAGGCTTCGTTGCGCCGACTCTGCGCCGCCTGCAGCGACGTCTGGGCGGCGCGCAGCCGCTCGTCGAGGCTCAGCAGCTCGGCCGATTGCGGCGACAGGCCACGCGAGGTCCAGGCGCGGTCGAACGCGTCGGGATCGTCACGGATGGCCTTGATGTCGTGCATGGGAGAGCCGCCGAAGTCGGGGGAAGGCCCTCCCCTTAAGGCGCGTCGGCGCCCGAGCCAAGCGCCGGACCGGCTTAGCCGGCGGTCTCAGCCACGTGCCAGAGCACGCCGGATGGGTCGAATATGTAGCCCACCTTGAGGCCCCACGGCTGCAGCGCCGGCGGCCGCGGCGGCTGCACAGCAAAATCGGCCACCAGATTGGCGGCATTCAACTTTTGCCACCACGCCTCGACGTCGCGGACGGCGAGCTGGATCATGAAATTGTGAGCCAGTTCTTCGACATAGAAGTTCTGCAGGATGAAGCTGAAGCGCTCCATCTGGAAGATCGCGATGGCCTCGCCCTCCCGCGCCAGCTCGAAGCCGACCGCGGCGTAGAACCGCTTAGAAAGCGCGAAATCCCTGGCCGGCACGAAGGGGCGCAAGCCTGTGACCTCGTCCATCCCGTCCCTCCCGATCACGCCGCCGCAGCGGCGTCCTCCTTGGCGCGCCTGCCCTCGATCAGCGACACGCAGACGATCGAGGCGCCGTAGAGCAGGCAGATCGGCAGGGCGAGCGACATCATGCTGATCGGATCGGGCGGCGTGACGATCGCGGCGACCGCGAAGACGCCGACGATCGCGTAGCGCCAGCCGGCGCGCAACATCTTGGAGGTGACGAGGCCGGCCATGCCCAACAGGCTCAGCACCACCGGCAGCTGGAAGCAGAGGCCGAAGGCCAGCACCAGGGTGGTCACCAGCGACATGTAGTCGGAGAGCTTGGGCAACAGCTCGACCTGCACGTCGCCCGGTCCGCCGCCCAGGATCTGCTGGTTCAGCGCGAACCACAGCACGAAGGGCAGCATCACGTAGTAGACCAGCGCCGCGCCCATCAGGAAGAGGATCGGCGAGGCGACCAGGAAGGGCAGGAAGGCGTTGCGCTCGCGCTTGTAAAGGCCAGGCGCGACGAACCGGTAGAGCTGCCAGGCCAGCACCGGGAAGGCCACGACGATGGCGCCGAAACCTGCCAGCTTCACCTTGCCGAAGAACACTTCCAGCGGGCCGGTGGAGATGAACTTGAGGTTGCCCACCGTGTGCTGGCCCATCAGCGCCATCAGCATGTCGAAGCTGCCGGTCGCGGTCCCCGCCTTCTTCGCGTCGGCCAGGGTGGAAGCGATGGCGAAGGGGTGCAGCAGGAAGCGGATCAGCGGGGTGGCGAAGAAGAAGGTCAGGAAGAAGCCGGCCGCCATCGCCACGGCGCATACGATGAGCCGCTGACGCAGCTCGATCAGATGATCCATCAACGGCGCACGGGACGCCTCGATGTCGGAATCGTCGTCAACGGCCGTCACTGGGCGGCGGCTTTCGACGCGGGCTCGGGTTCAGTCGGGGTCGACGGCGGCGGCTCGGGCGGAGTCGCGACCGGGTCGGGCGCCGCGGCGACCGCCGCGGCCTTGGCGGCCAGCTGGGCGTTGGTGTCGGCGATGTCGGCCTTGATCTCGGAGAACACGTCGTCGCCGCCCACATGCCTGGCGACGAAGTCCATCGGCCGGGTGGTGCGCAGGGCCTGCACCTCGCGGCGCAACTCATCCAGCTCGGACTGGCGCGCCAGCTCGTCGAACGAGGCGCGGAATTCGGCCGCCATGCCGCGCACCTTGGCCATGAACTGCCCGACCTTGCGCATCAGCATGGGCAGGTCTTTGGGCCCGACGACGATGAGGGCCACCGCGCCGACGATCAGGAAATCGAAAAGCCGGCCTTCGGGAAACATCGGTCTGGCGTGGGCCCTGGATGAAGCGGCGTCCTGCGCCTCGTCTTACGGCAAGGTCAGGAGCTTGTCGCGGCGCTAGCGGACGAGCGTTTCCTTCTCCGGCGTCGGGGCGGGCAGCGGCTGCGCGGCGGCGGCTTCGGGCGCGGGCTTCTCCTCGTCGCCCTTCAGGCCGTCACGGAAGGCGCGCACGCCCTTTGCAGCATCGCCCATCAGGCTCGACAGCTTGCCGCGTCCGCCGAAGACCAACAGCACCAGGACCGCGATGATGATCAGGTGCCACGGACTCAAACCGCCCATGTCGAAGTCTCCAATATGTGTGACGCGGCTCGTTCAACGCGCCCGCACTCGTCATCCGTCGGCCCTATATAGGCGTGCGCCGGAACATACGCCAACCAATCGAGGAGCGACCCGGCGTCACGCGTCCTCGTCGCCCACGTAGTCGGTGTGGAACTCGTGCGCGGCTTCTTCGTCGAGCGGCAGGTCGTCCGGGGCCGCCGCCGATGGGTCGGGCACCGAGAAGTCCGGCGGCAGGTCGAGGTCGAGCAGGCCGGCGGCCTTCATCTCGGCCGCGCCGGGCAGGTCGGCAAGGCTGGCGAGGCCGAAGTGCTCGAGGAAGACGTCGGTGGTGGCGTAGGTGACCGGCCGCCCCGGCGTGCGCCGCCGGCCGCGGGGCCTGACGAAGCCGATCTCGATCAGCACATCCAACGTGCCCCGGCTCGCCTGCACGCCGCGGATCGCCTCGATCTCGGCCCGGGTGACCGGCTGATGATAGGCGACGATGGCCAGGGTCTCCTGCGCGGCGCGGGACAGTTTGCGCGGCTCGTCCCGCTCCTCGGTCATCAGGAAGGCGAGGTCTTCAGCGGTCTGGAAGCGCCAGCGGCCGGCCACTTCGGCGAGGCGCACGCCGCGGCCGGCATAGCGCTCGGTCAGCGATGCGAGCGCGGCAGGCACATCTACGCCATCAGGGAGCCGCCGCGCCAAATCGGAGGGACTCAGAGGCTCAGCTGCGGCGAAGAGCAAAGCCTCGACCATGCGCTCCCCTCCCCCTTGCGGAAAGGGGTCGGGGGTGGAGGTGTCTTCCGCATCCACGACGACTAGCTCCGCACCTAAACTTCCATCCATCGCGCCACACCCCCACCCCTCCCCGCAAGGGGGAGGGGAATTACGCCGCCTTCCGCTTGCGCAGGTAGATCTCCGCGAAGTGCTCTAGCTGCCGCGCTTCCAGGTCGCCTTCGCGGACCAGTTCCAGCGTCGCCGAGAGCGTCGAGGCTACGTAGGACGCCCGGCTCGGCCCCTGCCCGGTATGCGCAATCGGCGCGACGCCGGTGAGCGGGGTCCAGCGCTGCAGGTCCGGCAGCAGGCCGCGCAGACGTTCGCGGGCCTCTTCCAGCGGGTAGGCCCGGGTCACGACCGGTGTGTAACGTCGATGCGTGTCGCGCTTGCGCTGGCTGACGTAGGCGCCCATCAACTCATAGAGGTCCCCGGCGATCCGGGACGAGGAGAGGATGCGCGCCTCCTCAGGGTCGCCGCGGCCGAACACCTCGCGCCCCAGCACCGGCCCGGTCAGCAGCTTCTCGGCCGCCTCGCGCATCGCGCCCAGCTTGGCGAGGCGGAAGGCCAGGTGCTGCGCTTCCTCGTCCGCTGGCCGCTCGTCGCCGCCCTTGGCGGGCCTGGGCAGCAGCAGCCGCGATTTCAGCCAGGCGAGCCAGGCCGCCATCACCAGATAGTCGGCGGCCAGCGAGAAGCGCAGCCGCCGCGCCTCGCGGACGAAGGCCAGGTACTGATCGGCCAGTTTCGAGATCGAGACCTGCAGCAGGTCCACCTTCTGGCTCCGCGCCAGCGCCAGCAGCACGTCGAGCGGGCCTTCGTAGGCGTCGAGGTCGAGGATCAGCGCCTCGCCAGTCTCCACGGCGGCGCGGGTCGCTTCGAAGTCGAGGTCGGGCTGAAATGATTCGCTCATGGGGCCCATAGTCCCCCGAACGCGGCCGTGAAGCGCGCCCATCCTTCGAGGGGGTCGAAGGGCTCCGGCGCGAACGGCAGACGGGCAAGCGCCGCCTCGGTGCGCCGCAGGCACTGGCCGTCCAGCGCGCCCGCGCCGGCCGCGACGCCCTTCATCTCGGCCATCTCGCCGTTGCAGTGCAGGACGAGGTCGCATCCAGCAGCCCGGGCCCTGCGAGCCCGCGTCTCGAAACTGCCGCTGAGGGCCTTCATCGAGAGATCGTCGGTCATCAGCACGCCGTCGAAGCCGATCGAGCCACGGATGACGCCGTGGATGACCGTGCTGGAGAGCGTCGCAGGATTGTCCGGGTCGATGGCGGCGTAAACGATGTGGGAGGTCATGGCCATCGGCATGTCGGAGCAGACGCGGAACGGCTCGAAGTCACGTTCGAGCACGGCGAGCGGGGCATCGACCAGCGGCAGACTTTCATGACTGTCGGCAAGGGCGCGGCCGTGCCCCGGAATGTGCTTGAGCACAGGCAGCACCCCGCCGGCGATCAGTCCCTCGGCCGCCGCACGGCCCAGCGCCGCGACGTCCATCCAGGCCTCGCCATAAGCCCGGTCGCCGATGACGTCGTGGGCGCCGAGCGCGGGAACGTCGAGCACCGGGGCGCAGTCGACGTTGATCCCGACCAGGGCCAGGTCGTGGGCGATCAGCCGGGCGCCCAGCCGGACCATCCCCTGCTGCTGGGCGGGGAGCAGGCGGCGGTACGCGCCGGCCGGCGGGTAGCGGCGCCAGTGCGGCGGGCCGAGGCGCTGCACACGCCCGCCCTCCTGGTCGACCAGCACCGGCGTATCGGCGTCGTCCACGGCGGCGCCCAGCGCCTCGGTCAGCGCCCGCAGCTGCTCGGGCGTCTCGACATTGCGGCGGAAGACGATGAACCCCCAGGGCCGCACATCGCGGAAGAAGGCCGCTTCCTCGGGCAGCAGCCGGGGCCCGGCGCAACCGAAGATGGCCGCCAGCCGCGTCACTTGGTGATGCAGGGCTTGTTCGCGGCTTTCAGCTTGTCACAGAACGCCACCGCGGCGGCGTGGCTGGAGAAGCCGGTGACGATGGTCCGGTAGAAGGTCGCGCCGTTGTGCGTGGTCTGCTCGACCTGCTTGCCCTTGCCGGTCATGTCGGCGTGGTCGAAGTGGGCGATTTCGCCCCAGCCTTTGTCGGCCAGCGCGGCGGTGGAGAAGGCGCCGATCTGCGCCCAGGTGTCGCCTGTCGGGTTGGTGTTGGAGATGGCCGTGGCGGGAGTGGCCGAAAGCGCCGGACGCAGCGGGGCCGCCGGCTGGCGCACCGCGTCGTTGGCGAGGCTGGCGATGGTCAGTGGCTTCGGCGGCTTGGCCGGGGTCGCCGGCGGTACGGCGGCGGCCGTCGTTGCCACCGGCTGCGGCTTCGGCAGCGTTGCGGCGACGGGCGTGGCGGGTGGCGGGCCGGCGACCACAGCGGCTGGCGGCGCTTGCGGCGGCAGGGCGGCGGCCGGCGGCGCGGATGGCGCGATGGGCGCCGGGGCGATCCCATTGTCGGACTTGTCGATCACCAGCGCGGCCGGCGGCGTCGCGTTGGCGTCGGCGGTCGGCAGGGTCCCGAGCGCATTGACCGGCGCGCCCACCGCGGTCGGCGCGTCGCCCTTGTGGCGGATGCCGCCCCGGTAGAGCAGCACCACGCCGCCGATGATACCCACAAGGATCAGCGCGCTGACGATCAGCGTTACCGGCGCCGGTCCGGAGCGCACCGGCTCACGCGGGTCGAACGACAGGCGCTCGGAGGGCGGCGTGTAGGGGCCGCGTTCGTAGTCGGACATCGGAAAGGCTCTCCCCGCGAATCAGAGGCGTCGGAAGAGTCTACTCTGAGGCCGGGTCCGCCGCGCCCGTCAGCCCCATGCGTCCATTTGGAACAGCTTGCGGTGTTCCTCGATGGCGAACCGGTCGGTCATTCCGGCGATGTAGTCGCAGACGATGCGCGCCCGATCGGCGTCGTGCGCCGCCTGGGCCCGCGCCCCCCATTCGCCCGCAATGACGTCCGGCTCAGTGAGAAACAGCTGGAACATCTCGGCCAGAATACGGCGCGCCTGGCTGCGGGTGCGGTTGACCCGCCAGTGCCGGTACATGCGGTCGTAAAGGAACTGGCGCAGCCGCGAGAGGTCCTCGTTCATGTCGTGCGAAAAGGCGACGAGGGCATGGCTGAGGCCGCGCACATCGCTCGCCGAACCGACCTTGGCTGTCTCGACCCGCTGCGCGGTCTCGGCCATCACGTCCTCGATCATCGCGCCGATCATCCGCCGCACCGCTTCGAGCCGGGTCAGCCGCGCGTCGAGGTCGGGGTAATCCGTCTGCACGGCGTAGAGGATCGGGCCGATCAGCGGCACATCCAGCAGGTCGCTGATCCCGAAGAGCTCGGCCTGCAGGCCGTCGTCGACGTCATGATTGTTGTAGGCGATGTCATCCGACAGGGCCGCGACCTGGGCCTCGGCCGAGGCCCAGCCGCCGAGCTCCAGCGCATAGTCGCGGTCGAAATCCACGATCGCCTTCCACTCCGGCTCCTGCAGCCGCGAGGAGACCGGGCCGTTGTGCTTCACCACCCCTTCGAGCGTCTCCCAGGTGAGGTTCAGGCCCGGGAAGTTCGGGTAGCGCACCTCCAGCTCGGTGACGACGCGGAAGGTCTGCACATTGTGGTCGAAGCCGCCGAAGCCGGACATCTGCCGCTCCAGCTCATCCTCGCCGGAGTGGGCGAAGGGCGGATGGCCAAGGTCATGCGCCAGCGCGATGGTCTCGGCGAGGTCGGCGTCCAGCCCCATCGCCGCGGCGATCGAGCGGGCGATCTGCGAGACCTCCAGCGAGTGGGTCAGCCGGGTGCGATAGGTGTCGCCCTCGTGGGCGACGAACACCTGGGTCTTTTCCTTCAGCCGCCGGAAGGCGCTGGTGTGGATGATCCGGTCCCGGTCGCGGGCAAACGGCGTGCGGGTGCGGCTGTCGGCCTCCGGATAGCGGCGGCCGCGGGACTCGCGCCAGTCGGAAGCAAAGGCGGCGCGGGGCGTCGGCATGGGGGCCTCATCGGGTTGCGGGTGCGGCGTAACAGCTTAGTCGCCGCCGGGCCTAGCGGAGAAACGGCATCACGACGGCGAAGAGCACGACGATCACCACGACCCACGCCAAGGGAGCCAGCATCGCGATCAGCGCACCGGTCGGGCGGCGCACGGCGAACAGCACCCAGCCCACGATCAGCAGCACGAGGCAGCTGATCGGGATGCAGATCGAGATGATCGCCACCGTCCACGCCGCCGGACTTTCGCCAGCGTCGAAGCTCATGGCCGCAGCCACCAGGAATATCGGCGACAGCAGGATGCCGCCCAGCGGCACGACCGACGTGAGGACCGTGGCGAGCAGACCTTTGCGCGGCGCCTTTGTAGCCGGGTCCGGAGTCGCTATATCTGTGCTGACCATGAGCGTGACCCTAACATCGTCGGCCGCCGATCGCATCCGCGCCATCTCCAAGGCCGAGGGCCGGCCGCTGATGCTGCGCGTCGCGGTGGATGGCGGCGGCTGTTCCGGCTTCCAGTACCGGTTCGATCTGGTCGAGGCCGCCGAGGACGACGACCTGAAGATCGAGCGCGATGGCGCGGCGGCCCTGGTCGACGTGGTCTCGCTGGCCCTGCTCAACGGTTCGGAGATCGACTTCGCCGACGAGCTGGCCGCGGCCGAGTTCCGGGTGAAGAACCCCAACGCCAAGTCCAGCTGCGGCTGCGGCGTCAGCTTCTCCATCTGAGGCGCCTGCCGGCGATGCGCGAAAGCCCGCCGGCCACCGACTCCACCAGTTGGTACGACGCCAACGGCCAGCTGTTCGTCGCCCGCACCTCCGACGAGGGCCTGATGGCCGGCGACCTGCGCCGGTTCGCGGAGCTGCTGCCGGCCGGCGGCGCGGTGCTCGAGGCCGGCTGCGGCTGGGGCCGCGACGCCAAGGCGCTGCACGCGGCCGGCTTCCAGGTCACCGCCTTCGACGGCTCGGCCGAGATGGTGCGGCTGGCCCGCGAACACACCGGTTTGCAGGTC